>CAZHPO010000063.1:0-8075 GCA_964534615.1 uncultured Oscillospiraceae bacterium
TGGGTGTGTTCGCTGCCTTCGCCGTGGAGATGATCGTGGGTGTGGGGATGCTCGTGATCGATGTGCATAAAAACACTCCTTTGCTTTTTTCTTCATTATATCCGTAAGAAGGCGGAATGTCAAAACATTTCTTTTCTATCCCCCGGGGGGACTTGCCAACGGGGATAAAATAAGGTATAATCATAAAAAACAAGGAAAAGGAGGGCTTTCCCATGGAACATCACGACCATGATCACGAACATGACCATGCCTATCTGCACGCCCATGGCATCGCCCATAGCCATGGCCACGTCCATGAAAATCAGAAGGCGGTGGTCAATCGGCTGGCTCGGGCCATCGGCCATCTGGAAAAGGTCAAGCGGATGGTAGAAGAGGGCTACGATTGCTCGGAGGTGTTGATCCAGCTGGCGGCAGTACGTTCTGCCTTGGAAAACACGGGAAAGGTGATCCTGCAGGATCATATGCGCCATTGTATGGTGGATGCTGTGGCGGCAGGGGATGAGCAGGCCATCGACGAATTGTGCGCTGCCATTGACAAGTTTATGAAGTGATCGCAGGGCGGTATGCAGTTGCCGCCCTGTGATTTTTTTTGCTCATTTTGCACGGAAAAGTTGCAAAAATATGTTGACATCAGGGTAAATAGATGATATACTCGTTTCGGTATTTGTATACCGAATAAATGCACAGTGAGCCATTTCAACGGCAGCTGTGTAAATCCTGTATGGGCCGAGCCACAGAAAACGGCAGGCACCAGCAATAATACAAGGAGAGTACATATTATGGCATTCAAAACTGACATCGAGATCGCACAGGAAACCCAAATGCAGCACATCAGCGAAGTCGCTAAGACCGCTGGCGTCGATGCAAAGTATCTGGAGCAGTACGGCAACTACAAGGCAAAGGTTGACTACAATATCCTGAAGGATATGGCCGACAAGCCCAATGGCAAGCTGATTCTGGTCACCGCTATCAACCCCACCCCTGCCGGCGAGGGCAAGACCACTACTACCGTCGGTCTGGCTGATGGTATGCGCCGCATTGGTAAGAATGTAATGGTTGCGCTGCGTGAGCCTTCTCTGGGCCCCGTGTTCGGCGTTAAGGGCGGCGCTGCCGGCGGCGGCTACGCTCAGGTGGTTCCCATGGAGGACATCAACCTGCACTTTACCGGTGACTTCCACGCCATCGGCGCTGCCAATAACCTGCTGGCTGCGATGCTCGACAACCATATTTACCAGGGCAATGCTCTGGGCATCGACCCCCGTCAGATCACCTGGCGTCGTTGCGTCGATATGAACGACCGTCAGCTGCGTAACGTGGTGGACGGCCTGGGCGGTAAGGTCAACGGCACTCCCCGTGAGGATGGCTACGACATCACCGTTGCTTCCGAAGTCATGGCTGTTTTGTGCCTGGCTGCTGACATCAACGACCTGAAGGAGCGTCTGTCCCGTCTGGTGGTTGGCTATACCTACGCTGGCAAACCCGTTACCGCCGGTGACCTGAATGCTCA
Source organism: uncultured Oscillospiraceae bacterium (assembly GCA_964534615.1). GTDB lineage: Bacteria > Bacillota > Clostridia > Oscillospirales > Oscillospiraceae > Faecousia. The sequence continues at coordinate 1,508 of CAZHPO010000063.1, forward strand.
GGGCGCTATGGCTGCTCTTTTGAAGGATGCTCTGAAGCCCAACCTGGTGCAGACTCTGGAGCATACACCTGCATTTGTCCACGGTGGTCCCTTCGCCAACATCGCCCACGGCTGTAACTCTGTTACCGCTACCAAGATTGCCCTGAAGCTGGGTGATTACGCCATCACCGAGGCTGGCTTTGGTGCTGACCTGGGTGCTGAGAAGTTCCTGGATATCAAGTGCCGTATGGCTGGCCTGAAGCCTTCCTGCGTGGTTCTGGTGGCCACTGCCCGTGCCCTGAAGTACAACGGCGGCGTTCCCAAGGCCGAGACCGGCAATGAGAACCTGGAGGCTTTGGAAAAGGGTCTGCCCAACCTGCTGCAGCACGTTGAGAACATCACCAAGGTCTACAAGCTGCCTTGCGTGGTCGCAATCAACCGTTTCCCCACCGACACGGAGGCTGAACTGAAGCTCATCGAGACCAAGTGCCGTGAGCTGGGCGTCAATGTTGCTCTGAGCGAAGTTTGGGGCAAGGGCGGCGAAGGCGGCATTGAGCTGGCGAAGGAAGTTGTCCGTCTGTGCGAGCAGGAGAATGACTTCACCTTCTCTTACGAGCTGGATCTGTCCATCAAGGAGAAGATCGAGGCCATCGCTCAGAAGATCTACCATGCTGACGGCGTGACCTTCACTGCCAACGCAGAGAAGCAGATCAAGACCCTGACCGAACTGGGCTACGATAAGATGCCCATTTGCATGGCAAAGACCCAGTATTCCTTCACCGACGATCAGACCAAGCTGGGCGCACCCCGTGGTTTCAATATCACCGTGCGTAACATCAAGGTTTCTGCCGGCGCTGGCTTCCTGGTTGCACTGACCGGTGAGATCATGACCATGCCCGGTCTGCCCAAGGTTCCTGCTGCTGAGCGTATCGACGTGGACGAGACCGGCAAGATCTCCGGCCTGTTCTAATTCCCGATTTTTAAAAGCACAGGCGGCCCCCGCCTGTGCTTTTCCCCAGTTAAAGACTAATTCATTTAGGAGAAACAAATTATGGATATGACAATGGAAAACTGCCGGAAATTTGTAGAAGTTCTGGCATCGGATGCACCGGCTCCCGGTGGCGGCGGCGCAGCTGCCCTGGTGGGTGCCATCGGCACTGCCCTGGGTAATATGGTGGGCTCTCTGACCGTTGGCAAGAAGAAGTATGCCGAAGTGGAGGAGGAGATTATCGCTCTGAAAGCCAAATGCGACGCTTTGCAGACGGAGTTGCTGAATCAGGTGGAAGCGGACGAAGTCAACTTCCTGCCTCTGGCAAAGGCTTATGGCATTCCTAAGGATGACCCCAACCGGGACAAGATCATGGAGGAAGCGACCATCATCGCCTGCTCTACCCCCATGCACATTATGGAGCTGTGCTGCCAGGCCATTGAGTACATTGCGGTATTTGCCGCCAAGGGCAGCCGTCTGGCTGTTTCTGATGCAGGCTGCGGTGCCGTATGTTGCAAGGCTGCATTGCAGGCTGCTTCTTTGAATGTATTCATCAACACCAAGAGCCTGAAGAATCGGGAAGTTGCTGAAGAAATGAACGCTAAGGCCAATGGCATGCTCATCAAATACTGCGCCATGGCCGATGAAATTTTCAATACTGTCAAGGCCGGTTTCGGTCAGTAAGAAATTGGAGGAAAATAAAATGGCTAAATTGTTGCTGGGCAAGGAAGTTACCGATGCCCTGAATGCGAAACTGCAGGAGCGTACCGCTGCGCTGCGAGAAAAGGGCATTGTGCCCACTCTGGGTATCGTCCGTGTGGGCGAGAATCCCTCCGACCTGTCCTATGAAAAGGGCGCAACCAAGCGTGCCGAGCTGGTGGGCGTGGAAGTGAAGAACTTTGTTCTGCCTGAGGATGCTACCAAGGAGCAGGTTCTGGCCGTCATCGACGAAGTCAATGCCGATGCTTCCATCCACGGTGTGCTGATGTTCCGTCCTCTGCCGAAGCACCTGAAGAACGATCAGAATGAGATCTGCAACCGTCTGGATCCCAAGAAGGATGTGGACTGCATGACCCATATGTCTAACGCCGGTGTGTTTGAGGGCCTGAACGATCTGGGCTTTGCGCCATGCACCCCCGCAGCCTGCATGGAAATTCTGGACTTCTACGGCATCGATTGCAAGGGCAAGTCTGCTGCTGTTATTGGCCGCTCTCTGGTGGTCGGTAAGCCTGCTGCCATGATGCTCATGGGTAAGAACGCCACTGTTACCGTCTGCCACACCAAGACCACCAACACCGCCGAGATCTGCCGCAATGCTGATATCATTGTGTCTGCTGCTGGCGTGCTGAACAGCCTGACTGCCGAGTATGTCCGTCCCGGTCAGGTGGTCATCGATGTGTCTATCAACTGGGATGCCAACAAGCCCAATGCCAAGGGCGGTCTGGGTGGTATCGCCGGTGATGCCAAGTTTGAGGAAGTGGAGGCCATTGTCGAGGCCATCACTCCGGTTCCCGGTGGTGTCGGCTCCGTGACCACTTCCGTGTTGATGAAGCATGTGGTGGAAGCTGCCGAGCGCATTTAAATACGAAGGATACCAAATGTCCTGTCCCAACGGGGCAGGACATTTTATCTTTTAATTGAGGGAAATATTCGATGAAAAAGATTAAAAATCTGTCGGAGAGCAACTTTTTAAAGCTTTTTTTTGGATTTGTTACTGCCTGTTTTCTGATTGCCGCTTTCTATATGCCTGATCGGGCAAGGATGTTCGAGGGATGGATCAAAATTCTGACCTCTACCTGCAAAGTTTCCACCAACTATTTTTACTTGGGAGGCTATGCAGCTACCTTTTTCAATATGGGCATGGTAGCACTGGTTTGTCTGCTGCTGTTCTGTCTGCTGAAAGCCACAGTCAACAATGTATCAACGCTGGCCTTTTTGCTGACAGTGGGCTTCGGCTCCTGGGGCATCAATCCCCTGAACATTCTGCCGACCATGCTGGGCGTACTGCTGTACTGCGCCGTTAAGCGGGAAAAGGTCAGTGCCAATGTCAATGCCATGCTGTTCTCTACGGGTATTGCGCCGCTGATTTCCGATCTTTTGCTGCGCTATCCCCATGCGGAGGTGGTAGGATTTAATCTGCTGGGCGCAGGTTTGGCCATCCTTGTGGGTCTGATCATCGGCTTCTTCCTGCCTGCGGGTCTGGCACACTCCCCCAAGGTGCATAAAGGCTTTGCCCTGTATAGTGCGGCGTTGCCTGTGGGCATGACTGCCTTCTTCCTGAATGCGGCGCTGTATAAGACCATGGGCGTGGCACTCCCTGCTGCACCGGATGCTGCGACTTTGCAGGTAGCCAGTCGAATGACGGTAAACATCTTCTGCGGTGTTGTGTTTGGCCTGTGTATCATCTTTGCGTTTTTGCTGGGATGCAGACCCAAGGACTACTGGATCCTGCTGAAGGATCCGGATCAGGTCACCTCTTTTTCTTCTGCTTATGGCAATCACGTGATGCTGATGAATGTGGGCGTTTTTGGATTTATGATCCTGGGTTACTATAACCTGATCGGTGCGACGTTCAACGGTGTTACCTTTGGTGTCATTTTCTGTATGCTGGCCTGTTGCAATTCCGGTTCTCATCCGGCCAATGTCTGGCCGATTATGGCAGGATATCTGGTAATGAGCCTGTTCTTCGGTGCCATTGCACCCTTGTTTGGGGGGAATTTCACCAATGCCATCAATGCCCAGGCCATTGTGGTGGGCTTGTGCTACGCCAACGGCCTGAGCCCCATTGCCGATAAGTATGGCTGGCCCTGCGGTATGCTGGCCGCCGGACTGCACTATCTGCTGGTCACCTCCGTGCCCAATCTGCATGGTGGTTACTGTCTGTATAATGGTGGATTTACTGCCACCCTGATCTGCCTGATTCTGGTGCCGGAACTGGAAAAGTTCTTCCATACCAAGCAGGAGCGCAGATTGGCAAAGTCTGCAAAATAAAATCAAGTGCGCTGCCTGCTGGCGGCGCACTTTTTCGTTGCACCATTATGGTTTTCGTGTTATAATTAGAAAAATGTCATTTCTTGGAGGCTTTTATGGCACTGTTTGTCCGAAACGATAAGATCCCACTGGGACTTTATGTTCACATTCCTTTTTGCCGCAGTAAGTGCCAATACTGCGACTTTTATTCGTTGCCTGAAAAAAATGATAAGCTGATGGATGAATATCTTCGGGCGATCTGCACCCATATCCGGGAAACCGGCCCTTTGGCTCCGGGTTATCGAGTGGATACCATCTACTTTGGCGGCGGTACGCCCAGCTATTTTGGGGCGAACGGTCTGGCTACCATTATGAATACCATTCGCAAATATTTTGATGTGGACTCCAATGCGGAAATTACCTTTGAAGCCAATCCGGACTCTGTTACTCCACGGCTTTTGCGCCGTCTACGTGCGGAGGGATTTAACCGGGTCAGTTTGGGCATTCAGTGTGACGATGACGGCATTTTAAAGGAAATCGGAAGACCTCATACCTATGCCCAGGCGGTTCAGGCGGTAGAGATGATCCGCAAGGTCGGATTTCGCAATCTGTCCGTTGATCTGATGTATGGTTTGCCGGGGCAGACCCTGGAAGGATGGAAGGCAACGGTGGAAAATATATTGAATTTGGCACCGGAACATATCAGCTGTTATGGCTTGAAGCTGGAGGAGGGAACGCCCCTTTATCAACGGCAGGACAGCTGTGATCTGGCCGATGACGATATGCAGGCGGATATGTACCTGGCGATGGTGGAGATATTGCGGTTAAAAGGATACCGTCAATACGAGATTTCCAACTTCGCAAAGCGAGAAATGGCGTCAAAGCATAATCTGAAATACTGGATGGGTGGAGAATATCTGGGATTTGGACCGGATGCCAGCTCTGATTTTGCCGGGAAGCGGTTTTCCAATATTCGGGACATCCGTGCCTATATCGATGGCGTGACCACCGGTGGTCAGATCCTGCGGGAAAGTGAGCAGATCCAAAGCCGGGAACGAGCCGGAGAGTATCTGATGCTGCGGTTGCGAACCACTGCCGGAATTAGCCGGGAAGAATATGAAAAAAAGTATTTGCTGGACTTTACGCCTTTGGCAGAAATCCTGGATACTGCCTGCCAGCGCAATCATGCCCTGTGCAACGGACACGGCGGCTATCGGCTGACACCGGAGGGATTTCTGGTGTCTAATTCCATTTTATCAGACCTGCTGCTGGCGCAGGAAGACTCTGAGCCGTTGGGAAAACGATTGTAAACAGACAGCCCTCCTTTTTGGAGGGCTGTTTTTGATAAAAAGGAAGGATTTACAAAATATTCACGCAATTCGACAAATTCCCTCTTGCATTTTGGAAAGGAATGGGATATACTAAGTTAGCACTCAGAAGAAAAGAGTGCTAAAACCGCAAACAGAGCAGGGGAGTTTTCCTCAGACCTGCGATAAAAATATCGTTTTGGAGGCATACACATGACATTCAAGCGTATCATGGCAGACAATGTGCTGCTCAAGCAAAAAGAAGCACAGGAGACCACCGCTTCCGGTATCATCCTGGCAACCACCAATAAGGAAAAGCCCGCAATTTACGAGGTCGTAGCCGCAGGCCCGGATGCAGCCGAACTGAAATCCGGCGATCTGGTTGTAGTCGGCAAGTTCGTCGGCAGCGAGATCAAGCTGGATGGCGTGGACTATAAGTTTGTAAAGCTGGAAGACATTCTGGCTGTCGTGGGCGAATAAGGAGGCATTTTTATGGCAAAGATGATCGTTTATGGCGAGGATGCTCGCAAGAAGCTGCAATCCGGTATTGACCAGCTGGCTGATACCGTGAAAGTTACTCTGGGCCCCAAGGGTCGCAACGTGGTGCTTGGCAAAAAGTACGGCGCACCTCTGATCACCAACGATGGCGTGACCATCGCCAAGGAGATCGAGCTGGAGGATGCCTTCGAGAACATGGGCGCACAGCTGATTCGTGAGGTGGCCACCAAGACCAATGACGTGGCTGGCGACGGCACCACCACCGCAACGGTTCTGGCACAGGCCATCACCAGAGAGGGCCTGAAGAACCTGAGCGCCGGTGCCAACCCCATCGTTATGCGTAAGGGCATCGAAAAAGCTGTGGAAGCAGCTGTGGAGGCAATCAAGGCCAACTCTGTGCCCGTGTCCGGCAGCGAAGACATTGCCCGTGTGGGCACCGTTTCCTCCGGTGACGAGTCCATTGGCCGCCTGATTGCCGAGGCCATGGAGAAGGTGGGCACCGAAGGTGTGATCACCATCGAAGAGTCCAAGACCGCCGAGACCGGTCTGGAGGTCGTGGAAGGTATGCAGTTCGACCGGGGCTATATCTCCCCCTACATGGTCACCGATACCGACAAGATGGAAGCCGTTTTGGACGATGCTTATATCCTGATCACTGATAAGAAGATCTCCTCCATTCAGGAGATCCTGCCCATTCTGGAGCCTGTTGTCAAGGCCGGCAAAAAGATGATGATCATTGCCGAGGATGTGGAGGGCGATGCTCTGGCAACTTTGCTGGTCAACCGCCTGCGTGGTAACTTCAACTGCGTTTGCGTCAAGGCTCCCG
>CAZHPO010000064.1:0-7839 GCA_964534615.1 uncultured Oscillospiraceae bacterium
CAAAATTCTGAAGCAGAGCTTGCTGCTCCATTTGAGCCTGTGCCGGAATGCCGTGAACAAAGCAGCCCTTGCCGGGGACGGTGGCGATCCAGCCCCCCATTTCCAGCTCTCGATAGGCACGCTGAATGGTGTTGGGATTGATGGTCAGCTCCGATGCCAATTCTCGAACAGATGGCAGTTTGTCTCCTATTTGTAAAATACCGGAGCGAATCTGCTCCCGGAAGCCGTCGACGATCTGGGTATAGATGGGTCTGGCATCCCGATAGTCCAGATGTACCATGAAAGCACCTCCTTTTCTGTGTGAAACGTATGAATTGTAATAGTACAGTTTGCTGATAACAAATTAAAAATTTTTCGTAGGGGCACCCTCCCCAGAGGGGAGGGTATCATTTTTACACATTCGCCAGGCTGTTGACCGCTTCTTTCAGCCGTTCCATGGCTTCTTCCACAGTGCTGCGGGGGCAAGCCAATACCACTCGCTGGAACAGGGCAGAGGCTTCACCGAAAATGCTGCCGGTGTCCAGCCAGATTCGAGCCTTGTTCAAAATCAGATCGTCCAGCTGTTCTTTGCTTAAGCCCAGTGCAGTGCAGTCGATCCAGGCTACATAGGTGCTTTCTGGCTCTACCAGACGGATCTGGGGCAGGTTTTCCTTCAAAAAATCACGAACATAGGCAAGATTGCCCTGAATATAGGCTTTACATTCTTCAAACCATTGCTCGCCGCCGTTGTAGGCTGCCTTGGTGGCGATGAAGCCCAGCATGTTGGGCTCTCGGATGGCGGCTGCTTCCAGCTTTTCCTTAAAAGCGACACGAAGTTCTGCACCGGGGATGAAGATGTTGGAGGTCCGAAGGCCAGCCAGATTGAAGCTCTTGGAGGCGGCGGTGCATACCACCGTCCGCTCCAGACGGTTGGGACAGGCTTTCAGGAAGGGGGTGTGGGGATGACCGGGATAGGAAAAATCGCTGTGCAACTCGTCAGATACAACGGTCAGATCGTATTTTTCCGCCAATGTGCCGACCTTTTGCAGTTCCTCCACCGTCCACACCCGGCCTACCGGGTTGTGGGGATTGCACAGAAGCAACAGTTTGACATGGTTGGCCTTGATCTTTTCTTCCATGTCATCAAAGTTTATGGTGTAGCGGCCGTCATCATAATTGAGCGGGCTGTCCACCAGGTTTCGACCATTTAAGCGAATCACATCATAGAATGGGTAGTACACCGGGCTCATCAGCATCACAGCATCACCGGGGTTGGTGGCGCAGCGAACGGCAGCAGCAAGACCGGCATCCGAACCGGGGGTGTGCACCATCCACTCCCACTGAATCTCCCAGTTGTGGCGGCGCAGGAACCAGCCACGGACTGCCTGATAATAACTTTCGTCCACCAGACCATAGCCGAAAATGCCGAATTTTACCGTTTCGGCCAGGGCATCCTGAACGCACTGGGGGGCACGGAAGTCCATATCGGCTACCCACATGGGGATGGTATCTATGGGCAGACCGTTTTTGGGAATGGAGTCAAATTTATTACAAGCCGTGTTAAAACGGGGGATTTTTTCATCAAAAATACTGCTCATCATAGTTTCCTTTCCTGAAGTGTACTAGTACAGTTATGATACACTGGTTTCTACGCTTTGTCAATAGGGATTGTCAGGAAAGTTTTTATTGACAGCAAAGATGGAATACACTATAATAAAAAAGAAAGTAAAAAGTGCAAATTCAGCGGTGAAAGGAGTTATTATGAAGAAATATTTGGCAATTGGAATTTTGATTGTTGCCATTTTCAGCTCTTTCTGTCTGGGAAATCAAATGGGCAAACAGACACAGGCCGAGGCGCACCGGCAGCAGCTGCAAGCAGAATGTGTGCATACGCTGAAATCCTCCATAGAATGGTTTGAGACTTATGCGGAGAAGCCGAGCGAGAGTGCTTATTGGCATGGTGTATCTGCCTTCAATCATTTTGTAGGAACATATGAGGTTCTGGCTCTGGAAACCCCCGGCTCTGTCGAATCAGTTTATTTGATAGAGTATTTAAATTTTGTGGATACTTTGCAGGATCACCCGACTCAGTGCCGGGAAAGAATGGATGAGATCATTGCCCTGATCGGAACGTTAAGCGAAGATTTGGAAGATGCCAATACCTATATCAAATTTCGTTCCATCGTTGAGGATGTCGAGGACGAGATTCAGACAAAATAATAAAATGAGAACCGCCTCGCTCAGTTGCGAGGCGGTTTTGTTTCCGGATTTGGTGCCCGGCGGTAAGATCGTTGCAGCAGTGCCAGCATGGAACAGAGGAAAACAGCCAGGTACAGGGGCAGCAGCTTCATGGAAATGTACTGAGCCAACAGGCCGAACAGCGGCGGCATGAAAGTGGCACCCACATAGGCAAAAGCCATTTGAATGCCGATGATGGCCTGGGAATTGTCGGCTCCGAATGAGGCAGGCGTGGCATGGATGATGGACGGATAGATGGGAGCGCAGCCCAAACCGATGATGATAAATCCGGCAAATCGCAGGAGATCCAGATCCACAGGCAATACCAGCAACACGACGCCCAACAGGGCAATGCAGGCACCATAGCGTATCATTTTTCGATCCCCAAACCGGTTGGTCAAAAAACCGGAAATCAGGCGGCCAATGGTCATGCCCAGGTAGAACAGTCCGCCCAGAGCAGCGGCGGTTTCTGCGCTGATATGCCGCACCTGCACCAGATAGGAGCAGGCCCATTGCATGACGGTGTTTTCTGCTGCACAATAGCAGAAAAAGCCCAAAAGCATCGGCAGTACGCCGGGGATCTGAATGGCGCCGCCAATGCCCAGGGGCTTGGCCTGGACATCTGCGGCTGTACTCTTTTTATGGATATTCCACACCGGTAAAGATAAGATCAGAATCAGGGCAATCAGGAGCTGAAGGGCGGCCACGACTTTGTAACCCAGTGCCCAGGAGCCAGTGGACAGAGCATAGGACATGATAGAGGGACTGATGATGGTGCCTACACCCCAAAAACAGTGCAGCCAGCTCATATGACGGGCGTTATAGTGGAGTGCCACATAGTTGTTCAGTGCCGCATCAATGGCACCGGCTCCCAGACCATAGGGAATGGCCCACAGCAGGAACATCCAGAAAGCGGTAACTGTGGAAAAACCGAACAGGGCAATGGCGGTCAGCAGAACACTGCTTACCACCACGATCCTTGTGCCAAAACGGTTGACCAGACGTTCCGAAAAAAGACTGGAGCAGATGGTGGCGCCGGAAATGGTCATGGTGATCAGCCCCATGGAGCTGATGTCAACGTCCATAGCGGGGTATATGGTGGGCCAGGCAGAGCCCAGCAGAGAGTCAGGCAGTCCCAGACTGATAAAGGCCAGGTAGATCAGTGAAAGTAGAAGTAAATACATAATTCCTTGTTGTGTTTATGGCAGAGGTCGCAAAACGCCGTTTTCGATGTCATATCGGGTGTCGCCACCGGGGGCGATGAATACCAGATAACGCCGCTTTTCTTCCACGGAGGCAGAATCCCATGCGGCTTGTGCATCTTCTGCGGAAATATTTTCAAGATATAGTCGGCAACGGCCTTCCGGCAGCCGGTAATTGGGATCCTCGCTGGAGAAGGAAATGGCAAAATCATCGGTGGCACAGGAGGACAGCAGCTTTTGGGCACACTGTTGCAAGGCTTCGGCCTTATCCTGCTTGAATGACAGATTTTCACTTTGGGGGAAGCAGAAATTTTGCAGCACTACTTCGTCGAATCCTTTGCTTTTCAGTTCGTTGATCACATCGATCAAATAATTCTGTACCGTGGTGTTGGTGGGATCCAGCCAATAGCCTAAGCCATAGTCACCCTGGTCGTAGTATGTTACGCCGGAGGTGGTTTTTAGACCACAGGAGTCGTTGTGCCATACGGTTTCAAAGTCACGCAGTGAAGACATCCGGGCGATGACGTACAGATCGCTTTCTGCCAGCCAGCGGATGAGTGCATCCATTTTTTGGATGTTGTAGCTGCTGGAGGTGTTGATGCCGACTGCGGTGGAATAGTAAAAATAGCCACGATAGCCTTTTACATCCATCAGCACCGGTGTGCCCTCCGGCAAAGTGGCCAGCTTTTCCTGAACGGCCTGAGGGTCTTTCATCAGATCGTTGGGGGAAATATAGTAGCCGGAAAGTTGCAACAGACCTTCCTGATAGGGGGTGTCGCTATAGTGAATGGTGGCGGAAGGCGGCTGCTTGTTGGCTTCGGGAAGCTGACTCTGCCCAAAATCCTTGTTTTGATCAAAATCCAGAATCACCCCGTCGTCCGTGTAGACGATAAATCGTTGCAGCCATATCAACAGACACAATAGCACCAGCACCGTAATAACGATGGCGGTGATCGCAATGGAGAGGGAGCTGCGCAGATTTTGCCGAGTGCGGTAGGAAATACTCATAGCTTATCTCCTCTTTCCTTCTATGCAACGCCAGTCTTCCTTGGCGTGGATCGCCGTGACTGTGATACCGGCCTGATCCAAAGCAGACATGACATCTGCAAGACGACTATCTAAAATGCCGGAACAGATCAGTTTGGTACCTTCGTCCAGAAAGTGGGGCAGTACCGGGGCAAGACTGATGATCACATCAGCCACGATGTTGACCAGTACCAGATCGTAATGCTCTCTGGAAAGGGCATCCATCATTTTCTTGTCGCCGGTGACATTGCCGGTCAGGGCTGTGAATGCAGGCTGGGAAAAACCGTTGTAGGCGGCATTTTCCCGTGCAATGTCCTCGGCCTTGGGATCAATGTCCACACCTACTGCGGTCTGGGCGCCCAGTCGCAGGGCGGCAATGGAAAGAATACCGCTGCCACTGCCCAGATCCAGACATCGGAAACCGGGGAGGATAGTCTTTTCCATGGCCTCCATCACCATCTGGGTGGATGCGTGGGCACCTGTGCCAAAGGTCAGACCCGGATCCAAAATAATGGGGATCCGGCCGCTGTCATCGCTGTCGGCCAGCCAGTAGGGAAGTACGGTCAGGTTTTCGCCAATGGGCTGTGGAGGGTAGTTTTCCTTCCAGCTTTCAGACCAGTCGGTTTCCGGCAATGGCGCAACGGTCATTTCCAAGGGGCCGTAATTGGGGTTTTGCCGCATTTTTTCCACCAATGCGGTCAGCTTGGTCATACCGGTGGTGTCTGTTTCCTCCAGGTAGAGCTTGATGCAGGATAGACCTTGGAGTTTTTCTTGTAATTTTTCGTCGATATAGTCCCAGTATTCCCGATTTTCTTCCAGAAAAGTTTCAAATTCCTGCTGATCTTCCATAACTAGATCAGAAAAACCTCCGGCGGTCAGGGCTGCGGCGGCATCTTCCATAGCGCCGCATCGGGTGGAAAGGGAAATTTCAAGCCAGGCCATAATGTCCTCCTTGCTGTGCTTGCAATATTTTTCTATTTTCTATTGTAGCGCAAAAAGTGCCGTCTGGCAACTAAAAAGCCGCAATTTTTTAGAGATTGCTATTTTTTAAGCTTTGATGTATAATGAGAAAAGATGTGAACTATTTTAAGGAGAAATCCATGTATCAAACCCTAGAACTTTTTCCCGGCATTACCTTGCGCAGTATCTGCACGGATCGCTTTAAGCAGGGAGTGCTGAGCGTGCAATTCCTGCGGCCGATGGAACGGCAGGAAGCGGCGCTGAATGCGTTGATCCCGGAGCTTTTGCTGCGCGGATGTGAAACAGCCCCTGATCTTCGGCAGATCACTGCCCGCCTGGATGACCTGTATGGTGCTTCCGTGGGCGCGCAGGTTCGCCGGGTGGGGGACTATCAGGCCATGGGACTGGGTTGCCGGTTTATTGAAGACCGGTTTGCACTTCCTGGGGATCGTGTGCTGGAGCCTATGGTGGAATTTCTTGGACAGTTGCTTTTTTGCCCGGTACGGGAAAAGGGCATCTTTTGCAGGGAATTTGTCCGCAGCGAAAAGAAAAACCTGATCTCGGCGCTGGAAGCGCAGCGAAATGACAAACAGGCTTACGCCTCCGGCAAATTATTGAAAAATATGTGCAAGGGCGACTCGTATGCTGTGCCCAGACTGGGACAGATATCGGATGTGCGGCGTATTACACCTGCATCCGCTTTTGCCCATTATCAAAAAGTGCTGACAGAAAGTCCGGTGGAGATATTCTATGTGGGTTCAGCACCCATCCAGCAGGTAGCCGCACTTTTGAAGCCTGTTTTTGGAAAGCTGGAAAGAGACCTTACCCCACTGCCGCTGCAATCGGTGTTTGTCCCCGGCAAGAAAAGCTGCCGCAGCGAAACCATGGAGATCGCCCAGGCAAAACTGGCTATGGGGTTCGTGACCCCCATTACTTATGGAGATCCTCGTTTTGCGGCCATGCAACTGTGTAACTGTATTTTTGGATCGGGGCAGACCTCCAAACTTTTTATGCAGGTTCGGGAAAAACGATCTCTGTGTTATGCCATTGGTTCTGGTTACTATGGTTCCAAAGGTCTGGTAACGGTATTTGCCGGCATTGATACCTGCCGCTTTGAGGAGACGAAAGAGGCCATTTTAAAGCAATTGCTTGCCTGCCAGCAGGGGGCGGTGACCCAACAGGAATTGGATGCAGCCAAGGAAGCGGTTTTGTCGGGACTACGGGCCATTTATGATAGCCCCAGTGCAATGGAGAGCTTCTTTTCTACCACGGCCATCAGCGGCATGAACAGAAGCCCGGAAGTGTATGCGGATGAAATTCGCCGGGTATCCGTTGCCGATGTGGTGGAGGCGGCCAATACGGTCAGTTTCCACAGCAGCTTTTTCTTAAAGGGGGTCAACCATGAATAAGCGATATTATCCGGCATTGGATGAGACCCTTTATACAGATGTTCTGCCCAATGGTTTGCAGGTGTTTGTGAACCGAAAACCGGGATTTACAAAGAAACTGTGTTATTTTGCCGTGGATTTTGGCTCTATCCATACAGAATTTACATTCCAGGGAAAACCCTACAGCGTTCCGGCCGGAATTGCCCATTATCTGGAACACAAGATGTTTGAACTTCCTGACCGGGATGTGACCGCCGAATTTGCGGCGCTGGGCGTAAACGTCAATGCTTTCACCAGTTATGATATGACCGCATATTACATCTCCTGTACAGAAAATTTTGAAGAAGCCCTGCATTTGTTGCTGGAATTTGTATCTACCCCTTATTTTACGGATCAGAGCGTTGCACGGGAACAGGGAATTATCGGTCAGGAGATCGGCATGAGCGCAGACGAACCCGGAGGGAAGGTTTTTGAAAATCTTATGGAAGCGCTCTATGAAAAACACCCGATCCGGGTACCGATTCTGGGCAGTGTTGCATCCATTGCCACCATTACACCGGAATTGCTGGAAATTTGCCATCGGGCCTTCTATACACCGGAAAATATGACCTTGTGTGTGGTGGGCGATGTGGATGCGGATCAGGTCTGCCAAATTGCAAGACAGGTTCTGGGGGATGAAAAACGTCCCATGGGTGAAAAGGCACCCTTGCCCCAGGAGCAAATGCGATGCAGTCAACCACTTGTGACCCAATGCATGGAAGTGGCAATGCCTCTGTTCTCAATGGCGTTTAAGGCTACCTGCCCAGAAAAGGGAGAAGCAGCCATCCGCCGGGAGCTGATTGGCGATTTGGCAGCGGAGGCGCTGTTTGGCGAGTCATCGGAGCTTTATATGCGCCTGTACGAACAGGGGTTGATCGATACCTCCTTTGGCGGCGGCTTTGACACGGTGGACGGCTGCGCCATGCTCAGTTGCAGCGGCGACAGTGATGACCCGCAGGCGGTGCAACAGGCCATCTTGCAGCAAGGTGCAAAATTGGCACAGCAGG
>CAZHPO010000065.1:0-7779 GCA_964534615.1 uncultured Oscillospiraceae bacterium
TTTTTCAATCCTAAAATACGCAAAATCCACCCTTTTCTATGAAAGATAATCTTAGTTCCTTCTTATTTTCTCCTTTGTCTGGCTGATATGCGCCAGAGGTGAAAAATGATCATAGCCTCTTGCAATGTCCGCATCAAAAATATTGCAGTAACGCTTCGACATAGCCAATGTAGAGTGTCCCAATAGCCGTTGCAGCATAAAAGCATTACCGCCGCAATCCCGCAAATACTTTTTCGCAAAAGTGTGCCTGAACAAATGCAGGCTCGTCTTTGGAACACCTCTGGATTTATTATAGTGCGCTATGGCAAGTCTTAGTGCATTTTCCGTAAGCATTTCCCCATATTGATTGCAAAATAGATATTCTTCCGGCTCGCCCCGCCTGATGCCCATGTATTCTTTCAAAATTGTCACCATCCTGGAACACAACGGACTAATTTGCACCTTTCCACTTTTGGTATGTCGGTAAACAATTTGCCTACTTTCCAAATCCACATCTCGATTCTGGATATTGCGAATGGTTGCCGCCCGACAACCTGAATTCAACAAATAATTGACAATCACCCAGTTTCTATATTCGCAGAAATCTCCACCCTTTTTCGGTTTTTCAAGCAGCACCGCCAGTTCCCCATCCGTATAAGTTTCCTTTACCGTATCTTTTTCTTTGATATTGTCCATAACCACGGTTGTCATTCCCTCCTGCTTGCACCACCGCAGGAAAGTATTTGTCACTCGCAAATATGTGGCAACTGTATTATGTGCCAAGCCAGCCTTCCGCATTGAAACGACCATTTCCTCCAAGTTTCTTTTGGTCAACTGACCGATTGCCATTTCAATATCCAAATATTTACTGATACCACGCAAATGGCTATGATAATTTTTAATCGTGCTGGACGAAACGCCCTTTGCTGTCTGGGATATGATAAATCGTTCCCATGCCGATTTTATCGATGTATCCAACTGTTCATTTAATTTGATTTTTTGCTTCAAAAATAGACCGCTTCCTTTCACGAAAAAGTGGCAAAAAGGATACGGTCTGAGTTTTTGTTTAGAAATAAGAAAAACCCTTGATTTCACTGGGAAATCAAGGGTTTGGAGCTGCTATCCAGATTTGAACTGGTGACCGTTCTCCCGGAAAGCAAGCTTTCCAGGAGCCCTTACAGACCTCACGATTGAATCTGGCCTTCGGCCATGGGATGAGGTCTCCAGTTCTTTTTCACATAAAAGGAAAAGCTCCGAAGAATTTACTCCGAAGCTTTTTTGGAGCTGCTATCCAGATTTGAACTGGAGACCTCATCCTTACCAAGGATGCGCTCTACCGACTGAGCTATAGCAGCATATTTTGTTGTACTCTGTCGCCCGACGACTTTGCTATTATATACTATGAATGTCAAAATGTCAACACCTTTTTTTAAAATTTTAAAAGTTTTTTGTGGTGGATTTTTCTATCTGCTATGTCCCTCTCTGGCCTACATTCTCCCCCTTGATTTTTCACGTATCTGTGCTATAATGTACAAATATAGATAACTGAAAGGGGCCTTCCATTATGCAACATGGAGATACTCTCTACCAGCAATTCGTTTCTATCCTGAAAGAAGAACTACGTCCCGCCATGGGATGCACCGAGCCAATCGCTCTGGCTTATGCCGGCGCAAAGGCCAAGGAGATCCTGGGACAGTTACCGGATCGAATCGACGTTCTGGTCAGCGGCAATATTATCAAAAATGTAAAAAGTGTTGTCGTTCCAAATACTGGTGGGCTGCGTGGCATTGCCTCAGCTGTATGTGCCGGTGTAGTGGCAGGTGACGCCAGCCGTCAGTTGGAAGTTATTTCCTCTGTTTCTGAGCAACAGCAACAAGAACTGAAAAACTACCTCTCCCAAACTACCATCAACATCGCCCCTTCCCCTTCTGAATTGATATTTGATATAGATATCACACTTCATGCCGGTGAAAATACTGCACGTGTACGCATTGTCAATCACCACACCAACATTGTCCACTTGAGCCGCAATGATGAAATCCTTCTGGAATTGCCGGTGGAGGAATCTTCTGAGGACAATTTGACTGACAAGTCTTGCCTGAGCATTGAACGCATCGTGGATTTTGCGGAAGTGCTGGATGTGGCTGACATTGAAGAATGTGTCGGTAGACAGATTGAATATAACCTGGCCATTGCAAAAGAAGGACTGGAGCATGACTGGGGTGCTAACATCGGCTCTGTCATCATTCACCAGCAGGGCACTTCCAACAACCGCCGTGCTGCCGCCTATGCTGCTGCCGGTTCTGATGCTCGTATGAGCGGTTGCGAAATGCCGGTCATCATCCTGTCCGGCAGTGGCAATCAGGGTATCACTGCCTGTGTTCCCGTTGTCTTTTACGCAAAATGTCTTGGTGCCAAACGTGAGCAACTGCTGAAAGCTGTTGCCCTCAGCGACCTGATCACCATTCATCAAAAAACCGGTATTGGCCGCTTGTCTGCCTACTGCGGTGCCATCAGTGCCGGTTGTGGCGCAGGCGCAGGCATTGCCTATCTTCACGGCGGTCGCCACGAAGCCATTGCCCACACCGTGGTCAATGCTGTAGCAATTCTTTCCGGTACGATCTGTGATGGTGCCAAGCCCTCCTGCGCTGCCAAAATTGCTGCCGCTGTCGATGCCGGCATTCTCGGATATAATATGTATTTGGAACACCAGCAGTTCTTTGGCGGTGACGGTATTGTCACTAAGGGTGCTGACCAAACGGTCAGCAATGTTGGTCGCCTCGCCAGAGAAGGCATGCGAGAAACAGACCGGACTATTTTACGGATCATGCTGGACGAAAACTGTTAAATTTCTCATCAGCGGTACGCTTTTCTGGCGTACCGCTTGACACATTCTGACTATAATAGTATAATTGGCCTGTTATTTACATATTCGGAGGAAGTTTTATGGGATTAGGAGAGCTTTTTCTTCTTGCTATTGGTCTGAGCATGGATGCCTTTGCCGTATCCATATGCAAAGGTTTAGCATCTAAAAAGGCAGGTCTGGGTGAAATGGGCTGTTGCGGCCTTTGGTTTGGTGGATTTCAGGCATTGATGCCCTTGATCGGCTTTTTCTTGGGAACCCTGTTTTCTGCCGCCATTGAAGCATTCGATCACTGGATCGCATTTGCTCTGCTGGCTTTGATTGGTGTCAATATGCTCCGGGAAGCTTTTTCAAAAGAAGAAAGCAACGAAAGCAATGGTGATTTTGGCTTCCGGACCATGTTCGTTATGGCCATCGCCACCAGCATTGATGCTCTGGCAGTGGGCGTTTCCATGGCACTGGCCGGCAATGTCAATATTTGGCTAGCCATTGCCCTGATTGGCATCATCACCTTCTTCACCTCGGCCATGGGCGTAAAAATCGGCAACATTTTTGGTGATCGATTTGAGAAAAAAGCAGAAATCGCCGGAGGCGTTATTCTGATTTTGCTGGGTCTGAAGATTTTATTGGAGCATCTGGGTATCATTGGATGAAATCTGGGGTCATTGTACCCCAGATTTTCTCTTGCCAGCAGCTATTCCCTATGGTATACTAAAAATAAAAAGGAGGCTTTTCCTATGAAAAGAATGTTAGACTGCTACGCTTCCGACTTTGCCGCCATGGACAAGCAGAGCCTGCTCCATTCCATTGCCCACGCCGAAGGACGCACCATTGCCTGTGAGACCATTGGCTGCATCCAGCCCATGCTGGGCGATATTTCCAACGCCGAGTTTGCCGCTTCCATGGGCGCAGATATCTTGCTTCTGAATATTTTTGATGTTCAAAATCCCGTCATTCGTGGTCTTCCCAAGACCGCACCTGAGCAGACAATCTCTACTCTGAAAAAGCTAACCGGACGGCCTGTGGGCATTAATTTGGAGCCTGTAGAGCAAAGTCTTTCTTCCGAGGATCCCCAGGAGAATATGTGGGCTTTGACCGCCGGGCGAAAAGCTACCCTTACCAATGCAAAAAAAGCAGTGGAAATGGGTGTGGATTTTATTCTGCTCACCGGTAATCCCGGCATCGGCGTCACCAATGAAGCCATTACCCAAACGCTGGAACTCTACCACCGGGAATTGGGCGACAAGATCATTCTGGCTGCTGGAAAAATGCACGCCTCCGGCATTATTACCGAAGGTGCAGAAAATATTCTGACCAAGCAGGACATTCAGGACTTCCGGCAGGCCGGAGCAGACATTATTCTCATGCCCGCCCCTGGCACTGTGCCCGGACTGACCTTGGAATATATCAAGGAGCTGATTGCCTATGCCCACAGCCTGGGCGCATTGGTCATTACCTCCATCGGCACCTCCCAAGAGGGTGCAGACGTGGCCACCATCCGGCAGATCGCCCTTATGTGCAAGATGGCCGGTGCAGACATCCATCATCTGGGTGACTCCGGTTATGGTGGAATGGCCCTGCCGGAAAATATTCAATCCTATTCCATCGCTATTCGTGGCATCCGCCACACCTACCGCCGTATGGCAGCTTCCATCAATCGCTAAAAAAGCACCGGATCGTCACAGGACGATCCGGTGCTTTTTTATGAAATCAGGCTATAAATTTCCTCGATCATTCTCCATGATCGTCCAACAAGGTGGTATTCGAAGCCTCCTCAATGGTGCGGCCTTCCATGCAGGCATTGAACTGGGCACCTGTCATGGACTCATGCTCCATCAGGAAGTCAACCACTGTTTGGAATTTGTTGCTATTTTCAGAAAGCAGCTGCTTACAATGCTCATAGGCTTTGTCCATCAGGTTCTTCACCTCATCATCGATGGTAGCCGCCACCTTTTCGGAATAGCTTTTGGTCGTCTGGTAATTACGGCCAATAAATACTTCTCCACCGTCCAGATAGGAAACCGTACCCAGTTTTTCGCACATGCCATAGCGTGCCACCATATCCCGTGCCAACTTTGTGGCCCGATCGATATCATTGGATGCTCCTACGGAAATGTCGCCAATATACAGTGCTTCTGCTACACGACCTCCCAACAGGCTGACAATTTCCTCATACATCTCATTCCGAGTCATATTAGAGGAATCGTCTTTCGGTACAGACCAAGTCGAACCAAGGGACTGACCCCTGGGCACGATGGTTATATGCCGGACACCGCCTATTGTCGGCAGCAAGTACATTGCCACCGCATGGCCCACCTCGTGGATCGCAGTGGCCTTTAAATCCTGTCGTTGGCGCAAATGACTACGCTTGGCAGGTCCTGCGGTGATTTTCATCATGGCCTCGTTGATATCGGACATGGACAGTGCCTGCCGATTATCCCTGGCTGCCATGATTGCTGCTTCATTCAGCAGGTTGCTCAGATCTGCACCGGTGAAACCCGGAGTGGCTCTGGCAACAGTCTTCAAATCCACTTCCTCGTCCAAATGCTTGTCCTTCGCATGGACTTTCAAAATATCCGTTCTACCCTTCACATCGGGACGACCCACATAAATCTGACGATCAAAACGGCCGGGACGCAGCAGCGCCGGATCCAGAATATCCGCACGGTTGGTAGCCGCTAAAACGATCACGCCTTCTGTACGACTGAAGCCATCCATCGCAACCAAAAGCTGGTTCAATGTCTGCTCCCGTTCGTCGTGGCCGCCGCCCAAACCAGTACCTCTCTTGCGGCCTACCGCATCAATTTCATCGATAAAAATAATGGCCGGTGCAATTCTCTTTGCTTGGGCAAACAGGTCACGAACCCGGCTGGCACCGACACCGACATACATTTCCATGAAGTCAGAACCGGAAATGGACAAAAACTGTACATCTGCCTCACCCGCCACAGCTCTGGCCAGTAACGTTTTACCGGTACCGGGAGGTCCAACCAGCAACAATCCATGGGGAATACGTGCGCCGATCTGGGAATATTTCTGGGGATCCCGCAGGAAATCGACCACCTCTGCCAGTTCTTCCTTTTCTTCGTCCGCACCGGCCACATCATCAAAGGTCACTTTCTTTCCATCGGGTATGCCCAGCACAGTTCTGGCCTTTCCAAACTGATTCATGGAATTGGCAGCATTGGCTCTGCCGGCCAGGAAAGCCCAAATCAGGATTAGTAACAATCCTACGATCAGTAAAGGAAGAATCAGATCATAATAGCTGGTTTTTTCCTCAGCTGTAAAAGTATAGCTCTCCAGAATACCATCTTCGCTTTGCTGCTGAATCACATCCCACATCTCCCGGCGAAAATCCTCGCCGCTGCCCACATCTGCGGTCAGGGTTCGATCTCCGTCATAGGGTTTATACAGTTCCAGACGAATAGTGTCGCCGGACACGGTAAATTTTTTGACCTGTTCTTCTTTAAACAGGCGCACCACCTCAGAGTAGGTAATACCCTGATTCATGCCGCTGAACCATTCCGTGACCAGAGAGAATATCACCACCAGAATGATCGCATAAAGAATAATGGGAAAAATACTGCGTTTTTTCAACTTATTGTTTCTCCTTACTTTGCATAAGCCTCAGGCTTAAGAATACCCACATAGGGGAGGTTTCGATACTGCTCGTCATAGTCCAAGCCATAGCCCACCACGAAAGCATTCGGAATTTTGAAGCCAACATAATCCGCTTCGAAATTCACGCCGGGAAGACGTCCCTCCGGCTTATCCAGCAATGTACACACCCTCAGCGATGCCACGCCTTTGCTGCGTAAATGCTCACAGACATATTTCAGAGAACGGCCCGTGTCCAGAATATCCTCCAGCACCACCACATGGCGGCCTGCCAGATCTCCAGACACGTCCTGACGCACCTGAATATTTCCGGTAGAATGTGTTCCCTCATAGGAGGATATCCACATAAAATCCAGCTGGCAGGGTGCATCAAATGCCCGGATCATATCCGCATAGAACACTACAACGCCCTTTAAAACACCTACAAATACTGGGTTTTTGTCAGCATAATCCTTCATCAATTCCCGCCCCAGTTGTTCGATGCGGTCCCGGATCTGCTGCTCTGAGAGTAGAATTTGCTGAATATCCTTGTGCATAGTACGCCTCCAGAATTATGTTTTTATGAAAATGAACTGCATCGCTGGCAGTTTGGAAGGAATTCTATTGTGGTTCACACCCACTTGATAAACCGCCAACACCCCATTTTCATCTGCCAGCACAGGGATCAGATTTCGCTGAGAAGCTGGGATCTTGCGGTCGATAAACAGTTTCTTGAGAGGTTTCGTACCGCCGGGCAATCGCATTTCATCCCCGGCAATCCGGCTTCGCAGGTACACCGGGGCGGAGGTTTCCACCGTAAAAATATTTTCCGTATTGACCAATTCTTCCGCCTGATGACAAATCACTTTTAAGCCCAGCTGCGGGATCAGTGTCTCTCCTGGGCAGAACAGTTGCACAGGAGAGAAAAAATCCCGACTCTGAATACGCAATGTGCCATAGCACCGTTCCACCGTGATTCCTCCGGGCAAATTGGCCTGTGCCGATGGTTTTTGAGAAGAAACCAAATCCTCCACCGCAGTAATATGGCGATATTCCGGTTCTCGGACACCATTTTCTTTCAGAAATTTTTCAATCACACGGTTACGGATGGCAACATTCATCCGGCGCAGATCATCTACATTCAGTGTTGCCTGCCCATTGGCTTGCTCTTGTAAAAAAGCCTCGTCCTGTCGCAATGTCAGTGCCATTGTTGATAGGTTTTCAGCGATTTTTGGATTTTCTGTTTCCAAGAGAGGCATTACGTGATGGCGCAGGCGATTGCGAAGAAAGGCATCCGTTTCATTGGAGCTGTCCTGCACAAAATTCAGGCAATACTCCTG
>CAZHPO010000066.1:0-7769 GCA_964534615.1 uncultured Oscillospiraceae bacterium
TTCTTGTATATGATTATAAAATATATAGAAAAATAGATATTAAAGGTAGCATTAACAGTATTAGGGGGAATTTATGTGGAAAAGTGCCTCGGAGCCAGATTTCATGCGGTTTTTTTATCCACAGCCACCTTTGGAATTTTTAAAACTTTTCCACAGGCTGTGTGGAAAAAATTCGGCCCACGGAAATTCCACAGGAATTCCTTCCACATTCCACAGCCCCTGTGGATAAAAGTGTAAAGTTGAAAGTTTTCCACTTTACACTTCGCATTTTACACTTTCCATTGCTATTACAGGCAGGAATTGATATTGGATGTAATGTCCCGAATGTTATTTTGCAAATTGGTGTCGTTGTTTTTCAGGGCATTTTCCACCTTACGGATGTTGTAGAGTACGGTGGAGTGATCCTTGCCAAATTCCTGACCGATATCCGGCAGACTCAGGTTGGTCAATTTCCGGATCAGGTACATGGCCACCTGTCTGGCTTCGGCAATGCCTTTGCTCTTGGTGCTGCCACGCAAAACCATTTCGTCTACGGAATAGAACTTGCAGACCTGGCTGATGATCAGGCTGGGCGTGGGAACGGCGTTGCCCTCCACTTTAAACATATCCGCAATGGCACGGGAGATATTGGGCAGATCCAGGGGCATATTGTTCAGCTCCTGGTATGCCATGATCTTTTTGACCGTGCCTTCAATCTGACGAACATTATTGGTAATGTTGATGGCAATGAAGTTGGTCACATCGTCGGGCAGATTCATGCCCATCTGTACGGCCTTGTTTTTGATGATCGCCATACGGGTCTCGTAGTCCGGGGGCTGAATGTCAGCCAGCAGACCCCATTCAAAACGGGTCTTCAGTCGGTCTTCCAGTGTCAGCATATCGCTGGGCTTCCGATCGGAAGTCATAACGATCTGCTTATGGCTTTCATAGAGGGTATTGAAGGTATGGAAAAATTCTTCCTGGGTACTTTCCTTACCGGCGATGAACTGCACGTCATCGATCAGAAACAGGTCCGCTTCCCGGTATTTGTTCCGGAACTCCACATTTTTACCGCTTTGGATGGCAGCGATCAATTCGTTGGTAAACTGGTCACCCTTGATATAGACCACGTTGGCATCGGGATTTTTCTTTCGAATACCGTTGGCAATGGCATAAAGTAGGTGTGTCTTGCCCACACCAGGAGGGCCATAGATAAAAAGCGGATTGTAAACATCACCGGGGTGATTGGAAACAGCAATGGCTGCACCATGGGCAAAGCGGTTGGAGGGGCCGACGATGAAATTATCAAAATTGTACTGAGGGTTGAAGTCCATGGAGGAAGTCTTTTTTCCCTTGGAGCGATAGGAATCGTATTCCTGGTCACCAAAGACGATTACCTTGGTGTCGCAGTGGAAAATTTTCTGCATGGCTTCGGTGATGAGGTCGCAGTAACGCTGGATGATGACATCTCGGCGGTAGTCCGAGGAAGTGTGCAGGATCAGCTGTTCTTCGTTCAGCTCCACCACCTCCGTATCGTCAAACCAGGTGGACACGATCACAGCCCCCAACTGTTCTTCCATATAGCCAAGAACCTTCGCCCAGACATAGGCGGATGAAAACATATTTTTTGGCTCCTTTCGATATGTTCGGTCGGGGAAAAGGCAATTCTTCCCCACATTATCTCAACCTAAATCATAACATATTTCGATGTAAAAAACAAGGGTTTTTTGTCTGGATACAATATATAAAAGAAAATGGATGATAGAGCAGCTTTTATTTTCTGTCGAAAAATGGACAAGGGGCGAATTTTTGCGGATTTTCATGTTTCATGTGAAACAATGAAAAAAGTCCTCCCCACTTGGGAGGACATCTTTTCCCTGAAAATTGCAAAAAAACAGGCGGCCATTGGCCGCCTGTTGGTTCATTTCTGTTCTTCCGGAATAAAACTCAGGGTCAGATTTTCCAGTTTGGTCTGCATTCTGATATAGTTGACTCCGGCGGCACCCAACATCCGCTTGGAGGCCAGATTGCTCATGGTATCAGCGTATTTATCGGAGAGATATATTACTTCTTTGATGCCACACTGAATGATGGCCTTGGCACATTCGTTGCAGGGGAACAGGGCGACATAGATCCGACTGCCCCGCAGGTCACGGCCGTTGGCGTTCAAAATGGCATTCAATTCTGCATGGACAACAAAGGGATATTTGGTTTCCTCACCCTCTCGTGTCCAGGGAAATTCATCATCGGAACAGCCCTTGGGCATACCGTTATAGCCGGTGGAAATGATGATATTGTCCTGGGAAACGATGCAGGCACCTACTTGCGTGCTGGGATCTTTGCTGCGTTTGGCGGCTAGCATGGCAATGCCCATGAAGTATTCATCCCAGCTGATACAATCCTGTCGTTTCATAGCGATCCCTCCAAATTATAAATTACGAATGATAAATCGGGCACAAATTTCACTGTAGGGAAGGGGAAATATCCCCGGTGAAGTTCATTTTTGCAGATAATGGCTACACCTTATTGAAGTGGGAAAATGCGTTATTTTTCCAAAATAATGGGGCCGCTGTTGTTTTGCAATTCATTGCGGATATAGACGGCAGCTTCTTCGGGAGAAAGCTTTACCTGCTGGCCGGTTTTCATATTTTTAACGGAGCAGACACCGGCAGTGATCTCGTCTTCACCCAGCAAAACTGCAAAGGGCACAGCCAGCTTGTCTGCATAGGTCATTTTCTGCTTGAATTTTTTCTGTTCGCCGTACAGTTGCACCCGAAGCCCCTGATTTCTCAGGACTTCAGCCAGGGAAATGGCGGCGGCGATGTTCTCTGTCATGGGCAGAACCAGTGCATCGGCAGGAGCGCTGGGCAGTTCGGGATTCAGAAGACCCTGCTCGTCCAGCACATAGAACAGTCTGGTCAAACCGATGGAAATGCCCACACCGGGCAGGGGTTTATCGATGTAATAGCCGGCCAGATTATCATACCGGCCACCGGAGCAGACGGAGCCGATCTCCGGATGATCCAGCAATGTGGTTTCGTAGACGGTGCCGGTGTAATAGTCCAGGCCACGGGCGATGGTCAGATCCACGGCAAAGTTCTCCTCCGGCACGCCGAAAGCGGACAGATTTTCTGTGACGGCTTTCAGTTCACCCAAACCCAGATCAAACAGTTCGTTGCGGCCGGCGTATCCTTCCAGAGCGGCCAGCACTTCTGCATTGGTGCCGGTGATGGCAATAAATTTCAGAATTTCATCGGATTTCTCAGGAGAAATGCCGCATTCTTCCACCAGCAGGGTGCGTACTTTCTCGGCACCGATCTTATCCAGCTTGTCCACGGTGCGCATAATATCGCCGGAAACTTCACTCAGATCCATCATGGCGTAGAAGCCATTGAGAATTTTGCGGTTATTTACCCGAATTTGGAATCGGTTCAGGCCGAAGCCACGGAAAACCTTATAGATGATGGCAGGAATTTCTGCCTCGTTGACAATATCCAGCTTGCCATCGCCAATGATGTCGATGTCAGCCTGATAAAATTCACGGAAACGGCCTCGCTGGGCACGTTCACCCCGGTAGACTTTGCCGATCTGGAATCGGCGGAAGGGGAATGCCAGATCATTATAGTGCAGGGCCACATACTTTGCCAGAGGCACGGTCAGGTCAAAACGCATGGCCAGATCGCTGTCTCCTTTGGAGAAGCGGTAGATCTGCTTTTCGGTTTCGCCGCCGCCTTTGGCCAGCAGGATCTGGGCATCCTCGATGATGGGAGTGTCCAGAGGGGCAAAGCCATAGGAAGCATAGGTGTTCCTGAGAATTTCCGCCATTTTTTCAAATTTTACCTGCTGGGCGGGCAGCAATTCCATAAAGCCGGACAGAGTCCGGGGCTTGATAATGCTCATAGTGATCCTCCAAAGGGAAAAATGAAATTAGAAAAGCAAGGGGATTTTTAATATCTGATTTTGGTGTGGAGCATTTCTCTCCAATCCAGATCGCCCCGCTGCAGACCCATGATCAGCATTTCCGCAGAAGCCAGATTGGTTGCCACAGGCACATTATGCTTGTCACAGGCACGGATGGTATCCACCATCTGGCTGTCGTCCCAGGCATCGGTGGTGTTGGGGTCGGTGAACATCAGCACCAGATCGATCTCGTTGTAAGCAATACGGGCATTGATCTGCTGATGGCCACCCTGCTTATGGGAAAGAAGCAGAGTGATCGGCAGACCGGTGTTGTCTGCGATCAGACGGCCGGTGGTGGCAGTGGCATAGAGACTATGCTTCATCAGCACGCTTTTGTAGGCAGTACAGAACTGAACCATCAGTTCTTTCTTTTTGTCGTGAGCAAGAAATGCAATATTCATAAACCGATACTCCTTTTTCGATTTACCGGACTGCAACAGGTGCAGGCAGTCCTTGAATTCTTTTTGAGATCCGCTGGTAGGCGGCAATGGCACCCCGGCGGCTGAATTGAATATAGGGTTTTCCTTTGGCGGCGGCAAAGCAGATATTGGCGTCGGTGGGGACAAAGCCCAGCAGCGGCAGACCTACCGCATCCATAACATCATCGATGGTCATATCCATTGCCTTGAGCATCTCCGGAGAGAGCTGGTTGATGATCAGCCGCACATTTCTGCATCCCAGTTTTTCCAATTCCTGGCCGGTTCGTTCGGCATTGCGAATGGATGCCGGATCCGGCAGGGTGGTCAGAATACAGCGATCGGCCAGTGTTGCCGCCATGGTCATACCGGGGCCAATACCGGAAGGGCCATCGAGAAAAATAAAGTCGAATTGCTTCCGTGCCTGCTCCAAAAGTGCCCGGAAATTTTCCATAGGCACGTCCTCAATAGAACCGTTGGCCGGAGCAGTCAGGAAAGAAAGGTTGGAAAATTGGGGATGGATCAGGGCGGCGCTCAGGGGATAATATCCCCGGCAAATATCCAGAAAAGAAAGGGCGTCCGTTTGGGGGATTCCCAGGAAAATGTCCAGATTTCGCAGACCCACATCGGTATCGATACACAGCACCCGGCGGTTTCCCTGAGCCAGTGTGGTTGCAATGGCTGCACACAGTGCCGTTTTTCCTGTACCGCCTTTACCGGAGACCAGTGCGATCACTTCACCCAAAATATACACCCCCATCCTAAAATTTACCTTATTATAAAGCAAAAACGCACAAAATGCAAGAGTATTTCTTTGGTTTTCGGGTATTATTTTATCATTTTACACAAAAATCACTTCTTTTAAACGAAAACACCCACAGGACAATTGCCCTGTGGGTGTCGGAAATGGACATCGTAGTTTGCAGATCTGCCCATCCGGGGGATGGCGTGGGCTTCGGAATGCCATGCAGAATCTGATTTACAGCAGGAAATAGGTCAGCACGCCTGCGCCCAAAATGATCCGATAAATGCCAAAACAGAAAAAGCTGTGCTTGCGCACGTATTCCATCAGTGCCCGGATCACCAGCAGACTGACCAGAAAGCTGACCAGACAACCGATGATCAGAATACAGGTCTCGTCCCCGGTGGGCAGGTTTCCTTCCAGCAGATATTTCAGCACTTTCAGACCGCTGGCTCCCAGCATGGTGGGGATGGCCAGAAAGAAGGAAAACTCCGCACCGGCTGGCCGACTGACGCCCAGCAGCAATGCCCCCAAAATGGTGGCACCGGAACGGGAAGTGCCGGGGATCAGGCTCAGGCATTGGAAACAGCCAATGAAAACGGCGGTTTTATAGTCAATTGCCTGGACGGTATCAATAGAAAAACGGCGATTTTCGTTGCGTTTTTCTGCCACCAGAAATGCGATGCCATACACGATGAGCATAATGGCGACCACCACATAATTGTAGAGGTGTTCTTCCAGAAAATCGTCAAACAGCAGACCCAGCACTGCGGAGGGCAGCACAGCGGCCACTACTTTGAACCATAAATTCCAGGTATCCTTTTTTTCCAGTTCCGATTTTTTCCCGGAAAATGGATTTAATTTATGGAAAAACAGCACCAGAACTGCTAAAATAGCACCCAGCTGGATCACTACCTGAAACATTTCATAAAATGAGCCGGAGACCTTGAGTTTTATAAATTCTTCCAGTAAAATAAGGTGGCCTGTGGAGGAGATGGGCAGCCATTCGGTGATGCCTTCCACAATGCCGAAAAGAACGGCTTTTAAATATTCAAGCATATGCTTCTCCTTCGAAAAATGGAACTTTTTGGTGGCCGGAGAGGAAGACTCCCTATCTGGCAGAGATGATTTTTCTATATCATACGCTTATCTCCGGTCAAAAGCAAGGAAAAAATGGAAATGTACATGGCATGAGGTCAACTCTTAACAAAAAGTTCACCCCAAAATTGGAAAAGGGGCTATAATAAAAGAAAATTAAAATCGTAGACAGGAGGAAGAATATATGGCAATCTCCGTGTTGGTTGTGGAAGATGACCACAATATTGCAGAGCTGTTGCAGATGTATCTGGAAAAAGAAGGCTACCATGTGACCGTTGCCCATGATGGTGGTGCAGGTCTGGCCAAATATCGTGCCGTTTCTCCGGATCTGGTGCTGCTGGATGTGATGATGCCGGTGATGGACGGTTGGGCTGTTTGCAAGGCCATCCGTGCCGAAAGCCAGACCCCCATTATCATGCTCACTGCCAAGGGGGAGACCAATGACAAAGTATCCGGTCTGAAAGCCGGTGCCGATGACTATATCACCAAGCCCTTTGAAATGAGAGAGGTGCTGGCCCGGATCGAGGCAGTGCTTCGCCGTTCTACCGGCGCTACCGTGGAAAAGAAAGCAAGACGGTTGACTTTTGATGGTCTGGTCATTGATATGGATGCTTTCGAGCTGCTGGTAAACGGAAAAAAAGTGGATACACCTCCGAAAGAAATGGAACTGCTGTTCTATTTGGCATCTTCTCCCAATCGAGTCTATACCCGTAACCAGTTGCTGGATGAAGTGTGGGGATTTGACTATTTCGGTGACAGCCGGACTGTGGATGTTCATGTGAAACGGCTCCGTGAAAAGCTGGAAGGTGCCAGCGATAAGTGGAGCCTGAAAACCGTTTGGGGCGTGGGCTATAAGTTCGAAGTCCTTTAAACCCCATCCCGGTGACTTTCCGGCACAAGTAAAAAAAGGGGGTCTTTTATGAAGACCACACAAGGTCGCTCTCTTTTGTCGACCACGATCATATTCCTGCTGGCTTTGCTGATTTTGGGTATTGCGTTGCAGATCCTGGTGAAAAGCTACCTGACAGACACCGCTTTTGAACGGTTGGATAACAATTCTCAGGAAATGGCAAAGCTGGCTTCGGTCTATTATGCCAATGATGGCAGCATGGATACCATGCAGTTTATCATCAATCTGGATCTGGCGGCCAGAGTGTCGGAAATCGATGCGATCATCTGCAATGCAAAGGGGCGTGTGATCCTCCATGCCGGCCAATCTGACGGGGAAGACTACCGTGGCCTGACCATCTCCAAAAAATATATGGAGGAGATCGCAACCTCAGGCTGTGCCCACTATGCAGGGCTTCTTCGGGGATTTTATACGGAAAGTCGATTTATTTCAGCACGTCCTGTGAAAATGACCAACGGTCAGGTGGTGGGCTATGTGCTTTCCTCCGTGCCCACAGCAGATACGGAAATAGTCTTGGCCAGAGTGTCTGATATGTTTATCGCCGGTGCCATTCTGGTGATGATCGTGTCCATCATTGCGGTGGCCTATTTTGCCAAGAGGCAGAGCCATCCCCTGCGGGAAATGGCACAGAAAGCCCGTGCCTTTGGCCACGGTGATCTGGAAG
>CAZHPO010000067.1:0-7452 GCA_964534615.1 uncultured Oscillospiraceae bacterium
CATTTCTGGTGGCGGCGTTGATCGTGTTCTGGTGCTTGGATAAAAACCGGGGCTACTACCTGATGGCTGTTGGCTTCTGTGGCACGATTTTAAACCAGTTTTTAAAGCTCCTTTGCAAAATTCCCCGGCCTTGGGAGTTGGATCGGGGTTTTAATGCGGTAGAGGAGGCAATTCCGGCAGCCAGCGGCTATTCATTCCCCAGCGGCCACAGCCAAAGTTCTGTCGGCGTATTTGGCTGCCTAGCCATGACAACAAAGCAGAAGGTGCTGCGTTGGATCTTTGTTGTGATCGCTGTGTTGGTGCCCTTTTCCAGAATGTACTTAGGCGTCCACACACCGGCGGATGTGCTGGTGGGCAGCCTGAGTGCATTGGCACTGGTGTTTTTATTTCGATTTGTCAATGAGGGTAAATACATCAAACCCATGCTGCTGGGAATGGCCGGCCTGTCGGTTGCATATTTGATTTTTGCTCAGTTTATCATTGATCCTTCCAATATGGACAGTTACAACTATACCCACGGCGTGCAAAATGCTTATACCCTGATGGGTGCCGTCTTCGGTATGGCGGTTGTGTATTTTGTAGACGAAAAATATATCCACTTTCAGGTCAAGGCCGTTTGGTGGGCACAGATTTTGAAAGTAGTGGGTGGTGCTGTACTGGTACTGCTGGTAAAGGCAGGACTGAAAATGCCTCTGAACAGTCTATTTGGGGAATATCCTGGCCGGGCTATACGCTATTTTCTGATGGTTCTGGTGGCAGGCTGTGTTTGGCCGCTGACTTTCCGCTGGTTTGCATCCCTCGGAAAGAAGGAGCATCCATGATTATTTGCACTTTTTTGCTTCTGATGCTGCTGGCCTGTATGGGCTTGGGCATATATCTGTTTTTTATCGCATGCAACAGAGCAGAATTAAATCTGGAGGACGACGGGGCTGTTAAAAATGGCCCGTACGGAAAATATGCAGACGACATCATTATGGCACGTCATTGGATCGAAAATCATGCCCACGAAGAATGGGTGACGGAAAGTGTGGATGGACTGAAGCTGCGTGCATTGTTTGTTCCGGCAGAAAATGCAAAAGCGACGGTGATTCTGGCTCATGGATATCACAGTAATTTTCTGGTGGATTTTGGGCCTGTTTTGGAAGTGTATCACAGCAAGGGATTGAACCTGCTGCTGCCTTATCAGCGCAGCCATGGAAAAAGTGAGGGCAGATTCATTACTTATGGCGTAAAGGAAAGCCGGGATATGCTGGGCTGGATCGAATTGCACAATGAACATTTTGAAGCAATGCCAATGTTGTGCAGCGGCCTTTCCATGGGAGCTTCAACCATGATGTATCTGGCGGGAATGGAATTGCCGGAGAATGTGAAAGCTTTTGTGGTGGATTGCGGTTTCACGTCGCCCAAGCAGATTATCGCCCATGTTTTTCGTCAACGCACCCATTTGCCGTCTTTGCCGTTTATTTGGACAGCAGATCTGTGTGCCCGGATATTGGCAGGGTTTTCTCTGGAGGAATGTAATTCTGTGGATACATTGGCAAAAAATAAGCTGCCAATTTTGATGGTTCACGGCTTGGCCGATACCTTTGTTCCAGCTGAAATGACAAAACGTGGATTTGCCGCCTGCGGCGGTGATAAGCAGTTGCTTTTGGTGGAAAACGCCGGCCATGGATTGAGCTTCTGGGTGGATCAGCAGCGTTATATGGAAAAACTTGATGAGATCATAGAGAAAGTGTGGGAGCGATGAACTACGCAGCCATCAAAAATTGCGATATTGCCAACGGCCCAGGGGTACGGGTCAGCCTGTTTGTTTCCGGCTGTACCCATCATTGTAAAGGCTGTTTTAACGAAGTAGCTTGGGATTTTGATTATGGCGAGCCATTTACCCAGCAAACTGTTGATATGATTTTGGAGATGTTGAAGCCTGGTTATATCAGAGGCATTACCCTTTTGGGAGGGGAGCCTTTTGAACCAGAAAATCAGCCGCCGTTGGTGGACCTTTTGGGGCAGATCAAAGAAGTCTACCCCGAAAAATCTATCTGGGCCTTTTCCGGCTATCTGTTTGATAAGGATATTCTGGCCGGTAAGCTGGGAAATCCTGACGTCACAAAAAAGTTTTTAAGTTATTTGGATGTGCTGGTGGATGGCCCGTTTGTAGAGTCTAAGAAAAACTTGAGTCTACGTTTCCGTGGCTCATCCAATCAGCGAATCATCCATGTTCCTTCCAGTCTCGAAAGGGGCGAGATCGTCCTTTGGGAAGACTGGCAGGGGAGAGGAGAAACATAATGAGTACCATTCGTGTAAAAAAACTGGATCCCAATGCGATCTTGCCTACTTATGGCTCGGCGGAAGCTGCCGGTGCGGATCTGTATGCCTGCTTGAAAGAGCCTGTAACCATTGAGGCAGGGGAGACCGCCTTTATTCCCACTGGACTGGCTTTGGAAGTGCCCAAAGGTTGTGCCGGTCTGGTTTTTGCCCGCAGCAGTATGGGAGCAAAACGGGGACTGGCACCTGCCAACAAAGTGGGCGTTATTGACAGCGACTACCGGGGAGAAATCAGGGTGGTTCTGCATAACCATGGAAAAATAGCCCAGCAGGTAGAACCCGGCGATCGGATTGCACAGTTTGTCATCACCCCGGTTTTGACCCCTGCGTATGAGGAAACCGACTGTCTTTCTGACACGGACAGAGGACAGGGCGGATTTGGTTCTACCGGAAAATAAAAGATGCCTTCGATGGAAAATTTGTCATCGAAGGCATTTTATATAGTTGCTTTTTTTGTTATATTGTGTATAATGACAATATCACAATGATGAAATGAGGTTGAAACCCATGAATATGTCCACCGCTGATATGCAGAAGGCATATCAAGAACTGACTGCCGAGTTTGAAGGCTGGAAAGCAAAAAACCTGAAGCTGAATATGGCTCGTGGTAAGCCCTCCAAGGCGCAACTGGACTCCGTCAGCGGAATTTTGACCGTACTTACCGATCCTGCCCAGTGCATTGTTGATGGCATGGATGCCCGTAACTATGGCGAGTTGGGCGGCCTACCCTGCGCCAAGGCCTACTGGGCAGATATGCTGGGATGCAAGCAGAGCGAAGTTTTCGTTGGCGGCACAGCCAGTCTGACGTTGATGTATGATGTGATCTCCAAGGCCTATACGCACGGCCTGAAAAATAGCCTGCGCCCCTGGTGCAAGGAAGAAAAGGTCAAATTTTTGTGTCCTGCTCCTGGCTATGACCGTCATTTCCGTATTACCGAATCTTTCGGTGCAGAGCTTATTACCATTCCCATGACCGCTACCGGCCCTGATATGGATCTGGTAGAAAAATATGTGCAGGATCCTGCGGTCAAGGGCATCTGGTGCGTTCCCAAGTATTCTAACCCCGAGGGCATCATCTATTCCGATGAAACCATTTCTCGCTTTGCAAACCTGAAGCCTGCTGCCCCTGACTTTACAATTATGTGGGATAATGCCTACTGCGTTCATGAGTTTGAGGGAGATTTTGTTCCCTTTACCGATATCCTGACCCTGTGCCGGGAAGCCGGTAATCCTGATATGGTTTATGAGTTTGCGTCTACTTCCAAGATCACTTTCCCCGGTGCAGGTATCTCTGTGATGGCAACTTCCGAGGAAAACCTGAAATATATGCAGAAACTGCTGGGGGTGCAGATGATTTCCTATGACAAGGTCAATCAGCTGCGCCATGTGATGTTCCTGCAGAATAAAGAGCATACGCTGGAAGTGATGAAAAATCATGCTGCCATCATGGCACCGAAATTTAAAGTGGTGCTGGAGAAGCTGGATAGCCAGATCGCTCCCTGGGAATTTGCCCAGTGGAACAAGCCCAAGGGCGGCTATTTCGTCAGCCTGAACACGATGCCCGGCACAGCAAAACGTGCGCTGGCGCTGTGTAAGGAAGCCGGTGTTGTGATGACCGATGCCGGTGCTACCTATCCCTATGGCATCGACCCTCAGGACAGCAATATCCGTATTGCTCCCAGTTTGCCTCCTATTGAGGAACTGGAGCAGGCGATGGATGTGTTCTGCCTGTGCCTGAAGATCGCAGCACTGGAAAAAATGATCCAACAGTAAATAGGAAGGGTGCGCCGCATAGTGCGGCGCACCCTTTGTTTTGAATTATCAGAGTAAAAGCCACCGGCGTTGATGCCGGTGGCTTTTGCAAATCTGTTTACTTTTCTTCGTTGGCGTAAGGCTCCAGGAAAGCGTGGAAGTGACGCATGGGCAAGGTACGACCCTTGACAATTCGCATGTTGGGAATGGACTCCCGATCCTCATACAGTTCCTTCACAGCAGCAATGACATAGTCCATGTGTTCCTGGTTCAGCTGGCTGCGGTTGACTGCAAAGCGAACCACGTTGCACAGTTCTTCCTGCTGCTCGGGGGTCTTCAGATCGTATTCCATGGAGTAGTCGCCCAGCTCAGAGGTACGGATACCATAGCGGCGGATCAGTTCGATGGAGAAGCCCTGGCCGGCGAAGGTTTCGTGGCCACGCTTATTATCGAAGAACTCGGTCATGTTAATATACACACCATGACCGCCGGCAGGGAGGATGACACCCTTGACACCGGCCTTATAGAAGCCCTGAGCCAAATATTCACACTGCTGCACACGAGCTTCCTGATAGTTGAAGTTACACTCCTCATACAGGCCAGCTGCCAGTGCCATGATATCACGGCCGGACATACCACCGTAGGAGTCGTTACCGTAGCAGGAAATCTGCTTGACTTTCAGACGAACACCGATATCATTGACCAGATTGCCGTTCTCATCAAAGTCGGAGAACTTCTTCCAGAAACGACCCTTATCACGGAAAGCCAGCATGCCGCCCATGTTGGCGTGGCCATTTTTCTTAGCAGACATGGTGAAGCCATCGCAGTAGGAGAACATTTCGGTGGCAATTTCGGCAATGGACTTGTCGGCATAGCCTTCTTCGTTGACCTTGATGAAATAGCAGTTTTCTGCCCAGCGAGCAACGTCGAACATGAAGGGAATGTCATATTTTTCAGCGATCTTTGCAGTTTCACGGATGGAGCGCATGGAAACAGCCTGACCGCAGACAGTGTTGTTGGTGATAGTGGTGTAGATCAGGGGAACATTTTCGGGACCGACGGCTTCAATCAGTTCTTCCAGTTTCTTCACGTCCATATCGCCCTTGAAGGGGTTCTTTTCGTAAACGCCGCCTTCGGGAACTTCGTACAGCAATTCCTTGTTGTACAGGTTACGGGGAATGGAGCCCATCTGCTTGATGTTGCCTTCGGTGGTGTCGAAGTGACCGTTGGAGGGAATGGTGAAGACCTTGCCGGGATAACGCTCAGACATGATCTTCTTGACCATCTCAAACAGCACAGACTCAGCCGCACGACCCTGCTGGATGATAAAGGTGTTGGGACGCTCCAGCTGAGCAGAGCCGCCGTTGAACAGGCCACCTTCATATTCGCACAGGTAAAGCTCGTCCATCATCTTGTCAATGTCGGTGCAGTCGGTGCGGATCAGGTCGATGGATTTTTTCCAATTCTTCTCTCCACCACGCTCGAAAATGTCACGGAAAGCTTCCAGAAGTACGTAGTAGCCCTTGTTACGGCCATATGCTTCGTCGCCCAGGAACATGGTAGCCCACTGTGCATCAGTCATTGCAGTGGTGCCAGAGTCGGACAACATATCAACAGTCAGCATGCCGGCAGGAAAGGCGAACTCGTTATAGTGGGTTGCTTTCAGAGCCCGTTCACGCTGCTCGACAGTCACCTCAGGAATGTTACGGGTGACATAGGTGTAGGAACGAGGGGTTTTCACGTTCAGGGGATATTTGTTTGCCATAATACTTTTACCTCCAAAAATTTCTAGAGGATACCCCGGTCGTCGAACTTGGTGCGACTGGCGGACAGTATCATTCGGATAATGATGTGGAATTCTTTCAAATCCACAAAATATAATAACATTGTAACGATTATTTGTCAATGATACAATTTATTTTTAGTTAATTTGCTGGAAAAAATAAAAAATATACTGAAAAATGAAACCATTTCTATTGAAATCCCGAAATCCCTATGGTAGAATATCATAATTAAATAGCAAAGGATAAGGTGATAAAATGCAAGATATTGGTATGCAATTTCATATTCGGTGCAAGGAGGGCGATGTTGGCCGATATGTGTTCCTGCCCGGCGACCCCGGCCGCTGTGAGGCCATCGCACAGCACTTTGATAATCCTGTCCACGTGGGTATGAACCGGGAATATAATATTTACACTGGCGAATTGCTGGGCCAGAAGGTCAGCGTTTGCTCCACTGGTATTGGCGGCCCCTCTGCGGCCATTGCCATGGAGGAGTTGGCAGCCATTGGCGCAGATACCTTTATTCGTGTGGGTACCTGCGGTGGCATCGCTATGGATGTGCTGCCCGGTGATGTGATCGTGGCCACCGGATCGATTCGCTTTGAACATACTTCGATGGAGTATGCTCCCATCGAGTTCCCGGCAGTGCCTGATTTTGATGTGGCAGCAGCACTGAAGATGGCTGGTGAAGAACTGGGCTATCGGGTACATACCGGTGTTGTCCAGTGTAAGGATGCGTTCTACGGCCAGCACAGCCCCGAAAAGAGCCCGGTTTATTATGAACTGCTGCAGAAGTGGGATAGCTGGAAGCGTCTGGGTGTGAAGGCCAGCGAAATGGAGTCCTCCGCACTGTTTGTTGTGGCATCTGCATTGGGTGTCCGCTGCGGTTCCTGCTTCCATGTGATCTGGAATCAGGAGCGGGAGAAGGCCGGACTGGAAATGCCCATGACCGAGGATACATCTTCTGCCATTAAGGTGGGTATTGAGGCCATGAAGCGCCTGATCGCCGCTGATCTGAAAAAAGCATAATTATTAAGACAATATAATCAAATTTTCAGGAGGGAACTTATGTCTGAAACCAATCGTATTCGTGAGCGCCATGAAATTCCTGTAGAAGACACCTGGGCAACCGAGGATCTGTTCGCTACCGACGAAGCTTGGGAGGCAGAACTGGCCACCCTTGCAGATGTGCAGAAGCAGCTGGCTGCCTTTGCAGGCCGTCTGGGAGAAAGCGGCAAGACCCTTTATGATTATCTGTATCAGTCCGAAATGAACAGTGTGAAAGTTGGTGCGCTGGCCAACTATGCCATGCGGAAAGGCGATCAGGACACTCGCAATCCCGTCTACCAGGCCATGGGCGGCAAGCTTAGAAGCGTTATGGTGGCATTGAGTGCCGCCACCAGCTTTGCAACCCCTGAGATCATGGCCATTTCCGACGAGGATATGGAAAAGTTTTATGCAGACTGTCCCGAACTGGAGCGCTATCGCCGGAGCCTGACCAATAAGCGCCGCTTTAAGGCACATACCCTGTCTGCTGCTGAGGAAAAACTGCTGGCTGCCACCGGTGAGATCTCCGATACGGCAAGCAATGTAT
>CAZHPO010000068.1:0-7296 GCA_964534615.1 uncultured Oscillospiraceae bacterium
TCACACTGGCACACAGGCCGTCCACACCATCGGTCAAATTCACTGCATTGACACATCCCACCATCACAAACATGGAGAAGAAAATATAAACAATGGGATTCAGATAGAATGTCTTGTTGATAAAGGGAATGTAAATATCACAGGTCAGCGTTCCCTGCATATACAACACATACAGATACACCGCCGACACTGCCATTTGCAGCAGTGCCTTCTGAATTGCAGTTAGTCCCAGATTACGCTTATACTTCAGCTTAAAAAAGTCATCCAGAAATCCAACTAGGCCAAAGCACAGTCCCAACGCCATGGCATACAACGGCGTATGATCCGACATGACACCAACATTAAACAGCAGGCAAATCAGTGTTCCAAAAATGAACATGATGCCGCCCATCATGGGCGTACCCGCCTTATTGTTATGCCAGGTAGGTCCCACTTCCCGAATGGACTGTCCAGCCTTCAATGCCCGCAATACAGGCAGCAGCACATAGCCAATGCCGCCTGTGAGAATACAGGCTAAAATGCCTGTGATTATTATCTTTATCATGCTTATGCCTCCGTTTCTCTTTCTATTCCTCGGTCAAAAACTTTTCCAATACCCGTTCTACATGTATTCCGTGGCTTCCCTTAAACAGCAGCACATCGCCGCTGTGATAGATCTGTTTCAATTTCTGCGCCATTGTCGCTCCATCTGAGAAGACAAATATGCTTTCTTCAGGCATACCGGCATTCTTTGCCCCCCCAGCCACATGTACCGCATTGGGGCCAAGGACCAGCAATACATCTGCATACCGGCTGGCTACAACGCCCAGCTGATGGTGGGCATCTTTCGTTCGTTCTCCCAGTTCCAGCATGTCCCCCAGCAGAGCAATATGACGTCCCTTTCGGTTTCCCAACACCTTCAATGCGGCCTCCATGGACTCCGGGCCTGCATTGTAGCTGTCATTGATGATGGTACAGCCTTTGGCCTGGAATGTCTCCTGTCGT
Organism: uncultured Oscillospiraceae bacterium; assembly: GCA_964534615.1. GTDB lineage: Bacteria > Bacillota > Clostridia > Oscillospirales > Oscillospiraceae > Faecousia. The sequence continues at coordinate 985 of CAZHPO010000068.1, forward strand.
CCTGCAATATTACGAAAATGTGCAAGCCGTTCTGCAATCCGCTCCGGTGCCACGCCCAAAGCAAGTCCTACCGATACTGCCGCCAGAGCATCGGCAACATAATGTTCCCCTTCCAGCGGTAATGTCAGCGGAAATTCCGTATTTCCCGACTGCACTGTAAAATGCAGCCCATCTTCCCCTTGATATACATTTTTCGCCAAAATCCGGCATTGGGGATTCTCTCGACCAAAGAAAGTCACATTTTGAGAAATGTTCTCCCGGCTGTTCCAAAGGTATCCATCATCCCCATAGAGGCACAGTCGGGCATTTTCATCCATGCCGTCTACAATTTCCAGCTTTGCTCGCAGGATTCCCTCCTGAGACTCAAAATTCTCCATGTGCATGACTCCGATATTGGTGATCACGCCGATATCGGGCTTTGCAATATGGGACAGATAGGATATCTCACCGGCGTGGCTCATGCCCATTTCCAGCACACCTATCTGTGTATCGTCCGCCATGCCCAAAATAGCCATTGGCAAACCCAGATCGTTATTAAAATTCGCCGGTGTTTTGCTGACGATATGATCCCCCTCCAATACGGAGGCAATCATCTCCTTGGTGGTGCTTTTCCCCACCGAGCCAGTAACGCCCACAACTATCATTGCCATATGGCGGCGCAACCCTGCGGCGATTTTACCCAGGGCAATGCGGGGATCCTCCACCAAAATAGCCGGATAATCCCCCAGTCGCTTCGATGTCAATACCGCAGCAGCGCCCTTTTCCAACGCCATATCCACAAAATCATTACCATCCCGAACTCCGAACAACGCTACAAACAGCTGTCCCGGACAGATGGTACGGCTATCGTTGCTGGCACCAAAAAACGACACATCGGCGTATTGAGGTTCCACTTTACCGCCACACCACGCAGCAGCCTGGGCCAAAGTAATATTTGCCATTTACTGTTCCTCCAAATATGCCGCAACAATTTCCCGTTCGTCCATATGGTATTTCACGCCCATCACTTCCTGATAGGTTTCGTGACCTTTACCCGCAAGGACGATTATATCATCTTCTTTAGCAATATTTATGGCGTAATGAATCGCTTCAATACGATTTTCTATGGCCACAAAATTTTTCGCATCTACCAAACCTGCCAAAATATCCTGAATAATGGCACCCGGCTCCTCTTTTCTGGGATTATCAGAGGTGATCACAGCAAAATCTGCCAATCGAACGCCAATTTCTCCCATAATCGGCCGTTTGGTTTTGTCACGATTGCCGCCGCAGCCGTAAACAGCGATCAACCGCCCCTTGCAAAATCCACGGACTGCACTCAGCACGTTCTCCAGTCCGTCAGGCGTGTGGGCGTAGTCAATCAAAATCGTAAACGCTTTTCCAGGGGTCGGAACCACCTCTACCCTGCCCTTGACCCCACGTACAGTTTTCAGCGCATTTGCAGCATCTTCCAGGGCAACCCCCAGTTGCATGGCAATGCCTAATACCGTCAACACATTGTAGACTGTAAACTTTCCGGGAATGGGCACGGAGATTGCCACGCTTTGGTGGTTGTAAACTGCCGTGAAATGCAGGCCCTCACCACTATATTCTATGTTTTCCGCTTTCAAATCACCAAAACCATCCACCGCCGTCGTCAACACGGAGATTTTCTTACCCGAAACCATTCTTTCTGCCCAGGGAGAATCGCCATTGACCACCGCTTTATTGCAATGGTCAAACAGCTGTGCCTTGGTTTCGCCGTAGTTTTCCATCGTTTTGTGAAAGTCCAGATGATCCTCTGTCAAATTCGTAAATCCAGCCACCTCAAAGTGAATACCCTCTACGCGATGCAGTGCAATGGCATGGCTGGACACCTCCATGACCACATATCGGCAGCCTGCATCTCTCATTTGGGCAAACAATTCCTGCAGCCGAATGCTTTCCGGTGTTGTTCGATCGGTCGCCAATACCAAATCGCCAATGTGGTTCTCCATGGTACCGATCAATCCCACTTTTGCGCCCCTGCATTTTTCAAGCACCTGCTTCAGTAGCCAGGTAACAGAGGTTTTGCCATTGGTACCGGTAACGCCAACCATCGTCATGGCATCTGCAGGATGACCATAGTAATTGGCTCCGATCCGTGCCAGTGCCAGGCGATCATTATCCACCAGCACATAGGGCACGTCCTGCTCCGGCTTTTTAGCTGTAACAACCACCGCTGCTCCCTTATCGAAGGCTGCAGAAATATATCGATTTCCGTCAAATGCAAAGCCATTCAGCGCCACAAAAAGGCTGCCTGCGGTCATTTCCTTTCTGGTGTCACTGGTGACAAAGGAAATCTCCATTTCCATATTCGCAGTGCTTTCCAGCACATTTACATTTTGAAGTAATTCTCTCAATTTCATTCCTTATCCCCCACTAATCACGAATATCCCTATCCGTAAATGTTAAAGTAACAGTCGTTCCAACTGCAACGGATGTTCCGGCCACCACAGACTGCTCTGTTACCCTCACATTTCCATCCACGGAAGGATTTCCGGACACCAAAATATATATTCCCAATTTTCCGGCTGCATCGCTGGCCTGTTGTCGGGTCATTCCGGAAAAATCCGGCACCGCCACAGTCCGATTCTGTACTTGTTGACCGAAATAGAGCAGCACCTGACTCCCGGCCGGCACCTTCTGTCCCGCTGCCGGGATCTGTCCTGTTACCGCATTGGCATCGCCCAGAATTTGGGCTGTCAGCCCGATGGCTTTTAATGCTGCCGCAGCCTCCTTTGCGCTCATACCCCCCAGATCCGGCATGGTCACGACCTGCCCAGCCTGATCTTTTTCCGTATAATTTCGTTCTACACCCAGATAGGGCAAAATATCCGACAGTACCGCTCCTACCGTTGGTGCCGCCATAACACCACCGGAAATATAGATCCCTGTGGAACGGGAAGGTGTGTCCAACGCAACCAGCACGATATACTCCGGATCATTCATTGGCGCAACGCCAACAAACGACACGATCTTATCCAAAGTCGGCTGGCCGTTTTCGTCCAACACATCGATTTTTTCACTGGTACCGGTTTTACCACCAATTGAAAAACCAGCCACAGCAGCGTTCTTTGCCGTTCCCTCTGTAACCACCGACTCCATCAAAGAACACATGATTTTTGAGGTTTCTTCGGTGATGACCTGTCGCACCACCGTCGGCTCCTGTTTCAGCACCGTCTTTCCGTCGGCATTGATCACCTCGGAAACAATATAAGGTTCCATCAAATAGCCGCCATTGACCACCGCAGAAATGGCTCTGACCAGCTGAATGGGGGTCAACTTAAAGGTCTGGCCGAAAGAACCGGATGTCAAGGATGCCGTCCCCCATTTCTGTGTATCTGTAACAAGGGCTTTGTCAAAAAACACCCCTTTGCTTTCTCCAGAAAGATCCAGTCCTGTTTTTTCCAAAATCCCAAAATTCTTTACATAGTCGTAAAAGCGTTCTCCCCCCAGCTGCAATGCAATGTTTGCAAAGGCAATATTACAGGAGTTTTGCAGTGCCTGTGCCGTGGTCTGCGAACCATGTCCTGCCGATCGCCAGCAGTGCAGCAACTGTGAACGACCAGGAATATGAGCGGAGCCACTACAGGAAAAGTGATTTTGCAAAGTAATGGCTCCACTGTCCAATGCAGCTGCCATCGTCAGCACTTTAAATGTCGAACCCGGCTCATAGCCGTCAGAGATCACTCGATTTCGCCACTGTTTTAAACGTGCGCTTTGCAACGCATCCCGGTAAGACTGCATGGCACTGACATAGGCATCGCTGCCCTGGGGCTGCTGTAGTGCAACCTGATAAAGTTTTTCTACCTGTTTCGCTTGGGAAGCATCATAAATTTCAAGATAGTGATTAGGGTCGTAGCTGCCAAGCGTTGCCATAGCCAGCACTTCCCCGGTTTTAACATTCATTACGATGCCAAATGCACCGTTTTGTACATTATATTTTGAAACGGCTTCTTCCATCCGTTTTTCCAGACACGCCTGCACCGTAGAATCCAATGTCAGTACGACATCACACCCCGGAACGGACTGGACATACTTTTCATAAGAAAAAGGCATATCCATTTCATTGTTGCCCTTGGTGGTGATCACTTTTCCGGCCGTCCCTGCAAGGAAATTGTTATAAGCTGCCTCGATCCCCTCCGACCCAACATTGGAATCATTGGTAAACCCAATGACCTGAGCTGCCAACGTACCCTGTGGATAATAGCGTTTGCTGTTTGGTTCCAGATGGATCCCGGATATATCCTTTTCATTGATATAGCTTCGAATACGTTCTGCTGTTTCCAAATCCACTCTGGCCGCTATTTGTTTATAGCGCATTTTCGTATCCGCTGCCTGACTTGCGATCCACGCAGGATCTAAACTCAGTATTTCCCCTAATGTACGGGATATTTCACCAATATCTTCCTTGGCCTGCTTCAGCTCATGGGGATCTAAGTACACGTTTTCCACACTGATGCTGTAAGCCAGCACGTTCATATTGACATCGTATATTGTGCCCCGATCAGCAGTCACACTGGTGGTTCTTGTCTGATTGCGCAAAGCCAAATTTGCATAATAGTCATATTGAACGACCATCAACTGATACAGCCGCAGACCAACGGGCAAAAATGCAAAAAATGCCAGCGCTGTCATGGCTGCAAGAATGCGTCTGTGATGGCCGGAATTGACCCGTACTCGTTCGTAGTGCTTGGTTCTGTGGGATGATTTTGCCACCGGGCAGCCCTCCTTAAGATGGTGCAAAATGGGCAGCAAGGGAATCCCTTACTGCCCATTGCAGCTACTATCCTAATTTTATGGGCCAGCACTGTAATTATGCAAAAATTCCCGCCAAGAATGTCGTCACAGTGTCCCAGAAACTCATATTTGTCTGCTCCTGTGCCGGTTCTTCCACAGAAACCGTCACTTGCGCCATATTTTCTTCCGGTACCATACCAGCATCCATTGCAATGTCCCAGATCTCATCCAGGTCATAGCCATCCTTATAAATCTGCTCCAGCTGCGCATTCTCCTGCTCCAATTGCTGAACATACTCGCTCATTTGACGACTTAGACGCACATTCTGGTGATACTGCACCAGTCCCAATGTCATGGCGATCAGCACCACAACAGAAAGGACAATGCCTGCCAGCGCCACAGGATCCACGACGATCACCCGGCGCTCGACCTTACGGCGCTTATATACAGGCGTCGTGTTTTCCTGCACCGGCTGCCGCTGCATCTTTCGGGCAGCTGTGCCATCTACGCTATATTGTACATATCGAACATCCGCTCTCAGTGCCATGGTTCCTACTCCCTTTCTATATTTTTTCGCAAACACGAAGCTTTGCACTTCGTGCTCTGGGATTGCTCTGCAATTCGTCTTCACCGGATACAATGGGTTTACGGCAGACCAGATTTACCTGTGGCTTTTTGCCGCAAACACACACGGGGAAATTGGGAGGACAGGTACAGCCCTTGGCTGCCTCAGCCATTCCCTGTTTTACGATTCGATCTTCCAGTGAATGGAAGGTAATGATGGCCAATCTGCCACCGGGATTCAAAGCAGGAATTGCATCCTGCATCACTTTCTCAACCGCCCCAAGCTCATCATTGACGGCAATGCGAATGGCCTGAAAACTTCTTTTGGCCGGATGCTGTTTTTCCCGCAGGGCTGCGGCCGGCATAGCCGATCTGATCACATCCACCAGTTCCAGTGTTGTCTCAATGGAGGCCAGTTCTCTGTGGCGGCAAATGGCCGCCGCAATTTGGGGCGCATACCGTTCTTCGCCATAAGTGTAGAGGATGCGCTTCAGTTCTTCCTGCGGCCAGGTATTGACCACGGTGTGTGCCGTTAAAACATCCTCATTGTTCATACGCATATCAAGGGGCGCATCTGCCATATAGGAGAAACCTCTGGCACCATCGTCCAGTTGCGGAGAGGAAACGCCCAGATCCAGCAAAATGCCGTCCACGCCCTCAATATTCAGCTCCTGCAAAACCTGCTTGATCTGACAGAAGTTGGAATGAACCAAAGTCACCCGATCTCCGTAAGATTCCAGCCGCTGTCCGGCCGCCTTCAGCGCTACCGGATCACGGTCAATACCAATAAGCCGACCAGTGGTTAATTTTGCAGCGATCCGGCTGGAGTGTCCTGCACCGCCCAGGGTGCCGTCCACATAAATGCCGTCAGGTTTAATATTCAGTGCATCGATACATTCTTCTAACAGAACGGAAACGTGGTGGAATTGGCTCATAGTCCGATCGCCTCCAAAGAAGCCAGCAGCTTTTCGGGGGTCAAGTTCTCCA
>CAZHPO010000069.1:0-7266 GCA_964534615.1 uncultured Oscillospiraceae bacterium
ATTCGATAAAATCCATCACAGAAATTGACATTTTGCAATCTGGTGGTATAATAGTCTGTGAGCGACCGCTGGACAAGGAGCTTCCCTGGGAATACCAGGGCTACACCCGTTCCAAAGACTATAAATATGGCAAAACCCTCATCACATTATACCGGAAGGAAAATACATGAAAATTGCAATTTATCCCGGCAGTTTCGACCCTGTAACTTCTGGACATTTAAACATTATTCAGCGTGCAGCCGGTATTTTTGATAAGCTGATCGTGTGTGTCATGGTCAATGCAGGAAAAAATCCCATGTTTACGTTAGAAGAACGAGTTGAATTGATTCGCCGTATCACCAAGGATCTTCCCAATGTGGAAGTGGATTGTTCCAGTGAATTGCTGGCCAATTACGCACGTCGTAAGGGCAGCTGCGTGATCGTTAAGGGACTGCGTGCCGGATCGGATTTTGAAAATGAATTTCAAATGGCACTGATCAATCACAAAATCAATCCAGAACTGGATACCATGTTCCTGACTGCGGAGCATCAGTATATGTATCTCAGCTCCAGTACCGTAAAAGAACTTGGCACTTATAATGTGGATTTATCTGAATTTTTACCTGCGGAGATCATCCCGGACTTTCAGAGAAAAATAAATGAAAACCGTTAAGGAGGAACCCCCAATGAACGAGAAACATATTGAAGACCTCATCACATCCCTGTATGACATGGTTCAGGATGCCAGATCTATGCCTTTGGCTGCCGATAAGTGCATTCTGGAACGTGACAAGGCACTGGATCTGCTGGACGAGATCATTGCCCAGCTGCCTGCTGAGCTGAAGCAGTCCCGTACCATTGTTGAGTCCCGCAATGAACTGATCAGCCAGGCTCGCCGTGAGGCTGAGACCGTTGTTCAGAGAGCCAGAGAGGAAGCAGAATCCCTGGTTTCTCAGCAGTCTATCTACCAGGAAGCAAAACGTCAGTGTGTGGAAATGGTGGAGCAGACCAAGTCTCAAATCGACCAGCTGCACAAAGCCAGCAATGCTTATATGGACGATGCTTTGCGCCGCACTGAGGAGTCCATTATGCAGTCCTTGGACGAGGTGAAGCAGACCCGTGCCAAGCTTCAGGCTCTTACCGGAACCGCCCCTGCTGAAGAAGTAGAAGCTTAATTTGATTTTTCATCAGCCACCTGAAAAGGCTTTCTTTTCAGGTGGCTTTTCTTGTGTCCGAACTGTAGTGCTGTTTTGGTTCTTTTTTCTTTCTGGCGGCATATGGATGAAATGAAAGGGGAGAGGTTCTATGTCTTATCAAGCCAAGGCAACAAAAAAAGCTGTTTCTATACCCGTTGGACTGGCCATGGGGTTGGGGATCAGCTGGGCGGTCACAATTCTTTTGACAGTTATTTTCGCATTTCTGATGTTGACCGAGAAAATGAAAATAACCATGTTATCACCTACTGCCGTGGGGATCGTAATGTTCGCTTCCTTTGCAGGAGCAATGACCGCAGCGAAGAAAATAGATGCACATCGACTGATGATCTGTCTGGCCAGTGGTGTAGTTTATTACATATCTTTGGTGTGCTGCAATGCCTTATTCTTTGATGGGGCCTATCAGGGTCTTATACCGGCATTACTGCTGTTGATCGGTAGCTGTTTGTTGGCCGGTGTCCTGGGAATGCGGCAAAAAGAGCAAAAATTTAAAGGGAGAAAATGGCATTATAAAGCCTAGGTGTACAAAATGCACAAACAGGTAAATGACATTTACCCATCTGTTATTATGTAAACAAAAATTGCACAAACAACATTTGGGGGATTATCACCTGGCTACACCCAACATCTTCTGTTTGCCTAGGAATGAACAGTATTCTTCCATTGAACAGTTGATCGAGTTGACATAATCGTGTTGACATAAAAATCGTGATAATTTACAAAAAATACACAAGTAGCCATTTCCTTCTTGAATTTTAAAAACTTTTAGGGTATAGTATTTGTGAACAGAAATTGGGCATTTATGACTACTGGGCCATGCCACTGGTGGTCATTTCTTTTTCGTTTTTTGTACTGGAAAGAAAAGGGTAGAGTGAAAATGTTGGATCTGATTACCGCCTATGAAAACTATCTTTCAAAGGTAAAACAGGCATCCTCCAACACCGTTGCCTCCTATATGCGGGATATCCGTCAATTTGCGGATTGGCTGCGCATTTCTGAAGGACGGGAGATCGTGGATGCTGAACAACTAAATATTCGTTCCTACCTGGATCATTTGGTATCCGAGGGACGGTCCGGCGCCACGTTATCCAGGCATTTGGCCAGTCTAAAGAACTTTTACGCTTATCTGGTGTCCTCTGGCTTTTTGGTGCAAACCCCTGTGACGGATATGCACGTTGATCGGGGCGAGAAAAAAATGCCGCAGATCCTTTCCGGTCGGGAAATTGAGTTGCTGTTGCAGCAACCCGTTTTGACCGATGCCAAGGGCTACCGAGACAAAGCCATGCTCGAAACCATGTATGCGACTGGTATCAGAGTATCAGAGCTGATTGCCCTGAATGTTGATGATGTCAATCTGGATCTGGGGATCATCAAATGCTCCAGTGGAAGTAAATCCAGGACGATTCCTCTGTATCCTGCCGCATTGCGTGCTTTAAACGCCTATCTGCGTGATATACGTACTTCAATGCTGGCTGATCCCAGCGAAAAGGCACTATTTGTCAATGTTTCGGGTGTCAGAATGAGTCGGCAAGGATTCTGGAAAATCCTGAAACACTACCAATCTACCGCACATATCGATAAGGAAATCACCCCCCACACCTTGCGCCACAGCTTTGCCGTCCATTTGCTGGAAAATGGCGCAGACCTTGGCTCGTTACAGGAATTGATGGGGCATAGCGATATTTCTTCTACTCAGATGTACACACACATGATCAATCAGAAGATCAAAAGTGTCTATGAAAAATGCCATCCAAAGGCGTAAAAGGTCTGCCCGTGGAACGATCCCCGGCAGACCTTTTTGTATCAATAAGGAGTGTTCTATGACAATTGTTCAGCGTCTTTTTGCCATGCAGGATGTCTCTTATGCTGATTTTCAGGCGAACTTGACACCAGGGATACCAAGAGAGCGATTTATCGGCGTACGGGTCCCACAGCTAAGGCGCATGGCAAAAGAAATTCAAAATGAAGCAGCAGATTTTATGAAGCAATTGCCCCATAAATACTATGACGAGAATATACTTCATGGGTTGTTGATTTCCGAAATGAAAGATTTTGAGGAATGCTTGGAGGCTTTGGAAGCTTTTTTGCCCTATGTGGACAATTGGGCGGTCTGTGATACCATGTCCCCTAAAGTGCTGGGGAAAAACAGGGAAGTTCTCCTAGAAAAAATCACCCAATGGAAGGATTCTGCACATACATATACATGTCGATTTGCAGTTCTGTGCCTCATGCGTCTCTTCCTGGACGATCAATTTAACGCATCATATCTTGAAATTCCGGCTTCCATACACTCCGATCAATTCTATGTCAATATGATGATTGCCTGGTTCTATGCTACGGCATTGGCTAAGCAATGGGACACAACCATTCCTTATCTGGAGCAGCATCGATTGCCGGACTGGGTACATCGAAAAACAATTCAAAAAGCAAGGGAAAGCTATCGCATTTCATCGGAACAAAAGAAATATCTTCAAAGCTTTAAATAAGAAAACCCACCGTGTAAATGACACGGTGGGTTCATTTTATAAGCTCCCGCATTGTACACCAGGCAATACCGTTTTGGTCTAAGCAGGGTATTTTGTATGAAATAACGCATTACAGACCCGTCATTGCAGCCAGAACATCGACTTCGATCGGTTGGATGCTCTTTTTCATGTTCAGCGCCTCGTCGATGTCAATATCGGTGAAGCGACCTGCCTGACTGCAAACAATGCGATTGGTCTTTCCGGAACGCAGCAGTTCTACAGCAAGGTATCCCATTTTGGTAGCATTGACACGGTCACGGCCGGTTGGGGTACCTCCACGCTGAATATGCCCCAAAACAGTCACACGAGGATCCAGATCGATGGTTTCTTTGATTTTTGCAGCAATATCTGTGGCGTGACCTGCGCCTTCAGCTACTACGATCATGTAATGAGTAAAGCCATTAAAGCGGGCTTGGCGGATCTTTTCAATTACATCACGCTCAAAGTCAATGGATTCTTCTGGCACAAGTACAGCTGTAGCACCCACAGCCAGACCCACATACATCGCCAGGAAGCCGGCATTTCGGCCCATGACTTCTACCACAGAGCAACGTTCGTGGGATTGCATCGTGTCACGGAGCTTGTCAATACACTCGATGGCTGTATTTGCAGCCGTGTCAAAACCAATGCAATAGTTGGTGCAGCCGATATCGTTATCAATGGTGGCAGGGATCCCGATGACATTGATACCATATTTGCTCAGGGCCAATGCACCCCGGAAAGTACCATCTCCACCAATGGCAATGATGCTGTCCAGACCAAGGAATTTGCAGGTTGAAACTGCTTTTTTCTGACCTTCCTCGGTCATAAATTCTGTACTGCGAGCTGTGTAGAGGATGGTACCGCCTCGATTGATGGTATGAGAAACGCTTTTTTCGTCTAATCTAATGATATCGCCGGTGATCAAACCATTCCAGCCACGGCGAATACCATAACACTCAATGCCATGATAAAGAGCAGTACGTACAACAGCCCGAACACAGGGATTCATACCAGGGGCATCACCGCCGGAAGTCAATACGCCAATTCTTTTAACGCTCATAAAAAACCTCCTTGGTTATCTATAATCTGAACCTATTGTAGCGAATTGTCAGAGAAATGTAAAGATTTTTTTTCAAACAGAAGATAAAGGAGGAAGATATGGCATGACCTGCATATAATAATTGTCTTGGGAATGAAATCTTAAAAGGGGCTGAATTCTCAAAACCCTGTCCAGAACGAACGCAACAAAATAAAAATTTTGTTGCGTTCGAGGTGAATTTATGCTATTATATGTGTACAAGACCAGCGCTGACATTCATGGGTCAATTACAGACCCCAAATTATGCCTTTCTTTCACCGCATTCATTTCGCCCGATATTGACATTCTATAGAAATCTCTATAAAATAATTACAGAAATGCTTTTATTTTATTTTCAGCAGCTTCTGATGATAGGATATTACCATCAATACTCTGTTTTCCAAATTCCTTTGCTCCTATGATCAACAGTTCCGGTTCTTCATTTGTCTGTTGAATAAACGCTTCCCGGAAATGATCATTTTCTACATTGTTGACTACAATAAATTTCTTTGGTACCTTCAAATATTGTTCCAGTAGTGCTTCCTGTACCTGAAAAAAACTTCTCGTTTTCTCTAGAACTAAATGAAATAACTGTTACCATATTTTATAACCTCTTTCCAAGGAGACTATTATGCAAAAATATAGTGATTGTCCTCAGATTTTAAGGGATTTTCTAGTCTATCACGAAACCATTAAAGGCCAATCCCCTCGGACGATTTCCGAATACTATTTGGATATGCGGATGTTTCTGCGCTTTATGAAGCTTATGCGCAGCGATATGCCCATTCACACCCGGCTGGATGACATCGATATCAAGGACATAGATCTGGAATTTATTAAATCTATCACAACATCCGATGTATTCGATTTCCTTTCTTATCTGGCCAATGATCGTACCGCAAATCCAGATTCACCAATGCCTGATTACGGCATTTCTCCCACTGCACGTGCCAGAAAACTCTCTGCTTTAAAATCATTCTATAAATATCTTACCATAAGAACAAAACAATTGCAAGAAAATCCCGTGGCTGATCTGGAGTACCCAAAACTGCGAAAAAGCCTGCCCAAATACCTGACCATGGAGCAGTCTGCTGCTCTTTTAAAGGCCGTCAACGGCCCCAATGAGAAAAGAGACTATGCCATTCTAATGCTCTTTCTCAACTGCGGTATTCGTCGCAGCGAATTGGTTGGTCTAAACATCACCGACGTGTATGACGATCGTATTCGAGTGATCGGTAAAGGCAATAAGGAGCGGTTTGTTTATTTTGGGACCCCCTGCCGCAAGGCAATCGATGCCTATCTGGTGGAGCGTAACAATAAGATCCTGACAGACAATCGTGCATTGTTCGGCTCACGTGATGGCAATCGGATCAGTGTATCTGCGGTTCATCGACTGGTGAAAAAGGCATTGCTGCAAGCCGGCATCGACTCGACACAATTCTCTGCCCATAAGCTCCGACATACAGCAGCAACCATGATGCTATCAGGTGGCGTGGATGTGAAAACCGTGCAGGAAGTGCTTGGCCACGAGAATTTGAATACGACTCAGATCTATACGCATATTGAGAATACAGAACTAAAAATCGCAGCGGAAGCGAATCCGTTGTCGAAGCTTGACTTTTCTGAATAAATTGTGTAAAATGGGAAATGCAACCTGTAGTTGCTAAATTTTAGAAACGAGAGATTGAGATTATGACGGTTGGAGAGCGTATCACAGAACTGAGAAAACAGCGTAATATGTCCCAGGGTCAGTTGGCAAACGCCATGGATGTGTCCCGTCAGGCCGTCAGCAAATGGGAAAACGGCCTTGCCATCCCTGATACACAGAAGATGATCAAACTGGCTGAAGTATTGGATTCGGATGTTGAATTCATTGCCACCGGCAGAAAAGGTGCTTCCTCTGCTCCCGTGCCCGAGGCGCAGCCTCAGGTTATCGAAAAAATTGTTGAAGTTGAAAAAATTGTTCCCCGTGTAATCGAAAAGGTTGTCGAAGTGGAGAAAATTGTACCTCAGGTCGTCGAAAAGATTGTTGAGGTAGAAAAGTTTGTTGAAGTTCCGACCACTGTTGAGGTGGAAAAGATCGTTGAGGTTCCTACAACGGTCGAAAAGGTTGTAGAAGTTGAAAAAATCGTGGAAGTGCCAACCCCTGTAGAGGTTGAAAAAATCGTCGAAGTTGAAAAAGAAGTTGAAAAACTGGTTGAGGTTGAGCGTGTGATTGAACGCCCTGTTGTTCAGCGGATCACACGCAACAAGCACCTGACAAGAATGGAAATTGCAATTGTCGGTTGTTCCGGTTTGATCGTTGGTTTCATAATGGGTTGGCTTCTGATGTAAACTTACGGTTGCAAATTTAATATTCAAACAGGTCGCAAGTGTTTCCACTTGCGACCTGTTTGAACGATTATGCAGATCTTCGCTGTGTTACATGGCCATCTCAATTGCCTCTCGCAGGTTTCGTACCCGATAAACTGTCAGTTCTTTGGGAATA
>CAZHPO010000070.1:0-7253 GCA_964534615.1 uncultured Oscillospiraceae bacterium
TTATCGCTCCTGGAAACCATGCTTGCAAAAGAGGCTAAGACTATGGAACATTCTGTCGTGGAAATCACCTAGGCTGTCATAACTGGGCAGGCAGGGGATTACAGTACGGACTCAGTGGCAATCGGGTATTCCGTTCGGCAACGGCGGAACGGATGGATTAAATGGAAATGGCCTGTGCGGTAACGGCAGGTTCTGTCCGGAGAAATTCAACCCGACCTAAGCCGTAAGATTTACTCTGCCTGCTACCGTCATTTCTTTGAATACTGCTCCAAAAGGGGATTTTTTATTATGTCCAAGGTAGACCCTGAATCGAAAAAAAAGGAACGGCTCAAGATCATCCGTTGGGTTGTGACAATTTTTGTTGTTACGATCGTTATTTCCGGCGTCATATCTCTCATTTCGGAAGAAATCATGTCTACCTCCGGCATCGCTGTTGCATTTGCAATTTTATTAGCCATTGTATTGATCGGTATTTTATTCGATATTATTGGCGTTGCGGTGACCTCAGCCGATGAAAAGCCCTTTCATTCTATGGCGGCTCGTAAAGTACCGGGTGCCGCCGAGTCCATTAAACTGTTGCGTAAGGCCGAAAAGGTCAGTTCTATTTGCAATGACGTGATCGGTGACATTTGCGGCGTTGTATCCGGTTCTGCTTCAGCGACAATTGCGGCGCAAATCCTGGTGAAAATGGACTTTGGTTGGCCTCAGATGATCACTCTTTTAATGTCATCTATGGTGTCCGGCCTGACCGTTGGCGGTAAGGCTATTGGAAAAACCTTTGCTATAAATTCCAGTACAGTTATTGTGCATACAGTCGGAAAGGTCATTCATTTTGTGTCGACCATTCCGGAATGGTTTCAGAATAAAAGGAAATAAAAGATAGGGGTAGTCTGTGTCTATTTTAGAAAATATCAACTGCCACCATGATCTGCTAAAGCTTGACCAGCAGCAACAGAGCCAGCTGTGCGACGAAATTCGAGAATTTCTTATTCAAAGCGTTTCGCAAACCGGTGGACATTTGGCATCCAATTTGGGCGTTGTAGAGCTTTCGGTGGCGTTGGAAACGGTTTACGATACCAATATAGACCGCTTGGTTTTTGATGTCGGGCATCAGTCTTATGTGCATAAGCTGTTGACAGGACGCCAGGCGGATTTTTCCACGCTCCGGCAGTTTGGGGGCATGGCAGGCTTTCCTAAGCCCTCTGAGAGCCAAACGGATGCTTTTGTGGCTGGGCATGCTTCCAGTTCTGTATCTGTGGCTTTGGGCATGGCCAGAGCAAGAAGCCTGACAGGGGAGAATTATCATGTGGTCGCTGTTATTGGCGATGGTGCTGCTACAGGCGGCATGGCGTATGAAGCCATGAATGATGCTGCTGTCAGTGGAGAACCAATGGTCATTATCCTCAACGACAATGAAATGTCAATTGCGCCCAATGTGGGCGGTTTTGCAAAACATTTGAAAAAAATCCGCACTAAAGAATGCTATCTGGGCTTTAAGCGTCGTTACCGGCTTGCAATGTCTAAAAATAGGTTTACTCGATGGACTTATCGGCTGATCCACCACGTAAAAGATCGGATGAAACGACTTTTGTTCCCCTCTACCATATTTGAAAATATGGGTTTGCATTACCTTGGCCCTGTAGATGGGAATGATCTGCCTGGATTGATCGGCCTGTTGCGGCAGGCAAAAGAAATGCAATGTCCTGTTTTGATCCATGTTATTACGCAGAAGGGGAAAGGTTATGCCCCGGCTCAGGAAAACCCTGCAAAATTTCACGGAATAGGTAAATTCGACCCAGCGACGGGCAAAACCCGTTCCGGCTCCGGGATGAGTTTCTCCGGAAATTTTGGAAAGACCATGATGGAATTGGCAGCAGAAAATCCAAAGTTGTGTGCGATCACTGCTGCCATGCCGGATGGCACCGGATTGCTTGATTTTATGACAGCCTATCCCCACCGCACTTTTGATGTAGGCATCGCAGAGGAACACGCCGTTTCTATGGCCGGCGGACTTGCAAAACAGGGGAGCGTACCCGTGGTCGCTCTTTATTCAACATTTTTGCAGCGTGGTTTTGATCAGATCATGCAGGATATTGCCATACTCCACCTCCACGTGGTTTTGGCAGTTGACCGGGCGGGGCTGGTTGGTGCTGACGGTGAGACCCACCACGGTGTTTTTGATGTAGGTTATCTTCGCTTGGTGCCCGGTATGACAATATTGTGCCCTGCCAGCTTGCAGGAACAGGCTGATATGCTGCGCTGGGCGGTAATGTCTTATGACGGACCGGTAGCGATCCGTTACCCCAGAGGGGGCAACCGCTGGTTGACAGATTCCCATTGGACAGAAGATGCCCCTATTCCCCAAAAGGGACTGCTTAAGTGCCACCAGACGGGAAAGGATGTATTCCTTGTCACATACGGAGTTTGCATCGAAAATGTTATTAAATCTTCGGAAATAATGGCGAAAAGTCAAATTTCTGTCGGAATAATCCGTCTACTGACGGTTGCGCCCTTACCGGCGGATGCACTGGTGGAGGCATTGGGAGAATGTAGAAACATTATGATCGTTGAGGAGTGTTGCAACGGTGCAGGAATCAAGGAATCCCTGGCTTGGGAAATAAAGAAATCCTTGCCCGACTGTAACATTTCCGGCCTGGATCTTGGAAAACAATTTATCACCCATGGCGATACAACCGTGCTTTACCAGCATTATGGCTTGGACGCTGTGACCATTGCCGAGAAAACGAAGGAGGTATTTGGCTTTGAAAAATAAAAAGAGATTGGATGTCCTGCTGACTGAACAAGGTTATGCTGACACCCGTTCTAAGGCACAGGCCATTATTATGGCAGGTCTTGTGTATGTGGACGGTCAAAAAGCAGACAAGCCCGGTATTTCCTATGAAGAAACGGTTTCTTTGGAAGTACGGGGTGAGACATGTCCCTATGTCAGTCGAGGCGGATTGAAACTTGAGAAAGCCCTGCGAAATTTCGGCGTAAAACCCAATGGATATGTATGCAGCGACTCCGGTGCTTCTACCGGTGGTTTTACGGATTGCCTGTTGCAGCAGGGAGCAAGTAAGGTTTTTGCCATTGATGTGGGTTATGGCCAGCTGGATTGGAAAATCCGCTCCGACCCCCGTGTGGTGGTTATGGAACGAACCAACATTCGTTATGTCACACCGGAGGATCTGGGAGAACCGCTGGATCTTTCTGTTATCGATGTCAGCTTTATTTCCTTGAAGATCGTTTTACCTGCGATCAAAGCGTTGTTAAAACCAGGAAAAGGTCAGGTTTTGTGCTTGATCAAGCCCCAATTTGAAGCAGGAAAAGATAAGGTTGGCAAAAAAGGTGTGGTTCGTGAGCCTCAGACCCATATTGAAGTGCTGGATAATTTTGTGGAACTGGCACACAGCTTGGATTTTTCCATTCAGGGCATGACTTTTTCACCGGTCAAAGGACCGGAGGGAAATATTGAATTTCTTGCCCATTTGACCCTGGAGGGGTTGCCGGATATTCAGCCGGACACGGCTGATGTTGTCAAGCAAGCCCACGAAACGTTGAAGGTGTAACGGTATGAAAACAGTAATTTTGACGCCCAATCCCTATCGAGATAAGAATTTCCATACGGTCCGTTGCGCCATGCAAATATTAAAAGAGACAGGATTGGATGTACGCCTTTGTCTGCCTTTTGATGTGGATAAAGCTTTTGAACTTCCAAAAGACTTACAGTTCTATCGCTTGGAAAAAGAATTGCCGCAAGCAGATATGATCATTTGCTTTGGCGGTGACGGCACAATCTTGCACATGGCAAAAGCTGCTACTCGTTTTGACCTGCCTATTTTGGGCGTGAATATCGGCACAATGGGGTTCATGGCAGAATTGGAAAGTTCTGAATTAAAGCATCTTTCCAGGCTGGCAACAGGAGATTATACCATTGATCGTCGTATGATGCTGGATGTTACGGTTCAAAGAGAGCGGGATATTATTTATCACGAGCTTTGTCTGAACGATGTGGTGGTAACAAAGGGAGCTGTTGCCCGGATCGTACATCTGAGCGTGGCCTGCGATGGTGTCGAAGTCATGGAATGTGGCGGTGACGGCTTGATCGTTGCTACACCGACAGGCTCTACAGCCTATAGTCTATCCGCCGGTGGCCCGATCGTAGAGCCGGAAGCACACAGTATTCTGGTTACGCCAATTTGTGCCCATGATATGGTCAGTCGCTGTATTGTTGCCTCTGATCAACGGGTGATTTCTGTTGCGCTGACACGAAATGCAAGACGGAATGCGTTTTTGTCTGTTGATGGTGGTAAAGCACTGAAATTAAACATGGGTGATGTGACAACCGTGCGCAAATCCTTGAAAGAAACCAAGCTTATCCGATTGAAAAACCGCAGTTTTTATGATGTGGTAAATGCAAAATTTAAAAACGGTTAATGGGGTAGAAATATGAAAGCACAAAGACAAGCGAAAATTGTAGAAATCGTCTCCACACGGGATGTAGAAACCCAGGAACAACTGCTCGATGCACTTCAGGATGCAGGCTTTTTCAGCACGCAGGCTACCATCTCCAGAGATATTAAAGAGCTGCGCATCGTCAAAGAACTGACAAAATTCGGAACTTACCGCTATCGTGCAGCCACTACAGAAGTTTCCGGCTCCTTCTCTGCTCGACTCAATACGATTTTCAGAGAATGTGTCACCAGCTTTGACTACGCACAGAATATGGTCGTTGTTCATACCATTCCCGGTCTGGCCAACGGTGCTGCTTCTGCGCTGGATGCTATGGAGTTAGGGGTCGTACTTGGTACGATCGCCGGCGATGATACCGTGTTTGTTGTCATGCGTGACAGCAATGCTGCTGCCGCATTCTGCGGAGAAATCAAAAATATTTTGAGCTAAAGCTTTTGGGGAGGGGTTCGGATGCTGCGACTTCTGCATATTGAAAATATTGCGGTCATTGAACAGGCCGATATTTCCTTCGACCAGGGGTTTAATGTCCTTACCGGTGAAACCGGCGCCGGTAAATCCATTGTCATCGATGCGATTTCTGCCATTCTGGGAGAGAGAGCCTACCGTGATATGATAAGAACCGGTGCCAATAAAGCCTCTGTGCAGGCTGTTTTTGGAGATGTTCCTGATTATTCATGGTTTCAGGAAAACGGTGTTCCCCATGATGCAGAAACGGTTATTCAGCGCGAAATTTACTTAGACGGTAAGAATATTTGCCGGGTCAATAGCACTCTGGTTACTGTGTCAAGTTTGCGTAAACTGGGTATTCAGCTGATCAATATTCACGGACAGCATGACAGTGCATCCCTGTTTGATGAAGAAAACCACTTGTCTTTTCTGGATGCCTTTGCCGATAATGAAAGTCTTCGTGTAGAATACAGCGAAAAGTTTCAAGTGGTGTCCGATTTGCGCCGTGAGCTCCAACGCATGACCATGGATGAGAGCGAAAAACTCCGCCGCATGGAGACCTTGCGCTACCAAATTGCTGAAATTGAGAAAGCAAATTTGGTAGCAGGGGAGGACGATGAACTGGAGCAGCGGCGCAAATTGCTGCAAAATGCTGAAAAACTGTCTGACGGTCTGGAAGAAGCGGTTGCCTGTCTTTATGGCAGTGATGATTCCGACGGTGCCGCAGCGCTATTGAACCAGGCAGAGCATGCACTCTCCCGGCTCAGCCGCTACACCGATGCTTACCAGAGTCTCCATGACCGGATCGCTGATTTGATGTACCAGGTGCAGGATGCAGCGGAGGAAGCAAGAGATACGCTGGATGGCCTTTCCTATTCTGCCGATGAATTGGAACAGATCGAAAGTCGCTTGGATGTGATTCACAAGCTGCGGCGAAAATATGGTGTGACCTGCGAGGATATTCTGGCCTATTTGGAAAAAGCAAAAAAAGAACTGGATGACATTGAATTTGCAGATGATCACCTGGAAAAGCTGAAAGGGAAACTGAAAAAAGCTGAAAAATCCGCCTGGGATGCTGCCTTTTTGCTCCGAAAAAATCGACAGGAAACAGCACGATCCATGTCTGAGCGGATATTGACAGAGCTTGCCCAGCTGGATATGCCTCGTGTACAGTTTGAATGTGCCTTTACAGAAACAGAATTATCGATCAAAGGTGCAGATGCGGTTGCTTTTTATATGTCTGCCAACGCCGGAGAATCATTAAAACCTATGAGCAAGGTAGCGTCCGGCGGTGAATTGGCTCGGATCATGCTGGCTATGAAGAATGTGCTGGCAGAAAAAGATCAGGTAGCTACCTTGATTTTTGATGAAGTGGACACCGGCGTTTCCGGTAGAGCCGCTCAGAAAGTTGCAGAAAAACTGCGAAGTGTTGCCCAACATAAGCAGGTGCTGTGCGTGACCCATTTGCCCCAGCTGGCAGCTCTGGCCCAGACACATCTGCTGATTGCAAAGTCGGAACGGGACGGTAGAACCTACACAACCGTGACCCCCTTGGACATCGAGGGCAGAAAGATGGAACTGGCTCGCATCATTGGAGGCACCAATATCACCGAAACCACACTCAAGAGCGCAGAAGAAATGCTGCGACTGTAAGGAGAAATGCCATGACAGCGGAACAAATGTGGCAGGTATTTTCCCGGAAATTTGGGATTTGTGCGGAATATGATGCCTGGGCTTTTGGAGACGATGGAGATCAGCTGGCAGATTTGGTGCTTCGGGACATCAAAACTGCTACCTGTTCTGCATTACCACTGTATGCACTGGACGGGGATCCCCTGCCAAAAGAGAAAGAGTACAGCGTGATTCTGGACAGCCGGAATCAGGCGGTGTGTGTCATTCAAACCACCAGAGTCTATCAAACCACCTTCCGACAGATTAGCTCGGAACATGCTTTTCGGGAGGGTGAGGGAGACAGAAGCCTTGCCTACTGGCAGCGGGTACACGAAACCTTTTTTACCATGGAGCTGCAAAAGGCAGGATTGTCCTTTGACTGGGATCTGATGCTGGTTTGTGAGGAATTTCAGCGACTTTACCCTTGACAAACTGGGCTGGATTTGTTAGGATAACCCTAACACAGTGATGGGAACAAGTAATCGTTACTCTGACCGCAGAGAGCTGCCGGGTGGTGCGAGGCAGTGGAAGGAAACGGTGAAATACCTCCCGGAGTGGCTTTCCTGAAAATGCAGTAGGGAAGGACGGGATTGCCCGACATAGCGACAGGCGTTGCTAGACGCCGTGAGGCTCTTTATCGTAAGGTAAGGGCGAACCAGAGG
>CAZHPO010000071.1:0-7230 GCA_964534615.1 uncultured Oscillospiraceae bacterium
TCCTTATAAACAAAGTACACGATTTCATCGGGCAGATTCATAATGTACTCCTTCGCTTGCGGGGGATATATGCTCTTGTTAGGTATATCTTCAAGCGGTATCCAACAGATATTCAGCTCAATACGCTCGTTGCCCAAATCGTCAAGCGCCTTGAAATTTCTGTCAAGAGGAATTTGCGTTTCATCCTTCAAGGAAATCAGATAGTACAAATTGATCTACTGACAAGGACGGTTGCCCCAAGGGAAAAAATTTCACTTACCATAAGTAATTTTTCAATCTTGATGTCTGCGCCGATTTCTTCCTTGAATTCTCGCGCAAGGGTTTCGTCGGTGATTTCGCCAAAGGCAACATGACCGCCGATAAAGGCGTAGCCGTCGTCGCCCTCTGCATTTTGCATAAGCACTTTTCCACTATGTATCAACACACCGCCGACACGGTACAAAAAGATATAATCGTCAGTTTTGAAAAGTATGTCCGACATAATATTACCTCCATCAAAAACAAAAAAGGATTTACCACATTCTCCGTTCCAAACACCGTTACCCCCATTCTATACATGGCTTTGGCATGGATGCGGTCGTGCCAGATAAAGCGACGCAGGACCTTGCTGAGTGACCAATCCTCACCATAGCTACCCTCAATGACTGCATTTTGCAGAAAAGCGATCTTTACTTCAAGTGCTTTAAACCCACGCTTGCGGCATTCGTAGATGTTGCCGTCATTGTCGGCACCCACATCGATCTCTCCAAAATAATACGCATTTACATTCTTGGTATGTTCGTACATTTCGTTTGCCGTGTGGGGAACTTGTCCGTAAAAAGTCTTACGCTCCGGTGAAGCGGCTCTATTCTTGTCAGGGATCGATTCGTACAGTGCAAGAAAATCTTTCGCCGACTTCAATGCAAGTGTTTTCAGCTTCTCATATTCCTCCGTTGTCAGCGGTGAGCATTCACTCTCAAAAAGCACATCGGAATCTGCATCCCGAATGGCAAGCTCGGAGCATTATTCTCCGACGATCACGATTTCTATTTCATCCGCCGCATCCACGCCCAGCCATTTGCAATAAGAAACGATCTCCTGCGGCATCTTTGCCTTTGCGATTTTAAGGCCTTCGCCACGGGTATATGCGCCGATATGATCCACAGAATAAAGCAAAGTGTCATTGCCGTTATGTTCCCATACACAGTTGATTATCATTGCATTTCTCCAATCTGAAGTTAGTCCAACGATTTATATTCAGTAACCGCCTTGAGGTACGCCTCTGGGGCACCGTTCAGCACGAGGTCGGCATACGATAAGCGGATCCTTATAGACCAATTGCGTACATATATCATAGCATAGCATTAATATACTTTTCAACTTACTTGTCAGGGTTTATTTCGGATTTTCCCCGAAATACATCAAAAACAGGCAACATCCGGCGTTCGCTGAATGTTGCCTGTTTTATCCGATCCTGTTTTTTATTTTGCAGTTACCACTACGGTCTCCCCTTCCACGGTAGCATGGAGGGCAGAAATGGGATCTTCAAAAGAATCGATGATCTTTTCGCTGATGGAATCTTCCAGCTGCCGCTGGATGGTACGGCGCAGATTTCTTGCACCGTAAGTAACGGAATAAGCGTCCTTCACCAGCATTTGTCGGACATTTTCATCCCATCTAAAAGCCAAGCCCCGATTTTCAAGGCTCTGGCGCAGTTCTTCCAGCATGATATCGGCAATGCCAAGGAAGTTTTCTTCCGACAGATGGTTAAACGTAATGATCTCATCCACACGATTGATAAACTCCGGCCGCAGGAACTCTCGCAGCGCCCCCATGGTCCGTTCCTTGACCATGTCGGTGTCGCTTCTGCCGAAGCCCAAGCCCCCCACCCGGCCTTCCGAGCCGGCATTGGAGGTCATGACGATGATGGTATTTTCAAAATTCACCACTCTGCCCTGGGCATCAGTGATACGGCCATCATCCAGTACCTGCAACAGCACATTCAGCACGTCCGGGTGAGCCTTTTCAATCTCATCAAACAGCACCACAGAATAAGGACGACGGCGAATTTTTTCCGTCAACTGTCCGGCCTCGTCATAGCCCACATAACCGGGAGGCGAACCGATCAGCTTGGAAACCGTATGTTTTTCCATGTACTCCGACATATCCAGCCGGATCAGGCTATCCACGCTGTCGAACAGATCATTGGCCAATTGCTTCACCAGTTCCGTCTTGCCCACACCGGTGGGGCCAACAAAAATGAAAGAAACTGGCCGCTTTTGGGGACTGATGCCCACACGGTTACGCCGGATGGCACGAGAAACCGCTTCCACCGCCTGATCCTGGCCGACGATATGCTCCTTCAGCCGAGCATCCAAGCCCTTGATCTGCTGATATTCCTGCGCTTTGATTTTGGAGGCCGGGATTTTCGTCCAAAGCTCGATGATATGTGCCAGATTTTCCATGGTCACTGCCGGTTTCGGCAATTTTTCCAATTCCTCGATCTGAGCGGCCAGTTGCAGCAGTTTGCTGCGCACCATGGCCAGACGCTCAAAATTCTGATTTTCCGTTTCCTCATTGAGCATACGAAGCTCCAGTTCGTAATCGTCACGCTCTTTCTGAAGCTCTGCCATTTTAGAAATCTCTTTACACTGCAAATTCACATCAGAGCAGGCTTCGTCCAGCAAATCAATTGCCTTATCCGGCAGGAAGCGATCCGTAATATAGCGTTCAGAAAGAATGACACACTGGCGAGCGATTTCAGGCGAGATTTCCACCCCATGAAATTCCGAATAGCTCTTGGCAATTCCCTGCATGATCTGGCAGGCTTCCTCTATGGTCGGTTCGGCAACCGTTACCGGCTGGAACCGGCGTTCCAGTGCAGCATCCTTTTCAATATGCTTACGATATTCGGCAAATGTCGTTGCACCGATCACCTGAATTTCCCCTCTGGACAGCGCAGGCTTTAAAATATTTGCCGCATTCATGGAGCCTTCGGCATCCCCGGCACCCACCAGATTATGGACTTCGTCAATGACCAGAATGATATTGCCACAAGCCTTCACTTCGGAGATCAGGCTTTTCATGCGGCTTTCAAACTGACCACGGAACTGGGTGCCAGCCACCAGCGCCGTCAAATCCAGCAGGAACACTTCCTTATCTTTCAGTTTATAAGGCACATCCCCGGCCACGATCCGCTGTGCCAATCCCTCTGCAATGGCAGTCTTGCCGACACCGGGCTCACCGATCAGACAGGGATTATTTTTCTGGCGTCGGTTCAGGATCTGAATGATTCGCTCCGTTTCGACATCCCGTCCAATGACTTTGTCAAGTTTTCCCTCCCGTGCCCGTGCTGTCAAATTCAGGCAATAGGAGTCCAAAAACTTATGTTTCTTTTCCTTTTTCTTGACAGGTTGCTCTCCGTCGGGAATTTTGGACTGTTCTGGCAGTTCCTGTTTGGCCGGAAGATTGGAAGCGGATCCAAACAGCTGATTTAAAAGCGGAAAAGTAGCAGTTTGACTTTCTGCCTCGTCCTCATCTGCTGTTTCCTGATCGATCTGGCCAAACATATTGCTCATTTCATCAGACAAATTATCCAGATCTTCCTCGGAAAACCCCATCTGCTGAACAGCCTGATCGATTTGAGGGATTCCCAGGCTACGGGCACATTTCAAGCAGTATCCCTCATTTAAGGTGACGCCGTTTTCGATTTTCGTGATGAAAACCACGGCAATATTTTTCTTACACTTGGTACAAAGTTTGGGTTGCATCGTGATCACTCCATTTCTAATGGAACATCCGCCCGGATCGCTGGGCAGAGCATTGGGTTAAAAACTGTTTTGGCACTCAAAAGTTTCTGTGCCATCATCGTACCACAAGTGGGTCATATAGAGTCCCCCAGGTGGCACTGTGGGGCCGGCAGCAGTGCGGTTGCCGGAGTCCAGAATTGCACCGATTTCTTCCGGTTTGATCTTCCCCTCGGCCGCATAGACCACGGTACCGGCCATGGCACGAGCCATGTTATATAGGAAGCCGTTGGCGCAAACACGTAGGTAAATCAGGGCTCCACGTCGTTCTACATTGTAATAGTATACGGTGCGCACCGTAGATTTGACATCCGTTCCCACACTTCTCACCGCCGCAAAATCATGTGTGCCAACGAATTGATTGGCAGCTTGCTGCATGATTTTCTCGTCCAGATGCTTGGGGTAAAACCAGGCACGGTTGATGTAGAAGGGGTCACGGACACGGGAATTATAGATAATGTAGGTGTATTCCTTCCGGGCACAGGAACCGATCGCATTGAAGTCCTCGTGCACTTCAAAAGCTTTCGTCACCACCACATCTGCCGGGAGATGGGTGTTGAGGGCATAAGGCAACCGCTCCACCGGAATGGTGGATGTTGTCCGGAAATTTGCCACATAGCACTTGGCGTGGACACCTGCATCCGTGCGGCCACAGCCGGTCACATGAACGCTGTGCCCCACCACCATGGCAATGGCTTTTTCCAAGGTCTGCTGGACAGTTTCCAGATTTTTCTGCATCTGCCAGCCGTGATACCGGGTACCCTCATAGGTCAAAAAAAAGGCAATATTTCGCATTTTCCACCTCACAGGCCGAAGTGTGCCAGCGTAAAGATACCAGCCAGCAGCACCACACCCACAGCGTAGGCCACATAGTCCCGGCGCATATAGCGCAGCAGCTTCATCTTCGTCCTACCATCGCCACCCTGATAGCACCGACATTCCATGGCGGTAGCCAACTCATCTGCTCGACGGAAAGCACTGATAAACAGCGGTACCAGAATGGGTACCAGTGCCCGGACTTTCTCCATCAAATTGCCATTTTCAAAATCTGCGCCTCTGGCTTTCTGAGCAGACATGATCTTGTCGGTTTCTTCAATGAGTGTGGGGATAAATCGCAAAGCAATACACATCATCATGCTCAGTTCGTGTACCGGCAGCTTGATCTTCTTCAGTGGTCCAAGCAGGGATTCAAGTCCATCCGTCAATGCGATGGGAGAAGTGGTATATGTCAGCAGGAACGTTCCGCTGATGAGCATCAGAATGCGGATCATCATAAAAAACGCACGTAAGATACCTTCTTCCGTGATCTTGATGACCCAAAATTCCACCAGGACCTTCTCTCCGTCGGTAAAGAAAATATTCAGCACACCGGTAAAAATCAAAATCATCACCAGCGGTTTCATACCACGGACAATGCTTTTCAGTGGGATTTTGGAAATGGCGATGGTCATGGCCAAAAACGCAAACATTACGCCATAAGAAATCCAGCTGACCGCCACAAACAATGCCACAATATAGATCACCAGCATGACGAGTTTTGCTCTGGGATCCATTTTATGAATGGGAGAGTTCCCCGGAAAATACTGACCAAGGGTAATGTCTTTTAACATTTTACTTACCCTCCTTCAGTTTTTTCAGTACATTTACAGCCTGCTCCATGGTATAAACCATAGGAATCTGTAATCCCAGACTGCGCAAACGCATAAAAATCCGGGTGATCTCCGGAATGTCCAATCCCATGGCTTCCAGTTCCTGGGCATATTCAAAAACTTCACCGGGGGTGCCGTTCATTGCAATATGTGCGCCATTGAGTACCAACAGCCGGTCAGTAAGCCGCGCCACATCATTCATAGAATGGCTGACCATCATAATGGTGGCATTTTTAGCCTCCCGATATCGCTGGATATTGGAGAGAATTTCCTCCCTGCCCACAGGATCCAATCCGGCAGTCGGTTCATCCAAAATCAGCACCTCAGGTTCCATTGCAATGACACCGGCAATGGCCACACGCCGTTTTTGGCCGCCGGACAAATCAAAGGGAGACACCTGAAGTTGCTTCTCTGTCAAGCCAACAAAGTCCGCTGCCTGTCGAACCCGGCGATCGATTTCCTCCTGGGAAAGCTTCATATTCTTCGGGCCAAAGGCAATATCTTTATAGACAGTTTCCTCAAACAGCTGATATTCCGGATACTGAAATACCAGACCCACTCGAAAGCGTGCCTCTCTTGTCAGTTTCTTGTCCGACCAAATATCCTTTCCGTCCAGCAAAATCTTGCCGGAAGTAGGTTTCAGCAGACCATTTAAATGTTGCATCAGCGTCGATTTTCCAGAGCCGGTATGACCGATAATGCCAATAAATTCGCCTCTGTTTATTGTAAAATTAATGTTTTCCAGCGCCGTATGTTCAAAAGGTGTTCCGGCGCTGTAGATATGGGTCAAGTCCTGGACCTGTAAAATAGGTTCCACAGCATTTCCTCCTGGGGCGTCAAACCTTTATTTCATCATAAAGTGTCTGCGCACATTTTTCTATATCCAGAGCATTCAGCGGCAAGCTGAATCCCTCCTGATTCAGTGCATAGCACAGTTCCACCGTGTCCGGCGCTGCCAGTCCAATGTCGTGCAGCAGCGCTACCTGGGAGAAAACCTCCTCAGGTGTACCATCCGCGGCAACATCGCCCTTGTGCAGAACAACAACACGCTCTGCCTTGGCTGCTTCGTCCATATGGTGGGTAATGAGAACCACAGTGATTCCCTTTTCCTGATTCAGCTTCTGAACAGTATCAATAACTTCCCTGCGGCCTTTGGGATCAAGCATGGCAGTCGGTTCGTCCAGAACAATACATTTGGGTTCCATGGCGATAATGCCAGCTATTGCCACACGTTGTTTCTGACCGCCGGACAGCAGATGAGGGGCATGTTCCCGATATTCATACATTCCCACCTGTTTCAGAGCCAGATCCACTCTCCTGCGGATTTCAGGGCTGGCGATTCCCAAATTCTCCGGGCCAAAGGCCACATCCTCCTCCACCACATTGGCGACGATCTGATTATCTGGATTTTGGAAAACCATGCCTACATTTCGGCGCACACGCATCAGCAGTGTCTCATCGGAAGTATCCAGTCCGGATACATATACCTTGCCACCGCATGGTAGCAAAATAGAATTAAAATGTTTGGCCAATGTGGATTTACCGCAGCCATTGCTGCCCAGAATCGCCACAAAACAGCCTTCATCAATGGTCAAATTCAAATCCGTAAACACAGCCACACCGGGAGCATCATCCACACCGGGATAGGCATAGTTTAAGTGTTCGACCCGAATTGCTTCACTCAATGTACTTTCCTCCTGTTGAGGTTTACTTCGGCATCCATCGGCCAGTAGAACCGCAGGGCAATACCAGCCCGGTAGATTTTACCGGCAAACCGATCTCATCCACCAGCGTAT
>CAZHPO010000072.1:0-7226 GCA_964534615.1 uncultured Oscillospiraceae bacterium
TGGCACTATTTTTCTGTGCGGTATTGCCCTATATATATGAAACCCGTTTTATTGGGCAGAAAAATTGTTATGGAAGTTGATAATATTGCCACGATAAAAGATCAGGTTCGAAAAAAATCTGGGCGTATCTGTTCTGGCAAAAAGTGCCTGTGCAAGAGAGCTTCGGAAAGGACAATTGATAGCCCTGCCGATTGAAAATCTGAGCATGGTTCGAGAGCCCCGTATCGTTTATAATAAGGATTTTACCAACAAAGATGTCTTGCAGGACATTATGAAGCTTTATCGGGACACACTGCGATCAGGCCAGTAAATGTGTCTGGACATTTCCTGGGAAAAGTGTATCATATATATGATACACTTTTCCCGTATGATAAGGAGTGAACTATGATTATTCTACTAAGTACAATTGCTGCGCTGGCTTTGGTGTATCTGTTTTGCCTGAAAGGGCGATCTGGTCATCCGGGCATGGCAGAGCTTCGCCGTTGGAATTATGCACACCGTGGACTCCATGATTCTCAAAGGCCGGAAAACAGTATGGCCGCTTTTCGGGCTGCAAAGGAAAAAGGC
Organism: uncultured Oscillospiraceae bacterium; assembly: GCA_964534615.1. Taxonomy (GTDB): domain Bacteria; phylum Bacillota; class Clostridia; order Oscillospirales; family Oscillospiraceae; genus Faecousia. The sequence goes on from CAZHPO010000072.1 coordinate 568, forward strand.
TATGGGATCGAGCTGGACATTCATCTGATGAAAGATGGAAATCTTGCGGTTATTCATGATTCCTCACTAAAAAGAGTTGCCGGTGCGGATATTAACATTGAAGATTTGACCCTTTCGGATCTGGAAAACTATCGACTTGGCGATACGAATGAAAAGATTCCACTATTTTCACAGGTTTTGGCACTGTATGAAGGGAAAGCACCCTTGATCGTGGAATTAAAGGCAGCAGGAGATAATTACAAGCAATTGTGCCGATCGGCTTGCCAAATGTTGGATGGCTACAAAGGTGATTATTGTATTGAATCTTTTGATCCACGGTGCATTATTTGGCTTCGTCATCACCGACCGGATATTATTCGTGGTCAATTGTCAGAAAACTGGATGAAAAGTGATATTAAATTACCATGGATCCTGAAATTTGTAATGACGACCCATATTTCCAATCTTGTAACACGCCCTGATTTTATCGCATATAATTATAAGCATCGAAAGATTTTCGGCACGGATATCTGCCGAAAATTATGGAAAGTTCAGGGCGTTTCCTGGACGATCAGAACGAAAAATGATTTTAATATTGCGGTAAATGAGGGATGGATCCCAATTTTTGAGAATTTTATACCGGAAGATCAACAAAAAAAGTGAGCGGTTGTTCCGCTCACTTTTTCTTTAAATTTCATTCGCTTTGTCCAGCATGTCAGAAAGCTCGGCCACACGCTCGATGGGGAAAGGGGGATTTGCAATTGGTTTCATAGCAATGCTCATCAGTTTCATAGGATTATCATCTGCTGCAACTCGATTGGAACTCAAGTCGCCGCAGCGTTTGCAGCGGTGGATGATCGCCCATTCACCTTTGTTGCGCACCCAAACGGCCACCGGCTCCATAATGCCGCCGCAATCTGCCTCCCGGTCACCGGGCTCAATGTCCAGATGTAAGCTGTGTAGGCAGTAGGGGCAGTGGTTTCGATGTTCACTGGAAGCACCATCAGGTACCACCAGACGACCGCAGTTACTGCACTCAAATTCCTCTGTACAGGCATGGGTCTTATAATAACCTTTTTCAAAGGATTTTCTCTTGTTTTCCCGATTCATAGGAAATCCTCCTTATTTTTTCTATTACTATACCATGACAAATGAAAAAAAGCAACAAAGCATCTTGACCTCTGAGCTTTTTTCGGATATAAATAAAAGAAAGAATAAAACGGAGGGTAAAATGATGACAGCAAAAGTTTATTTTTCTCGTCAGATCACTGCTCAAAAAGTGTTGGAGCTTTATAAGCTTTTAGGCGTAAACTTACCCGGTCGTGTGGCTGTAAAAGTCCATTCCGGCGAAAAAGGAAACCAAAATTTCCTGCGTCCTGACTTTTGGGCACCTGTGGTGGAATATGTCCATGGCACCGTGGTAGAATGTAATACTGCTTATAAAGGTGAGCGGGATACGGCTGAACGTCATCGAAAGCTGTTTTCTTATCACGGCTGGCTGGATCTGTTTGATGTGGACCTGCTCGACGAGGAAGGTCCTGATCTGGAATTGGCCATCCCCAACGGAAAGGTAATTCAAAAGAATTATGTAGGCAAGAATATCCGCAATTATGATTCCATGCTGGTGCTGTCCCACTTTAAAGGCCATCCCATGGGCGGTTATGGCGGCGCATTGAAGCAGCTTTCTATTGGTGTTGCTTCCTCCTATGGCAAAGCCTACATTCATGGCGCAGGAGACCCGGAAAAACTTTGGACAGCGAATCACAACGCTTTTCTGGAGTCTATGGCTGATGCCGCCGGTAGTGTGGTTGATTATTTTAATGGAAATCTGGTCTATGTGAATGTGATGAAGAACATGAGCGTGGACTGTGATTGCTGTGCTGTAGCAGAAGATCCCTGCATTGCCGATATCGGCATTCTGATATCCACCGATCCCGTTGCTATCGACCAGGCATGTATCGACCTAGTTTATGCTTCTACCGACCCTGGCAGACCGCATCTGCTGGAGCGGATTGAAAGCCGCAATGGACTCCATACCATTGAAGCAGCCGCATTACAAGGATACGGCAGCAGAGAATATGAACTGATCGAAGTATGACTTTACCGCCCTCTGAAAAGAGGGCGGTATTTATATCAAATATCCAGGGCTGGGTTCATGTAGTACACATTTTTCTGGTTTAATTTCTCACGAAGCAGCTGACAGGCTTCTCCGAAGCGTTGGAAATGAACAATTTCACGCTCCCGAAGAAATTTGATCACATCGTTTACATCCGGGTCATCCGAAAGCCGCAGAATGTTATCGTATGTGACTCTTGCTTTTTGCTCCGCTGCCAAATCTTCCGTTAAATCAGCCATCGGGTCACCTTTGACTGCCATGCTGGCAGCATTCCAGGGGAATCCGGATGCAGCAGTCGGGTAGACCCCGGCACTGTGATCCAGGAAATATGGTGCAAAGGCAGAATCCTGGATTTGGGAGTCTTTCAGGTTTCTGGTCAATTGATGAACAATGGCACCGATCATTTCCAAATGCCCCAATTCCTCTGTTCCGATATCCGTCAAAAGCCCTTTCAGCTCGTCAAAGGGCATGCTATAGCGCTGGGAAAGATACCGCAATGATGCACCTAATTCTCCGTCAGGACCGCCGTATTGACTGATGATAATAGAGGCCAGGCGAGGATTTACTTTGTCGATTTTCACCGGGTACTGCAATTTTTTACTATAAATAAACATCTGAGTCCCTCCTTAATTCCTGTAATATTCCCAGGGCCAGGGATCGTTCAGCCATGCATAGTCTTTGCTGTCCGTTGGCATTGCGTGGGTAAGGGGGGATTGCTCATTATATTCCATCATCCCTTTGTGGTAGATGTTCTGGTAGGCTCGATAGACCTCCAAAGCCTCTTTATCATCCCGGTGGGTGTCAAGATACAGTGCGAGGTCTTGCAGGGCAAATCCCAGCACCTGAAGCTCTGACAGCGGCGTTACTGTCAGTTCCCGATTGTTAACCATGCCCATAAAGGGCAGATCAAGGCCTGGGTACATGGTTCCTCTAACCATACCTTTTCTGGCCTCATAGCGAGGGGGATTATCCCGCTGAAATGGTACATAAGGATTGGCGAGGGGAGCAGAAGCCGGAAGTGTGCCTTCCATGGTTTGGCTGTCCCATTTCTTGTCGTCCAAAACACATTCCTCCGTTCATAGATGGTAAACGGCTTTTTCGTCGTTCAATGTCATTCTATGCAGAAGAAATGAGAATGTGAAAGGCCGCAACCTGTGGTTGCGGCCAAACAATGAATGAAATTTAATATTCTTTTCCAGCCTGAAATACACGGAAACTGGTGTAATCCGGAGCACAGACCAGAAAGTCTGCCTGTTTGCCGGTCTCGATGGTGCCAATTTCAGCATCTGCACCGATGGCACAAGCAGGATTATAAGTGGCAGCACGGACTGCATCTTCCTCAGCAACGCCCCAGCGGATGGCATTGACCATGCAATCATATAGCTTGGCAGCGGAGCAGGCAATGGTGCCGTCAGCCAGACGGGCAACACCATCCCGAAGCCAGGCATCTTGACCGCCAAGGCTAAATCGAGTGCCTTCGGGCATACCACAGCAGCGACCAGAGTCGGAGATCAACACCATTCGATCACCCCCAAACATAGAAAATGCCAGACGAACAGCAGCTGGATGAATATGGTAGCCGTCGCAAATGATCTCTGCTCGAACATTTTTGTTTTCCACTGCTGCGGGGATCACACCGGGATTACGATGGCTGATCGCAGGCATAGCGTTGTACAGGTGTGTCAAATGGCTGGCACCTGCATCGAAAACGGCTTTGGCATCGTCATAGCCAGAGTCGGTATGGGCAACGGAGACAGTACAAAGTTTGTTGGCTTTCTCTACAAAATCAGCTGCACCGGGCAGTTCCGGGGCAATGTCCACAATACGAACGAGGCCGTTACAGCTGTCGTAGAGGGATTTAAAGCCTTCAAAATCCGGCTCTTTCAGATAATCAGGATTTTGGGCACCCCGTTTTTTATAGGAGAAATAAGGGCCTTCCATCTGAATACCCCGAATGCGGCTACAGCCATCAGGCTTGTCAACTGCCAGTTGCGCACCGGTGGCAAAAGCTTTCTCAAGAACGTCATAGGGCAGTGTCATGGAGGCAGGAGCAAAAGAGGTTACACCACTTTTCAGGAAAAACCGAGCCATCTCCACCAGACCGGCATAGTCGCCGTCGGAGAAGTCGTATCCGGAGTTACCGTGGCTGTGTACTTCTACCAGACCGGGAATGACGGTTGCACCTTGCAGATCAATAGCATCTTCCGGCACATTTTCAGGACAAATAACCCCGAATTTTCCGTCTTTTACCTCAAAAGAACCTGTTTGAAATTGGAAATCACCGGTAAAAATGCGAGCATTTTTATAAAACATAGGACGTTCTCCTTTGCATTTTTCTTTTATTGTAGCATAATGGAAATCATTTGTCACTCAAATTCTTTTTCTTTTTTACGAAGCATAAGATGTTTTGAGGTGTTGTCCATGAAAAAGTATCTGATTAAGTTTTGGCCACTGTATCTGATCACAATGGCAGGAATGATTTTTATTGCAACAGCCAGTAGCCACATGGTAACAACCATGGCTGAAAACCGACCGATTCTTCGAGAAAAAGTAATCGTTATTGATGCCGGACATGGGGGCGAAGATGGTGGTGCCACCTCTTGCAGCGGCGTATTAGAAAGTAGAATCAATTTGGAAATATCCCTAAAATTAGATGCATTGCTTCATTTTCTGGGCTATGAGACCAAAATGGTTCGTACCAGTGATGTGTCGGTGTACACGGAAGGCAATTCTATTGCCGCAAAAAAAGCTTCCGATCTGAAAAATCGTGTGAAATTTGTTAATGAAACCGAAGATGCTTTGTTGATCTCCATCCACCAAAACATCTTTGTTGACAGTCGGTATAGCGGTGCACAGGTATTTTATAATGCGGTGGAAGGCTCAAAGGAACTGGCACAGGCACTTCAAACCGCATTCGTGGCATCCATTAATCCGGAAAGTAACCGGAAAATCAAGCCAGCCAACGGCGTATATCTGATGGAACATATCAAAAGACCCGGCGTGTTGGTAGAATGTGGTTTTCTTTCCTGTCCGGAGGAGGAGGCAAAACTACGGACAGGGGAGTATCAGCAGAAAATATGTTGTGTGATCGTGTCGACGGTTTCCACATTTCTTTCGAATACTTGACCCTATCTGATTTTGTGGTATAATAAAAGAAAAAGCAACCATTTCCCCTGTGGAAATGATAAACCAAATTGAACAGGAATTTATCGTTATGGCAAAGACAAAATCCGTATTCTTCTGCACCAACTGCGGCACAGAATCGCCCAAATGGATGGGGCGTTGTCCCGGTTGCGGTGCATTCAACACCATGGAAGAACACATCGAAAAACCTGTGGCCGTTGGCAAGGCGAAAGCATCGCCCATCGGCGGCAGCAGAAAACCCCACCGGATCGACGACATTGACACCGGCAATGAGATCCGTTTTTCCACTGGCATGGGAGAACTGGATCGGGTCCTGGGCGGTGGTGCGGTAGAGGGCAGTCTGGTGCTGGTAGGCGGTGCCCCCGGTATCGGTAAGTCTACATTGCTTCTTCAAATCTGCAACAGCCTGTGTCAGGGGCGTCGTGTGCTTTATGTTTCAGGGGAAGAAAGTGAACGGCAACTGAAAATGCGTGCCCAACGACTGGGTGTGCAACCGGATGGACTTTATATCCTCTCAGAAACACGTCTTTCTGACATTGTGGAATCCACAGAAGAATTGAAACCGGACATTTTGATCGTTGACTCCATTCAGACCATGTATAACGAGGAAAACGAGTCCTCTCCCGGCAGTGTCTCTCAGGTAAAAGACTGTACCATGTCTATGATGACATTGAGTAAAAGTCAGGGAATCACCGTGTTTGTGGTAGGACATATCAACAAAGACGGCAATATTGCCGGCCCCAAAGTTTTGGAACACATGGTGGACTGCGTGCTATATTTCGAAGGAGATCAAAATTCTTCTTATCGGCTATTGCGAGCAGTAAAGAATCGTTTTGGCTCCACCAATGAAATCGGCGTATTTGAAATGGGGGATTGTGGTCTTATTGAGGTTCCAAACCCGTCGCAAATGCTTCTGGAAGGCCGTCCTGAGGGCGCTTCCGGTACCTGTGTTGCTTGTATCATGGAAGGAACTCGCCCGGTTCTGACGGAAGTACAGGCTCTGGTGACGAAAACATCCTTCCAAGTGCCTCGGAGAACCTCTGACGGCTTTGATTTTAACCGGGCAGTCCTGCTGATGGCCGTTGCAGAAAAACGTGCTGGATTGAAGCTGAACCTGTTTGATGCCTACATCAATGTGATCGGAGGGCTGCGGCTGGATGAGCCGGCGGCAGATTTGCCGGTTGCTCTGGCAGTTGCATCTTCTTATCGGGATACTGCCATCGCAGACGATCTGGTTGCCATTGGCGAAGTAGGATTGACAGGGGAAATCCGGGCAGTTTCTCACATGAACCAGCGGCTGGGGGAAGTTGCAAGACTGGGATTTAAAAAGGTCATTCTTCCCAAATTTGGCTCAGAAAAGCTGGATATTCCCAAAGAACTGACAGTTTATCGGGTACGAAACCTGCGAGAGGCAATTGAG
>CAZHPO010000073.1:0-7099 GCA_964534615.1 uncultured Oscillospiraceae bacterium
TTAGGGACAAAATTTAGTGCAATTTTGCCCGTCGCAAGCTTCAACCCTGCAAAAAGTATTATACCCAAACGTCGGACCATGAGGATCTGATTTCCATTGGAACCATTGGGCTGATAAAAGGAATATCCACATTTAATTCGTCCAAGGGGGTGCGTTTGGCCACTTATGCTGCCCGCTGCGTGGAAAATGAGATTTTAATGTATTTTCGCAGCCAGAAAAAAAGCAGCCAGGATGTATCCCTTTCCGATTACATTGACACCGGTTCTGAGGGAGCGGCGCTGTCACTGATGGATGTGGTGGCAGAAGATGTGGATTTGCTGGAAACTATCAGCGACCGGGAATCTGTGCGGCAACTTCACAGAGCCGTGGATAAGTGCCTGACCACACAGGAAAAACAGGTGATAGAACTTCGCTACGGACTGGGAGGGAAAGTTCCCATGCGCCAGCGAGAGGTGGCACAGGTAACCGGCATCAGCCGCAGTTACGTATCTCGCATTGAGAAACGAGCCCTTCAAAAGCTTCGAAAGGAAATGGAAGGGAAAAGAGGATAGATCGGGACTGGTGCTGTTGCCTCGGTGTCTAAAAACGTGCTTACATAAAAAAGCCTGATGGATACAGGGCAACGCCTGAACCAAAAGGCTTTTTATGGTTTACATTTGGAAGTGTGCATGTTATACTGAAACAGGTGCTGGTAAAGTGGACTTACGGGCTGAAAATTGCACGGCTTTTGCAAGCGTAGAAGTAGGCGTTCCGGTAATCCTCCTGTTGCTTATAGTACTGTTCCAGCATCTGATATCCCTGCGTTAGCAGTTGCCTGCGTTGCCGTTCCATGTCCTCCCGGTAGTAGATACTGCTGCGATCCATCTGTTCCAGCTGAGAAACGGCATGGAGCGCATCTGCATTTTTTAACAGGAGCTGACCCAGAGCCAATGTACTTAGGGCTTGCAGGTAAGCATATTCCTGATCGAACAGATCGTCGGGACGTTGGTATTTTTCCAAAAGCAGCAGAACTTTGCTGTGATTTCCACAGGCGAAGGCACGCCGGGCCTGCTCCATCACATCCATGTTGACGGAAATGGCCACCGCTTCTTCCAGAAAAAAACTGACGGTTTTTCCCAGTTGGCTGGACAGGTATTGCAGCGTTGCCATGGAAGGACTGGCTTTGCCGCTTTCGATCAGGGAAAGCATATTTCGGGTGATGACCTGGCCGCAGAGTTGCCTTTGGGAAAGCCCTGCTTCCAAACGTGCCTGTCGTATTTTATCGCCCAATCCCATGGTTTTCCTCCCGGTAGTAAATTGGATTTACCGGTATATTATAGCAGGGTCACTTGTCGAATTATGTATTTTCAAAAAGTTCATTTGATTTTTTCCCTAAAATGCTATATAACTATGTTATTTCATTGGATAAAAAAGGTGGAATTATGTCGGAATTTTGTACAAAAGATTTGATTTCAGAGGCAAAAAAAGCAGTGGCAGATGCATCCTACAGCCCTAAAAAACTGGCGCTTATCCATACGGGAATTGCCGCTGGGGTTAGCCTGGTGTTGACCCTGTTGACCTATTTTCTGGATGCTGGTATTGGCAATACCGGAGGCCTGAGCGGAATTGGAAATCGTGCCTTGCTGGAAACAGCCCAGTCAGTGCTGCAATTGGCAGCCACTGTCCTGAGTCCGTTTTGGGCACTGGGATTTGTGGCGGTCGCTTTGAATCTGGGATATCGCCGGGATGTGGACGGCAATACCCTGCTATCGGGTATGCACCGCTGGGGACCTGCGCTGAGAATGTTTTTGCTGCAAGGCTTGATCTACTTTGTGGTTATGATGGTGGCCATTCAGATCGGTTCCTTTGTTTATACCATGACCCCTGCATCTGCTCAGTTGCAGGCGTTGCTGGAGGAACTGCTGGAAGCTGGTGCAGCAGATGCAGATGCGATGACCGTATTGCTGGAAAGTCTGGATGAGGCAACGATGACCAAAATTGTGCTGAGCATGCTGCCTTTCCTGCTGATCCCTATGGCACTGCTGCTGATCCCGATTGCCTATCGGATGCGGTTGGCTCAGTATATTCTGATGGATGAGCCTCGCTGTGGCGCACTGTTTGCAATCACACTCAGTTTCCGTCTGACCAAGGGCAACTGCCTGAAGCTGCTGAAACTGGATCTGCACTATTGGTGGTACTATGGCCTGGAATTACTGGTGACATTGGTTGCTTTCGGAGATTTGCTATTGCCACTGCTAGGGGTGTCTCTGAATATGAGCGCCGAAATTGCAGCGATCGTGTTCTATGTACTGACGCTGTTCGGCCAGCTGGCACTGTATGCCTGGAAAAAGCCTCAGGTGTTTACCAGTTATGCCCTGTTCTATGGCAGCCTCCTGCCCAAAGAGCAGCCTGAAATGGAAATGTAAAACAAAAGCTCTCCTTCTTGGAGAGCTTTTTAAAATGGAACGTGGCTGTTGCAATGCAACAGCCACAAAAAATTTAAGCTCTGACAGTGCCATCACTATTGAACAGAGGCAGTTTTTCCAGATAAATGATGTCATCCCGGTTTTGGGCGTCACCTTCTGCCAGCACAGCCATCTTGCCGACAATGATACCGCCGGCCTTGTTGACCAGAACCTCCAGCGCATGGAGGCTTTCACCGGTAGAGATCACGTCATCCACAATCAGAATACGCTTGCCCTTCATCAGCTCGGCATCAGCAACATCCAGATATAACCGCTGCTGACCCATGGTGGTGATGGAGGTGACGGTGGCCTCGAATACACCGGTCATATAAGCCTTGGGTGCCTTGCGAGCCAGAAAATACTTGCTTGCATTGCTCTGACGGGCCATTTCGTGACCCAGAGGGATGCCTTTGGCTTCCGCAGTGATGAGGTAATCGTATTCAGGGGCTTTTTTCAGCAGCTCCCGGGCGCAGGCCACGGTCAGCTCCTGATCGCCGAAAACAACAAAACCGGCGATGGACAGGGTATCGCTAATAGGGCAGATGGGCAGATCTCGCTCCAAACCTGCAATGTTCATTTTATAAGTCATGGAAAAACATCCTTTCCGTTTTGGAGATAATTTCATTATAATATTTCGTCTGAAAATGTCAAGGAGAAACACACACATTTAGACCCAAGGAAGGGATTTTGGGCAAGATGATGTGGCCTGCCAAAATCAGATACCGAATTTTGATAAAAATCTCATAGTAAAAAACGTTGTCCCCAATGAAATTTTGTGATATAATGTAAGATACTGACGAATTAGGAGCGAAAGCTATGAACATAGAGCCTGTATATTTAGAAAAGGCCGATACCCAGAAATTACTGGCGGCGGCCAGCGGTGATGGAGCGTTGCTGTATCTGTACTTAAAAAGCGGCAATTCTCTGGATCGAGCAACGGAAGATCTTCGATTGAGCGAGCCGCGCCTGTCCTGTGCGGTGGCCACCCTGCGGCAGCTGGGACTGTGGCAGGAGCGGATGGGGGCCACTGCGGTATTTGGGGAGCGACCTGCCTATACCGAACAGGATGTGCTGCGAGCCATGGGCAGCGATGCATCATTCCATAGTCTTTATGGTGAGGTCCAGCGGCGGCTGGGACGCACGCTGACCACAGAGGAATTGAAAATACTGCTGGGCTTTGTTCGCTATTTGGGCTTGCCGGAGGATGTGATCTGCGTACTGGTGACTTACTGCATCGATCGTTCCCGGCAGCGAGGAAGTCTGCGCAATCCCTCCCTGAGAACCATTGAAAAGGAAGCCTATGCCTGGGCGGAACAGGGAATTGATACCATGGCGGCAGCGGCAGCCTTTATCCACAGCCAAAATATGTATTTCAGTCGTCTGGGGCAGTTGCAGAAACTGTTGCAGATCCGTGGTCGAAAGCTTACGGCGGCGGAAGAAAAGTTTGCCAGAGCATGGCTTGATATGGGGTTTGATGATGAAGTGCTGGCTATGGCCTACGAGCGGACTTGCTTGAATACCGGCGGCTTGAGCTGGGCCTACATGAATAAAATTCTCACCCGCTGGAAAGAGGCGGGGTATGTTACGGCAGAAGATGTTCGCTCCGGTGACCGGAAACCTGTGCCTAAGGGTGCCTCCGGACAGTTGGGCGATGCAGAATTGGAAGCCATCAGAAAGGTGTTGCAGGAGGGCTAAATCATGGCATACAGTGCAGAAGTTGTGGCAAGAGCCAGGGCACGTCTTGCCCAGGATCGGGAAGATCGGGCATCGGAAAATCGGCGGCATTTGGCCCATGCTTATGAGGTTTTGCCGAGATTGCGGGAAATCGACATCCAGTTGCGTGCGACCATGGCTATGGCTGCGCAGGCGGCATTTACACAGGGGGAAGATCCTCAGGAATTGCTCCGTGAGGCAAGACGGAAAAACATTGCTTTACAGCAGGAACGAGCGGAGTTGGCAGCTCTGTATTTTGAAGAAGGATATCTGGATGACAGCCCTGTTTGCGACAAATGCGGCGGCAACGGATATATTGGCAGTCAGATGTGCGAGTGCCTGCGGGAATTGTGCAGTCAGGAGCAGAAGAAAGAATTGACGTTGCTCTCCGGCAGCAAGGAAAACTTCAATCAATTTCGGTTGGATTATTATCCGGCGGAAGTGGACAGCCGTTACGGTGCCAGTCCCAGGACGATTATGGAGCGTAATTTCCGTAGCTGCAAAACCTATGCGACTACGTTTTCCAAGGATTCCGGTAATTTGCTGTTTGTAGGAAGTACCGGATTGGGAAAAACATTTCTTTCGGCTTGCATTGCCCGGACGGTGGCAGATCGAGGGTATTCCGTTATGTATGAAACCGCTACGCACCTGTTTTCCAAATTGGAACAGGCTCGGTTCAATTCCAACGAGGAAACACGCCGGGAAGCCGATAAATTTACAGCATGTGACTTGCTGATCATTGATGACCTGGGCACAGAACTGCCCGGTCAGTTCGTGACAGCGGCACTTTACAGCCTGCTGAATGATCGAATTTTGGCCGGTAAGCCGATGGTTATTTCTACCAACTTAAATGTCGATGAAAGCGCTCGGCGGTATTCTCCCCAGATCGCATCTCGGTTGCATGGCAATTTTACCCGTTTGACGTTTGTAGGCGAAGATATTCGAGTGCTGAAAAATCGGGGGCTGTAAGGTGAAAACGGCGATTATTTTTGACTTGGACGGAACCTTGTTGGACACGTTGGGAGATTTGCACGCTGCCACCAATGCGGTTTTGCGACAGTTTGGCTACCCGGAGCGCACCATGGATGAAGTTCGCTGTTTTGTGGGCAACGGAGCGGAACGACTGATCCGTCTGGCTGTGCCGGAGGGGGCGGAAGAAAAAGTGCCTCAGGTTTTGGCGGCCTTTCAAAGCTATTATGCAGCCCACTGCGATGTTTTAACAAAACCTTATGATGGGACCCCGGAAATGCTGGAAAAGCTGGGAAAGAGCCATCCATTGGCTGTGGTGTCCAATAAGCCGGACAGGGCGGTAGGGGAGTTGGCAAAAATTTATTTCCCCGGCCTTTATGCACGAGGAGAAGGTACCGATTGCCCCAGAAAACCTGCCCCGGACATGGTGTTTAAAGCAATGGAAGCATTGGGGGCGGATCACTGTATCTATGTGGGCGACAGCGAGGTGGATGTGCTGACGGCAAAAAATGCCCAGGTACCCTGCCTGAGCGTTACATGGGGATTCCGGGATGTGAAGACCCTGGAGAAAGCCGGGGCCACATATTTCTGCCATCGTGCAGAAGATGTGATGGAAAGTATAGAGAACATATTGGAGAGAGAATTTTAAAATGGCAAATGAATTTTACGCCTTGCTGGGCAGAATGAGATATATTACCCGTTGGGGTCTGATGAGAAACAGTTTTTCCGAAAATATTCAGGAGCACAGCCATCAGGTGGCGGTGCTGGCGCACGCCCTGGCACTGATCCGCCGGGATATTCTGAAATTGCCCAGCCCTGATCCGGATCGTTGCGCCGTGGCAGCACTTTATCACGACGTGTCGGAAATCGTCACAGGTGATTTGCCAACTCCAATCAAGTATTATTCGCCCACCATTCGGGATGCTTATAAGCAGGTGGAGCATATTGCAGGGGAACGGCTGCTGGATATGCTGCCTCCGGAGCTGAGAGAGAGTTATGTGGATTACGTCCATGAAAGCGACGAGGAGCTGAATCCCATTGTCAAGGCTGCTGATAAGCTGTCGGCGTACATCAAGTGCGTGGAGGAGCAGAAGGCGGGAAATAAGGAGTTTGAGTCGGCGGCCATGCAGACCATGGCTTCCATGCACGCCATGGAGCGGCCGGAGCTGGAGTGGTTCATCTACCACTGCCTGCCGGCATTCAACTGCAATCTGGACGAACTGGGACTGTAAGGAGGGTGGCTATGAAAAAGCCACTGAAACAGCAGACAAAGTACCAAGTATGGGCGTGGATAGCGTTGAGCATCAATATCGCCGTTGCCTCAGTGACCTATGCCTGTTATACCAGCGAAATGAACGTGCTAATAATTGGTATTCTTTTTGCCTTGGTCAGCGTTGCCCAAGGAATAGGTCTGGCATGGCGAGATCTGGATAAGAAATCCAATGGTGTGGCAACGGTTATTGACTATATCTGCACATTGGCACTATCGCTTTTTTGTGTGTACGAAGTGGCAGAGAAAACGACACTGGCTGTGATTTGGTGGTTTCTCCCGGCGTTCTTTCTGGAAGTCGTGGGGGTGTACCTGATCGCGCGAAAGAAGTAAAAGAGAGATGTTGTTTGGAGGTTCGGGACTTTTAGAAAACCGAGCCTCCTAAAGCCTTTCTTGGCAGATTATCTAGATGTTTTTTGAAAACTTGTTGATTTTCGACAAAATGACCCATGAAAAAGGGGTTGACAATCCTGCTTTGCTGTGCTATACTATCTAAGCAATGAAAGTTGTGCCCAATATCGCGGAGTAGAGCAGTTGGCAGCTCGTCGGGCTCATAACCCGGAGGTCGTAGGTTCGAGTCCTGCCTCCGCAACCATAAAAAGTCCTGAAATCGCATGATTTCAGGACTTTTTCTTTGCTTTTTTGGCTGAAAAGTTGGAAGGAATTTTGCCGAAATTCGGCAAAACCCGCTTTGACCCATATT
>CAZHPO010000074.1:0-7007 GCA_964534615.1 uncultured Oscillospiraceae bacterium
ACATCGTTAAGAACGCCGGTATCGTTGGTATGGGTGGTGCAGGCTTCCCCACCTATGTAAAGCTGAACCCCGGCAAGCCCATTGATGCCGTTCTGGTCAACGCCTGCGAATGCGAGCCCATGCTGACCGCTGACCATCATGTACTGCTGGAGTTTGCTGACGATATTATCTACGGTCTGAAAGCCGAGATGAAGGCTGTGGACACCAAGCGTGGTGTGATCGTCATTGAAGACAATAAGCCCGATGCCATCGAGCTGATGCAGAAAAAAGCAGAGAACGAGGAAGGCATTGAGGTTTGTGTCGCCCGCACCAAGTACCCTCAGGGCGGCGAAAAAATGCTCATCAAGCGAGTGCTGGGCCGCATGGTTCCCAGTGGCAAGCTGCCTGCTGACGTGGGTGCTGTGGTTTCCAACGTCAGTACCGTCAAGGCCATTGCCGACGTTCTGAAGACCGGCATGCCCCTGGTGGAGCGTGTTACCACCGTTACCGGTCCCTATATCCCTCACCCCGGCAACTTCATTGTCAAGATCGGTACCAGTGCTGCTGAACTGGTAGATTACTGTGGCGGTATTATGGAAGGCGATGTGACCATCAAGGCCGGCGGCCCCATGATGGGCTTCCCCCAGAAGGGAGTCGAATTCCCCATTATGAAGGGTTCCAACGGTATCATTGCCATTGACACCGACCATTCCACTGCTCAGGAATGTATCAAGTGTGGCCGTTGTATGGACGTTTGCCCCATGTCCTTGAAGCCTCTGTACTTCCACAAGTACTATGAGATCCAGAACTGGGCAGGCTTCAAAGCTGAGAGCGTTATGGACTGCATGGAGTGCAGATGCTGTGAATTTATCTGCTCCTCTAAGATCCCGCTCATTAGCAAGATCAAGGCCGGCAAGGCTGCTGTAAGGGAGATGAAGTAATATGTTGATTACCCAACTGAAAGCACCGGAAGCCATTGAAAAGCTGGCCACCGGAAAAGTATTCGTTATCAACTGCCACGGCTGTAAAGAAGTCCGCTTCCCGGAGCATGAGGCAGTAGAGATGCAGAAGAAGTGGAAAGAACAGGGTATCGTCACCGGTATCCTCACCACTGATTATATCTGCAATGTAGAAAATCTGAAGCTGCGCCTGAGCTATCATCAGGCCGCCATCGACGCTGCGGATGCCGTGCTGGTTCTGTCCTGCGGCGTTGGCGTGCAGACCGTGGCAGAGTTGCTCAGCCCCAAGAAGGTCTACGCCGTGTGCGACACCTTCCCCCTGCCCGGTTATCAGGGTGTGACCCCTCTGGAGCATAACTGTGCCCAGTGCGGTGAGTGCTATCTGAATATTACCGGCGGTATCTGCCCCCTGACTGCCTGTTCCAAGGGGCTGGTCAATGGTCAGTGTGGCGGCGCAAAGAATGGCAAGTGCGAAGTCGATCCCAATATGGAGTGCGGCTGGGAACGCATTTACCGCAGACTGGCTCAGATCGGCCGTCTGGATCTGCTGAAATGCCCCATTCAGGTGCGTAACTACGCCACCGACGATGAAGTTTCTAAAAATAATTGATAAGAGGTAATTAACATGAGAATCACTGAATTGTTTGACAATGGTCAGTTTGTCGTTACCGCAGAAGTTGGTCCTCCTAAGGGTTTCCATATTGAGCATATGGTGGAAGAAGCCAAGACCCACCTGTCTGGCATCACTGCCGTCAACGTCACCGATAACCAGTCCTCCGTCATGCGTCTGGGCAGCCTGGCTACCTGTAAGGCTCTGAAAGATGCCGGTCTGCTGCCCATCTATCAGCTGACCTGCCGTGATCGTAACCGTATGGCTCTGGAGTCCGACCTGCTGAGCGCTGCTATGTTCGGCATTGACAACATCCTGTGTCTGACCGGCGACCACACCAAGATGGGCGACCATCCCGGTGCAAAGCCCGTTTTCGACCTGGACTCCGTTTCCCTGCTGCACACCGTCAGCCAGCTGGAAAAGGGTGTTGACCTAGGTGGCAATGCTCTGGTTGGTGAGCCTCCCAAGTTTGCAAAGGGTGCCGTTGTCTCTCCCTGCTCTGACTCCGTGGACGCTCAGCTGGCCAAGATGGAGCGCAAGGTCATGGCCGGTGCCGACTACTTCCAGACCCAGGCCGTTTTCGAGCCTGAGAAATTCATCTCCTTCATGGAGAAGGCAAAGCAGTTCGGCAAGCCCGTACAGCTGGGTGTTATCATCCCCAAGGGCGCCGGTATGTGCAAGTTTATGAACAAGAACGTGGCTGGTGTTCACGTTCCTGACGAGATGATCGCTCGTCTGGCTGCCGATCCCGAACGTGCCAAGGCCGGTGTCACCGGTGTGGAGATTGCCGCCGAGATCATCAAGGCATGCCGTCCCTACTGCCAGGGTGTTCACATCATGGCTCTGGGCTGGGAAAGCAAGGTTCCCGCTCTGCTGGAACAGGCCGGTCTGTAAGCAAATACATAAAAAGTGGGTTGCCATCGGCAACCCACTTTTTTCAGCTTTTCTTATTCTTTTTGTAAATAATGTTCAAGCCCTTCAGCAGCAAATTCTTATCCAGAATGATCTCCCGTTTGCACAAAGGTGCAACGAACTGCGCCATGCCGCCCGTAGCGATCAAAGTAGCCTTGTGTCCCAGTTCTTCCTCAATGCGTTCCACCAGACCATCTAACATTGCGGCGGTACCATACATCATGCCACTGCGCATACAATCCACGGTGTTTTTTCCAATAACATGCTTGGGCTGGTCAAGACTGATACCGGGAAGCTGCGCCGTGCGGCTGGTCAAAGCATCCAGTGAAATCCGAACACCGGGAAAAATCACGCCGCCCATATATTTATTGCCTGGTTCTACCACTTCGATGGTGGTAGCCGTACCCAGATCCATTAAAATCAGCGGCGCTTCGTACTTTGCCAGTGCCGCCACAGCGATCACGATCCGGTCGCTTCCCACCTGGCTGGGCACATCCATGTGGATATCCAGACCGGTTTTCAGGCCAGGCCCCACCACCATGGGCTGTTTTCCGATGACCTTGATCACGCCGGTTTTAACAGAGTTGAACACCGGAGGCACCACGGAGGAAATGATACAGTCATCAATTTGACTGGCTTTTACGCCGTAAGCTTCAATAATATTTTTGATCTCCACGCCATACTGATCGGATGTGCGTGTGCGATCTGTGGCAATACGAGCTTTAAATAAAATTTCATCATTCTCAATGCAACCAATCACCAGATTGGTATTGCCAATATCAATGGCAAGCAGCATAATTTAATTTCCCCCTAATATTTTGGTTTTCTCCAACGCCTTGCAGACCACACCTACCGCCAGTGTAGATGCCAGCATCTCCACCACTGCATTGATACCCACAAAAGCGCAAATGAACACAACGACGTTTCTGCCGACCATCAGAGACTGCAAATACTCCGTATTTCCAAACAGCAGCACCAATGCCACCATAAAAAACACAGTGTTTAAAAGTGCTGCCGAGAAACCGGCGACAAAGAAAGCGACCATTTTATTGGTCAATTTCTTCGTACCCATGTAAATATACCCTGCCAAAAGTCCTGCCAGCACCCTTGGTAACAGGCGCTGGATGATGGTGAGAATGGGGCTGATTTCAAAAAGGATCACACCCATGGCACTGGTGCCACCGATGCCCATACATTGCAGGCAACTGGTCACACCAAAAATGCATCCCAAAAACGCACCCGCTGAGGGGCCAAGTGCCACTGCTCCGATGGCCACCGGGATCATATTCAGAGAAATGGCCAACGGGCCAATATTCAAATACCCCAGGGGCGTATAGGACATGACCAGCAATATGGCACTGAGCATCGCCAGCATTACCAAACGTCTGGTGTTGGGCCGTTTGCTTGTTTTCATATTCAATTACCTCCTGCTGCCGCTCTCCCTGAAACGGAGATACAGCGCATATTTCTTAGAAGTTTCCACTTCCGCTGTGCATTATAGCAGAAACTTAATAAAAATACAAGGAAAATCCTACTTTACATCATCCCTATTTTCTAGTATAATAGCGCAAAAGGAGGCTCGTTCATGTTAAGAGGAAAAACCATCCTTCTGGGCGTCACCGGCGGCATTGCCGCTTATAAAGCCGCTGCACTGGCGTCTGCCCTTGTGAAACAGCATGCCGCTGTGGAAGTGGTAATGACTGAAAATGCTACCAAATTCGTTACGCCCCTGACCTTTGAGCAGCTGACCGGCCGACGTACCATGGTGGACACCTTTGACCGCAATTTTAGCCATCAGGTTGAGCATATTTCTCTGGCAGAGCGGACAGATCTTGTCATTGTTGCTCCGGCCACAGCCAACGTGTGTGCCAAACTTGCCCACGGCTTGGCTGATGATATGCTGACAACCACGATCTTGGCCTGCCGCTGTCCCAAATTGATTGCTCCGGCCATGAATACCAACATGTATGAAAACCCGGTGACCCAGGACAACCTGAACACCCTGCACCACTATGGCTGGGAAGTCATCGCCCCTGCCAGTGGCCGCCTAGCCTGCGGTGCTGTGGGAAAAGGTAAAATGCCGGAGCCGGAGGACCTGCTCCAGCATATTTTGCGTCATCTGGCAATGCCCCAGGATCTGCAGGGCAAAAAGGTACTGATTACCGCCGGCCCCACCCAGGAGTCCATTGATCCGGTGCGCTACATCACCAATCATTCCACCGGAAAAATGGGGTATTCCCTTGCAAAAATGGCCATGCTCCGTGGAGCGCAGGTAACGCTGATCTCCGGTCCCGTTTCCATTGCCCCCCCTCCCTTTGTCAAGGTCGTAGATGTCAAATCTGCCCAGGAAATGTTTGAAGCTGTGGCACAGCATGCTCCCGATGCCGATATGATCTTCAAAGCTGCCGCCGTAGCTGACTATACCCCTGCCCAGTATGCAGACAACAAGATCAAGAAAAAAGAGGGAGACCTCTCTATTCCCCTGTGCCGCACACAGGATATTTTGGCCTATCTGGGACAAAACCGCCGGGAAAAGCAAATCATCTGCGGTTTCTCTATGGAAACAGAAAACATGCTGGAAAACAGCCGTCAAAAACTGCTCAAAAAGAATGTTGATATAATTTGCGCCAACAATTTGAAAGTGCCGGGAGCCGGATTTGGTGTGGATACCAACGTGATGACCCTTATTACCAAAGACAGCATCCTGGAACTGCCCCTCCAGTCCAAGGAATCCGTGGCCAATACCATTTTGGATCAGGCCATTGACCTTCTTCGTTCCCTTCCATCAGGAAGTTATTAAACGAATAACAAATCAAGTAAAGGCGTGCTATTTATGAGAAAGAATAAACTGTTTATGATCGTCATGGCGCTATGCCTTGTCATGTGCTGCGTTCTTGCTGGTTGCAACACCACCGGCGATGCAAACGCCACTGCCGGCAACGCGGACAACTCTACCGGCAACGGCACCGTAGCACCCACCGATCCCACTGAACCCGAATTCGTTTTGGGCATCGAAACCGCCCAGAAATCTCCCGCCCTTTATCTGACGACCGCCATTGAAAAAACCTCTGCTGTTATGGAATCCGCAGAAAAGGCCCATTGGGATCAGCTTCTGACCGCAATGGCAAACAAGGGTTCCCTGTCTTTCTCCGCAAATATTCCCGAAGGCAATTTTAACAGCAATGCGGTATTTGCTTACGAAAACGGAGTTGTCTACGCCACCGTTTCCATGCATATGGAAGAACAGGACATCAAGTTGGAACTGTGGTTTCAAGACAATTCTCTGTGCCTGAAAGCTCCCGAAATTTTGGGCGAAAACATTTACGGCGTTACCTTCGACAATCTCAGAAAAGATCTTCCCTCCTCTAAAATTTGGTCGCTGATGGGCATCCGCTACGACGATATCAAAGATCAGATTGAACCTGTTTTGGATCAGCTGGAGCAGTATTACGCTATGCTTTCCGGTGAGAAGGCAGATCTTCCGCAGCAGGTCGAAGACGCTGTCGAAGCCATTATCCTGATTTTTGACAAAATCCAGTATACCGCCAGTGAAAACGGCACAAATGCCGTTTCTATCAGCTGTTCCATGAGCAAAGCACAGTTGGATCAGCTGATCGACATTCTGATGGATGCCTCCATGGAGATTGATTTTGGTGACATCGCTGGTACATCCGAAGTCATCGAGCAGCTGCGTGCCATGTTGAAGGAAGCTTCCGGTGATGTGGCATTGAATGTTGTTATCAGCAACGATACCGGGCTGGTCACCGATGTGGAACTGAAATATACGCTCCAGGCTGATGGCAGCACAATGTGCGCCACCATGGATTTGGATATGGCTGATCTGAACAACATTACCGCAACCGCCGCTGTTACCATCGACGGTCAGGCAATGGAAGGCACGATCCTGATGAACTATCGCCGCAACGATACAGCCAACAAGCTGGATCGCAAATTCACAGTTAAGATAGACGACGAAGAATTGTCCTCTTTCGCTGTTACTTACGACGGCACCAACCTTTCGGTTGATTTTGTAAATGAAGGTGAACGGTATACCCTGCGTTGCCAGTGTGTCATCGCTGAGGACAAAATGGAATTGACCAACTGGTCCGTTGCATTTGAAAACGAGACGATGGAGCTACCTGTGGAGCTGAAAGTGACGTTGTCCGTTGACTGCACCATCCCTGAGATGCCCCAGTTCAAGAACCTTCTGACCATGTCTGAAGAAGATTGGATGGAGCTTGCCGAAATCATCGAAGGCTTGATGCCGAATGAGCCTGCTGTTCCGGACGATTCTCAATATCCGATCGTCATGCCTGACTACACCTCTTTCTAATTACCAATGATCTGCAAAAAAGGAAGCCTTAGGGCTTCCTTTTTTGAATATGCCCGCACTTCAATCTTGCTGTACCCCTTCCCCGTGATACTCGATTTGCTCTCGCTGGCATTGCCGACAACGCCAAAAAACGACCAATCCAATGGATTGGTCGTTTTTTGGCAGGGGCACTAGGACTTGAACCCAGAGCCTACGGTTTTGGAGACCGCCGCTC
>CAZHPO010000075.1:0-2733 GCA_964534615.1 uncultured Oscillospiraceae bacterium
AGGGCCTGCGTTTCGCTATCCGTGAAGGCGGCCGTACTGTTGGTTCCGGTGTTGTTACCGAGATCCTGGAGTAATCTCCTAGCCTAAATGGTAATGAAATTCCCCGAACTTCGGTTCGGGGAATTTTGATTTATTGGCTTGGTTGATTTTTTAACATTTTTCTGGTATGATAAACCAAACAGATACTAGAGGTTGACCTATGCAAGATTTAAAACCAGTTATTGCTAAAAATATAATGGAACTTCGTTTGGAAAAAAAGATGACCCAAATTGAACTGGCAGAAAAGCTGAATTATTCAGATAAGGCTGTGTCAAAATGGGAACGAGGTGAGTCGCTGCCTGATGTAATGGTGCTAAAAACCATTGCAGATTTATTTGGCGTGACGTTGGATTATCTGCTGGAAGAAGAACACCAGATCAAGAGTCTGGAGACGGAGCAGACGAAAGGGGAGAAGATCCCTGTATCGTCCATGCGTAGTCATACTGTGGTGACATTGTTGAGCGAGCTGATCGTTTGGTTTGTGGCAACGGTGGGATTTGTTGTGATCGATTTGATATGGCCCGATCATTTTGCCAAGTTTTTGCCCTTTGCCTATGCGGTGCCAGTGAGTATGATTGTCTGGCTTGTGTTTAATTCTATTTGGTTTAACACACGCCGAAATTATCTGATTATTTCGCTGTTGGTTTGGTCACTGCTGATATCCGTGTCTTTGACCGTACTGGCCTGGGGGAAAAGTGCATGGCAGCTTCTGTTTTTAGGCATCCCCGGACAGGCAGCCATTTTGATCTGGTCCAGGTATAATATTCACCGAGAAAAGTAAGGCTTGCCTGTAGTTTATAGGCATTTTCTGAATGAAAAATCTTCCTTGGGACATAATGGAAACAAGGAGGCGATTTATATGGTGAAAGGCAGTTCCAGGCAGGTGATTGTGGTTCAGTCACCGGATCGGAAACTTTTTGAACAGGCAATTTTCATTTTGCGTGAGGATGCATTGGAAAATGGAATTACGGATGAAATGCTGCTACGGGAAGCTCGTCAGGCGGCACGTCATCGAGGCAGATCAGTTGTTGCAGTATCAGGACCACTGTGGGCCTTGGGTGGTGCAATGATAACGGCTGTGATTTGGTTTATAACAACATTACTTTGACAAAAGAGACTGCTAAGCAGTCTCTTTTTTGTTGCTTTTTTGCTAAAAGTATGATATGTTGATGGCAGATAAAAATAAGGAGGATCATCATGGATAACAAGAAAATCATGGACATTTTCAAGGATACTGCCTACGTTCGCATGGGCGGCAGCGATGAGGAATTGCGCTGCGCCGAATACCTGCGTGACCAGTGTGCAAAACTGGGCCTTACGGCAGCCATTGAGCATTTTGATGTACAGATGGCTACCATGAAACAGGCAAAACTGATTGTTGATGGTGAGGAAGTGACCTGCAAAGGATATCTGAATGCCGGAAACGGTGATGTGGAAGCACCACTGTACTATTTGACCTCCACTGATGGATATAGTCTGAGCCTGTGCAAAGGCAAGATCGTTATGATCGACGGCTATCTTGGCTATTGGATGTATCAGGATCTGCTGGAAAATGGCGCTGTGGGTTTCATTACCTACGATGGAAATGCAAATTATGTAGATTACGATATTGACCAGAGGGAACTGCGTGGCCATGTCAGCCAGGGAAAGAAAATTCCCGGTGTAAATATCAATGCCAAAACAGCCATTCGTCTGATTGAAAAAGATGCGAAAATGGCGCAAATCATTTTGGAACAGGATGAATACATGGGCAATTCCAGAAATGTTATTGTGGATATTCCCGGTCAAAGGGAAGAAACCATTGTATTTACTGCCCATTATGATTCAACCTCTCTTTCCCAGGGTGCATATGATAATATGTCTGGCTCTGTGGGAATTTTAGGATTGGCTGAGTATTTTCTG
Organism: uncultured Oscillospiraceae bacterium; assembly: GCA_964534615.1. Taxonomy (GTDB): domain Bacteria; phylum Bacillota; class Clostridia; order Oscillospirales; family Oscillospiraceae; genus Faecousia. Next base: position 1,942 of record CAZHPO010000075.1, read on the forward strand.
TCGCATCCCCATCATTATAGCCTGCGTTTTATCTGGTGCGGAAGCGAGGAGCGTGGCTTGCTTGGCTCTAAGGCGTATTGTGTAGCCCATGAGGAAGAACTGAAAAATGTTGTTTTGTGTATCAACTTGGATATGGTGGGCTGCATTATGGGAAAGTTGATTGCCTGTTGCACCACGGAAGAAAAATTGGTACATTATCTGGAATATTTTGCTCAGGAACAGGGCAGAGCCATGAAAGCCTATCAGGATGTGTATTCCAGCGATTCGACACCTTTTGCAGATAAGGGAGTGCCTGCGGTTTCCTTTGCACGGATTGCACCGGGAAATACTGCAACCATTCACAATAGCTATGACACCATGGCGGTTATGAAGGCGGAACACATGCAGCAGGACATTGATTTTATCGCTGCCTTTGCTGAGCGTATGGCCAATGCTGCCCGTTGCCCGGTCGAACGAAAAATCCCTGAGAATATGAAAGAGAAGCTGGATATTTATCTGTGCCGCAAGAGAGAAAAAAGATAAAGGCAGTCGGGATACTTTGACCCCGTAAAGATATAAAGGAAAGTAAAGGAAATATAAAATTTTTACAATTTGCCTATTGTTTTTATTGCAAAGAACATATATAATATTCCTATCAATAACTGACCAAAGGAAAACGAAGGAGAAAAAACCATGAACAACAGCTTGAAAAAAGTCCTGGCTCTGGCAATGGCACTGGTGTGCCTGATGAGCTTTGCCGCTTGTGGCAAGAATGACACGACCACTGCACCCGGACAGGACAGCCCCACCGAT
>CAZHPO010000075.1:2833-6615 GCA_964534615.1 uncultured Oscillospiraceae bacterium
ATGACGGCACCACTGATCCCAGCGAGCCCAGCAGCACCAATGAGACACTGAAGCTGGTCTATACCGATGTGACTCTGAATCCAAACAATCGAACCGTCACACTGTACAACGGTACCTTGGATCCCTCCGAGATTACCTGGAGCAGCGAGGATCCGACCATTGCTTCCGTGGAAGCCGGTGTTGTTACCGCATTGAAAGATGGAAAGACCACCGTTACCGCTACCCTGGGTGAGCAGAAGGTGACATGTATTGTTCGTGTTTCCGGTATCGATGCACAGGATAAGGCACAGTACGCACTGTGGACCGGTTGGAGCTTTAGCGGCGATGTTACTCTGAAGCTGGGCGATGATGATACTTTCAATCTGTCTCTGCGTGACAAGACCAGCAAAGAGCCTGTTAAGAATTTGCAGTGGCATCAGAGCCCTGAATTTAGCAAGTGCTGCACCATGGAAGTGACCGAGGATGGCGTGAAGATCACCGCTACCGGTATCACCACCAATCTGGCAAACGGTGGGTTTGTCAAGGTGTGGACTGAATATGAGAGCGTTACCTACGAATGTATCATTCGTGTGAACGTCAGCACTCAGACCGAAAACAAGGGTTAAGAGTACAAAAGGGCTCCGGCAGAAGCCGGAGCCCTTTAAAAAATTCCTCTCCAAAATGGAGAGGAATTTTTGCTTATTGAATGTCGTTATCGTCGAATCTATCACCGCAGTTGGGGCAGAATTTCGGAGGATTTTTAGGATCTTCCGGTTCCCAGCCGCATTTATCACAGCGATACAGCGGCTCGTTTTCCGGCTTCTTTGCGCCACAGTTGGGACAGAATTTACCACGGTTTACACTGCCACAGGAGCAGGTCCAACCGGCGGAAGCACCACATTCTGTGCAGAATTTCCCGGTGTTTATAGCACCACAGCTGCATTTCCAGCTGTTTTCAGGGGCGGATTGAGGGGCGGGGGCAGCTGCTTGCTGCTGCCCCATCTGGAACAGGGCGTTGGCGTTTAAACCGCCTGCCTGCTGTGCCATACCCATGCCCATGAAGCCCATCATGGCACCGTTTTTGTTGTTGGCGGCGGCTTTCATTGCTTCGGCCTGTGCATCCACAATCGCAGCACCAGCCATGTTTGCGTTGCGATAGACGGCGGTACGCTGTAGATTCTTGATCATCGCCTCGTCCTCAGCGGAAGCATTGACGGCGTTGACACCGACGGATACGACACTGATACCACGCAGATCGCTCCACTTGGCACTGAGGGCTTCGTTCATGGCCTGTGCCAGTTCAGTGGCATGGCCGGGCAGGGCAGAGTAGCGGATACCCTGGGCGGAGATCTTGGCGAATGCAGGCTGCAAAGCGGTCAGAAACTCGGATTTCAGCTGGCTGTCCAGCTGCTCGCGTGTGTAGCTTGCAGATACGTTGCCGCAGACATTTTTGTAGAACAGCATGGGGTCGGAAATACGATAGGAGTATTCGCCGTTGCAACGGATAGAGATATCCATATCCAGACCGATGTTTTGATCCACCACACGGAATGGAACAGGGGTAGGGGTACCGTACTTGTTGCCGACCAGTTCCTTTGTATTGAAGAAGTAAATTCGCTGATCCTTGCCAGTATCTGCACCAAAGGTGAAACGACGTTTCAAGTTTTCCCAGCTGCCTTTCAGACCCTTTCCAAATCCGCCGTAGAAGATCGTAGACTCCGTGGAGGCATCCCAGGTAAACTCACCTGCTTCTGCAGAAAACTCCACAATCTGACCCTGTTCAACGATCATCATACATTGCCCTTCGTTGACAGCGATGACAGCTCCATTAGAAATAATATTTTCGTCGCCTTTTTTATTGCTGCTGCGCTTGGACGTCCGTTTTTGACCTTTGGTTACCAATACATTGGAGGCCATAGAGTCGCAGTAGAAAAACTCTCTCCATTGGTCGGCCAAAACGCCATTGGTGGAGCCAAATGCTGCTTTAATAAGTCCCATAAGATTCTCTCCTTGTTATTTAGAATTTTCCACCGCCACCGCTATGGCTGCGGCTACCGCCGCTATTACCGCCATGAGGTCCGGAGGGATTGGTTTGTCTGGGGGTCTTTGTGACGCGGGAATAGAGGTACATATCGAAATTCCCATACATTCGGAATGTATGATTCTTGACATATTGAACAGCGGAATGTTGGGGCTTTGTACTGTTCATAGCGCTGCGCATAATAGCGATGGTAATACCACCAATGGCTACACCGGTCAACAAACTGATAATCATGTGGGACAGTCCCAGTGTCCGATCGATGGGAGAACCGCTGTTATAGGCATCACAGTAAGAGGGAATTGCGTTCAGGAAGCGTTTAAATCCATGAAAATACGCTTTGTCTGAAAGCTGATCTACAAATTGTTCCCCCAACTGGTCAATGCCATAGTCGGTAAAGATATCCTGACATTTACCGGTGGTGCAGATGTACCAGTCCCGTTCTTCCATGGAAATCAGCAACAGAATGCCATCATTAGCATAATGATTTTGGTCATAATAGTTTTGTGCAAACTGTCTGGGGGATCGGCCATTGGTAGAGTCTACCGTCAAAATGACAATATCCATGTTATAATCATTTTTTAGGGATTGAGCCTGATGATTCAGGATGGCCTTTTCACTTTCGGATATTAGACCGGCTTCGTCAATGATAAGAGGCAGATCGTTGGATGCAAGGGCTGGAACACTCAGACCGAGCAGACATGTGATACACAGAAGGGCGACGATAAGTTTTTTCATATCGCTACCTCCTTAAATGCACAACGCCATCAGCGCCAACGTCAAAGCCGCAACACCGGCGGCAACGCCACCGAACCAAGCCCAGCTGCGCTTGGGACAAATGGGAAGTTGACCGGTTATCTTTCCGGTCTGACCATTCATGGCGAAAGTGTAGGTCTTGCCTTTATATCGAGTGGTCAGCATCCAGACCGGCAGGAGTACGTATTTGGCCTTACTGTGGTGTATGTTTATTTTTTTGACCTTAGGGATGACGGAATTGTAGCCAATGAGTGAAGGGGAAATCAGATCATCCATGGAGGTGCTGACTCGCTGACGGATCCGCCCTTCGCCCTCCGTGGCTTCAACATCGTATTTGTCTGCAAGGAAGCCGGAAAGATAGGCGGTCTCAAAATCAGTTAGCTGAGAATAATCATAGGGTTCGATGGATTCCATGATAATATCATCCATTTTTCGGCTGCCATCCATGGGAATGCGGTCAAAATCAGCACTGGCACGGCGTACCAGATGATAGTAGCTTGTTTTGATGTAGTTGAAACGGGAGTCAGACCAATGCCGCACTCTGGTGGCACGGTAGCTGCCATAAAAGTCACTTTCGCAATCGTACAGCCAGAAAGGAACATACATGCCGGTGATTTTCTCTACCTGCTGTTCATTAGAAAAAAATTTGGGCAGCAACGGCTTGCCCTTACAAAGACGCAGGAAAGCTTCTCTGGCATCATCTTTGCTCATCTGAAAGGGAATGACACCATCTGGTTTCAAACCGCCGGAAAGTCGTCCCGGCAGGATGGTGGGGTTGCCGCAGTAAGGGCAGAAGGTTGCGGCGGTCACATCGTCGGTTAGCAGTTCGCCGGAACAGGAAGGGCAACTAAAGATCCGCAAATTGCCGGATTCTTCTTCACTCCAGCTGGTTTGCGACTGTTCTTCCCAGTCGATGGTTTCTTTTTCTTCTTCGGCAAGTTTATCGTTAAAGGACAGCACATCCTCCAAATCAAACTCGGTATCGCAGTATTGGCAGGTCATTTTCTGG
>CAZHPO010000076.1:0-6504 GCA_964534615.1 uncultured Oscillospiraceae bacterium
TGGAAAAGGAAAGCCGGGAACAGATCATTGCAGCGACCATGGCGTTGGATTTGCACGCCATTGCGGAAGACATCGTCCGATCTACGGTCAAAAAGGTAGAAGAGGGTTTGCCAATCACAGGACAACTGATATATTGATGGGAAAGCGGGGCAATCATACTGCCCCGCTTTTGCTGTTTGCAGCAGAAATGTAAGTTGCAGTAACAGATGATTGACAAGTCACTAGCAAGTGCGCTTGCAAGTGCGATTACATAATAGCATACAAAATCAGTCGATGCAAGTACAAATGTGTCGATCGTGTTAATTTTGGGGAAACAGACAATTTAAAACCACGAAAACAGTCGAAAAGAAAGGGATGTTTAGAAAATGTAACAAAATTAGCCTCCCGAAAAAGACATTGCAAAAGAAGTAACATATGGCCAAATGTTAGTTTTACAAAATCAAGATATGAGGATAATTTCTTTGATATTGTCTTGCTGCTGGGGCCGCTGTACCATCTGCACAGCGAAAGCGATCAGCTGCGGTGTATTCAGGAAGCCAAGCGTGTCTGCAAGCCCGGTGGCAAGATGTTCTCTGCATTCATTGCCAACGATATGGTGATCCTGACCATGTTCAACGAGCACCCGGATTATTTTGTGAATGGTTATTATAACAAAAAGACGTTCCGCTGCGACGATTTTCCCTTTGTATTTCATACGCTGGATGCTTGCCGCACATTGCTCCAAAAAGGGGAGGTGAAGGTGCTGCACGAAGTGGCATCCGATGGGGTCAGTGAACTGATGAAGGTAAAGATCAACGAAATGGACGAGGAAAGTTTTGCCCAATACCTGCGCTTCCATTACTATACCTGCGAAAAGCCGGAGCATCTGGGCGCATCCAACCACCTGCTGTTTGTAGCGGAAAAATAGAAAACAAAGCCCTCAAATAAAACATTAAAAAGGTAGACACATGGAAATACTTCCTGTTGTCTACCTTTTTTGCACCAACTGGCCCATTGTTTCTGCTTATCGATGGGAACGAGGCTCGGTCAAATCACCATAAATAGGGGTTGCCAAGCCAAACCCCCCAGAAACGGTCAAAATTTGGCCGGTGGTATAGGCACTTTCATCACTGGCCAAATACACCACAGCAGAAGCGATTTCTTCCGGGAAAGCCATCCTGCCAAGGGGTGTGTGCTTCAAAAACAAATCACGAAATCCGGGAGAAAGGTTTTTTTCGACCGCTTCTGTGGCGGTCATGCCCGGAAGAACAGCGTTGCAACGGATATTTTGTTTTGCCTCCTGAACAGCGATCAGCCGGGTCAGGTGGTTGATGGCCGCTTTGCTGGTGCCATAAGCCACTTGAGAGATATCAGCAACAGCACCGCTGACAGAGGAAATGTTGATGATACTGCCTCCGGTGCCGGCGACATGCCGGATAAAAGCCTGACTAGCCAAAAACACACTTTGCAGGTTCAAGGTGACGGTATTGAGAAAAACATCTGCATCGGTTTGTGCGATGTCCAGATCTTTACTGGGGTCAGAGGTTCCGAAATTATTGACCAGCACATCTACATGACCGGCATCGTTGATAACCTGTTCCACCATGGAGGAACAGGTCTCCGGTTGTGTAGCATCATTGAAAACACACTTGATATCCATGCCTTCTCTTGAAAGGGAAAAGGCAATCTCCCTTGCACGCTCCATATTTCGGGCGGCCATATAAACACGGGCTCCTTCTTTGGCGCATTGTTTTACAATGGCAAGGCCAATGCCACGGGTGGCAGCGGTGACAAGCACAACTTTGTTCTGCAATCTCATAATGATTCTCCTTTGATAGTTCTGATTTTGGGCAGGAAAAGGATCACAATGATGCCCAGCCCGACGCATAGAATCTCTGTCAGTGCTAAAAAATGGATGGCACTGACGGCGGCGTGGATCGGACTGGCACCGGCAGCGGTTTCGGCGGTGATCTGGTTGGTGAAAAGGGGGACGAACACGGAAACGCCGAACGGAGCAGACAAATCCCGGAAAAGGCCGAAGGTTCCGGTTCCGGCACCTGCCTGGCCGGAGGACACACCGGATAGAGCCACTTTCATGAAAATGGTACCATTTCCACCCAGACCAAAGCCGAGGGTTCCCAAAGATGCCATCAATAGAGCCAGGGGCGTACTTCCGGAAAATAAGAACAGACTGCCACAGCCCAGGGCGGTCAGAAGAAAGGAGGCCAGCAACACAAATTTTGGTTGAAAACGATCGGCCAATGGTCCCAGAAGAATGGAACCCAGAGACATTCCAAGGTACATTACGGAAATTGCATAGCCGGAGATCACACTGTTTTCCGGTTGTGTATAATTGACGAATACGATGAGGTTGGTCATGTTGGCCTGCATGAGCCCTTGGGTCAGGAAAAGTGCCAGTATGCTCAGAATAAAACTGGGACGTTTGAGAAGCGCACCGGAAAGAATGGGGTTATGGCTCCGCTTCTGCGCAAGGATCAGTCCCCAGAGGGCAATCAAATCAACGATCAACACCAGCAGAAAGGGGGCAGAAAACCAGCCGTAAATTTGCCCCAAAGATGGAACGCACAGTAAAAGACCGAAAAAAATCAGAACCAAAAAACTGCCAAGTCGGTCAAAATCGGTCATTTTTTTATATTTGTGGTGGACTTTTTCTCCCAAAATCCAGCAAACCAGAAGAATAACGGCACAGATCCCCACGCAAAAAAGGATCATATTCCGCCAGCCGAAACGGGAGATCATCAGACTGCCCAGAGTTGGGCCGAAGATGACGGAAGCACTGGATATCAGCATATAAACCGAAAAGCCTTTCGCTACTGCATTTTCCGGAAATTCCGTAATGATATAGGCCATGATCACCGGGCTGATGGCCGCTGTTCCGATGCCGACAACAAAACGAGCCAGCAGCATGAAAGGGAGGGAAGAAGCCAGAGCGGTAAGCAGATTTCCCAGAGTGAAGACCCCGAGCCCCAGGAGCAAGGTGGTTCTGCGTCCAATCGCATCTCCCAATTTTCCCAATATCGGCGCACAGGCGGCGGTGGATATCGCCTGGGCAAGCGCAGTCCAGGTGGTATTGTTGTAGGCAATCCCGATATCCTGCACAAATGCCGGCCCCAGCACAGTAGAAAAACCGCCGACAATGCCGATCAAAAAAGCAGATAGAGCATATGGTATAAATCCTTTTTTATAGCCGGTGTTTTGCATCAATTTACCACTTCCTTTGCGCTTAGTATGCCCATCATAGCATGTATTATTTACGGCATATCGGACACACTGCCTTTGTGACAAAAAATCGGGGAGGAATAAAACAATGTCAATGATCAACAAGGAGGTATCGGACTTTCGCACCGATGCTTTCCATGAAAACCAGTTTAAAAGCATTGCCAAAAAAGATGTGATCGGTAAATGGAGCGTATTTTTCTTTTATCCGGCGGACTTTACCTTTGTTTGCCCGACGGAGTTGGAGGATCTGGCAGACAAGTATGAGCAGTTTCAGGCCATTGGTTGTGAGGTTTATTCCGTGTCTACGGATACCCACTTTGTCCACAAAGCCTGGCATGATGCATCTGACCGCATCAAAAAGATCCAATTCCCGATGCTTGCCGACCCTACCCATACCATTTGCAGAGATTTTCAGGTTCTGATCGATGCCGATGGCATGGCGGAACGGGGAACGTTCATTATCGACCCGGAGGGGCGGATCGTGGGCTATGAAGTCACAGCTGGAAATGTAGGCAGAAATGCTGAGGAACTGCTGCGCAAGGTGCAGGCGTGTCAGTTCGTCTATGCCCATGGAGATCAGGTGTGTCCTGCTAAGTGGAAGCCGGGTGACCAGACCTTAAAACCCAGTTTGGATCTGGTCGGGCAGCTGTAATGGATGGAATTTATGATGTGATCGTGGTGGGCGGCGGCCCTGCGGGGTTGACGGCTGCGCTGTATCTGGCACGTGCAAGATTTCGCTGTTTGGTGTTAGAAAAAGACCAATTCGGCGGTCAAATTGCCATAACGGAGGAAGTGGTCAACTATCCGGGGGTCGAAAGGATCAGCGGCAGGGAACTGACGGATACCATGCGCAGGCAGGCGGAAAGTTTTGGGGCTGAATTTCTGCTGGAAAAAGCCCTGGATTTTACCATTGACGGCGATGTAAAAGTTGTTCGTACCGATGGGGGAACTTATCGCTGTCTCGGAATACTGCTGGCCACCGGTGCCCGTCCCAGAAACGTGGGCTTCCGGGGTGAACAGGCATATAAGGGGCGTGGGGTAGCCTACTGCGCTACCTGTGACGGGGAGTTTTTTACCGGAAAAGACGTATTTGTAGTAGGTGGCGGCTATGCCGCTGCGGAGGAAAGTGTCTTTTTGACTAAATTCGCACGCCATGTAACGATCTTGATTCGCAAAGGGGATTTTTCCTGTGCGGCTTCTGTGGCAGATCGGGCAAGAAATCATGAAAAGATCACGGTTTTGACCAATACGGTATTGGAAGAAGTATCTGGTGACAATGGACTCAACTATGCCAGATATCAAAATACCGTCACCGGAGAAGTGACAGAATACAGAAGTGCTGAGGGAGAGCATTTTGGCGTGTTCGTTTTTGCTGGCTATGCACCGGATACGGAACAAATACGCAACGTGATCCACTGTGATGAGCAGGGGTATATCATTACGGATGCCACACAGAAAACCAGCGTGGCTGGGGTGTATGCCGCTGGGGATGTATGCCGGAAATCCTTGCGGCAGGTGGTGACCGCCACAGCAGATGGTGCGCTGGCGGCAACGGAGCTGGAACGATATGTCCGAAAAATGCAGGAGAAAACCGGAATTCGACCGGAACCTGCACCTGCCATCGCAGAGCAGGATGATCTTTTTGATGGGCAAATGAAGCAGCAATTGGAGCAGATCTTTGATCGAATGGAAACCCCGTTGCTTTTGAAGCTGTATCTGGATGAACGTCCGATCTCAGCGGAGTTGGAAAATTTTACCGGAACCCTTGTAAAAATGACGCAGAAGCTGAAAATGCAGGTGGTGGAAAGAGGTTCTCCGGATCCATCTGCGCCTTATGTCCGGGCGTGCCGGGAGGACGGAACCCAGACAGGGCTGGCATTTCATGGAGTCCCCGGTGGCCATGAGTTTACGTCCTTCGTGCTGGGACTGTACAATTTGGCCGGTCCCGGTCAGAAGATAGATCGACAGATTGCCGAGCGGATCGCAGAAATTTCGGATCCGGTGGACATCAAGATCCTGGTGACACTGTCGTGTACCCTGTGCCCGGAACTTGTAAAGGCGGCACAGCGGATCGCAGCGGATAATTCCAAGGTGACGGCAGAGGTTTATGATATTCGCCATTTTGAAGCGCTGCGCCAGCGTTACAATGTTATGAGCGTACCGTGTATGGTCATCAATGATGAGAAAATCGTCTTTGGAAAGAAAAACATGCAGCAGATCTTGGAATTGTTGTAAAACAATTGCAGCAGATCAGATCAAAGCAGGTCGTACGTTTTTGTACGACCTGCTTTGATACATTATAATATAGTATCGTCCAGATGCCATTGTAGAAAAATGTGCGCTTGTGGTGGGGAATGGCGTTGAGAGAGGGGAAAACAAGCCATTCAAAGGGGAAAAATATAAGAAACAAGATAAAATTTGTGCAAAATGCAAAAAAAAAAAAAGAAAAGTCCAAAAAATCCGGTTTTTAGGATGAAAACACAGGAGAGCGAAGAAATACATGTGAAAATAGTGCGATTATTGTTGCGATTGCACTGCCAACGAAAGAAAACGTAATTTGTTGACAATTGGCGCTTTATAGTCTATAATACAGGCGTATAAGTAGTGCTGCAAAAGGTGCCCTGTGCTGTGATTTGTGTCCGGCGATGGTACAGGAACGGTTGCAGTATTCTTTCGCATAGTTATATCAATGTTCGGCAAAATAATCCAAAAAAGGGGAAGAGAATGTATGAAGCAATGGAAACACACCAAACGTTGTATTGCCATGTTGCTTGCTGTTGTGATGACGTTCTCTCTGGTGCAGAACGGCCTGGTTGGTCTGGTCCGTGCTGTGGAGAGTGAGCTGCCGTCCATGTCTGCGGGCGAAGTCGTGGCAAACACCTACAAAGACAGCTTGAAAGCTTGGGAGCTGAACATCCTGAAGTCTGGCTATCTAACAGGTGATACAATCACATACAAGGCACCTGCTGCCAATGAAAGCGGCCTTGTAACCGTGGACACCGAGAACAAAACTGTTACGGTGAAGAATTATAAAGATGCCAATGGCAATGTATGGATGCCTGGCACCACTGCCGAGATCCTGGTAGACGGTGAGGCGGTGGAAACCATTAACCTGGAAAAGGGCAAGGGCACATTCAAGTATGCCGGTAACGCCTACGATGTCAGTGTGGACTACACGCTGACCACTAAGGTGGATAAGGAACTGCAGAAGCAGCTGCTCAGCGCACCTTACTGGATCGCCAAGGGCGTAAACAATCTGGACGTTCTGAACGGCGGTGCTGTCAA
>CAZHPO010000077.1:0-6393 GCA_964534615.1 uncultured Oscillospiraceae bacterium
AACGTATGGCATTGCCCAATGCTGAGATCATGATCCACCAGCCCTCTGCGGGCACGCAGGGTCAGATCACAGATATGGCCATCCATATGAAACGCCTGCAGACCATTAAAGAGCGGATGAATCATATCATGGCTGAAAATACCGGTAAGACTGTGGAAGAAGTTACAGCAGCTTGTGAGCGTGACAACTTTATGACTGCACAGGAAGCACTGGAGTTTGGCCTGATCGACCGTGTGATCGAGCGCCACTGATTTACCGAAAGGCGGTAATAGCATATGGCTACAAATCAAGACAACCCCATTTGCTGCAGTTTCTGCGGCAGAGGGGAGTCTCAGGTTCGGCTGATCGCCGGACCGGGCGTGTATATTTGCAGTGATTGTGTTCAGACCTGTTGCGACTTGCTTCAGGAGGACAACGCCGCAGTTGCACCGCCGGAAAAACTGCCTACACCCATGGAAATCAAACAGTACATGGATGGGTATATTATTGGCCAAGATGAGGCCAAAATCGCCCTTTCTGTGGCAGTCTATAATCATTATAAGCGTATTTATCTGGCTCAGGATTCCGATGTGGAGCTTCAAAAGAGCAACATTCTGCTCATTGGACCCACAGGCTCCGGCAAGACTCTCTTTGCCCAGACCTTGGCAAAGATCTTGAACGTGCCTTTCGCCATTGCTGATGCAACCACATTAACAGAAGCCGGCTATGTCGGTGACGATGTGGAGAACATTCTGGTGCGTCTGCTTCAGGCAGCGGATTTTGATGTGGATGCTGCCGAACACGGCATTATCTACATTGACGAAATGGATAAAATCGCCCGAAAGAGCGAAAATACCTCCATTACACGGGATGTATCCGGCGAAGGTGTACAGCAGGCCCTGCTGAAGATTTTGGAAGGTACTGTGGCTGGGGTGCCGCCCCAGGGGGGCAGAAAGCATCCGCAGCAGGAATTGATCCAAATGGATACATCCAATATCCTGTTTATTTGCGGTGGCGCTTTTGATGGCCTGGATAAGATCATTGAAAGCCGCACGGAGAAATCCGGCCTGGGCTTTGGCGCGCCGATCGAGAGCAAAAAGAAACGGGATATAGGCAAGATATTCTCTCAGGTGCAGCCCCATGACCTTTTGAAGTTCGGCATTATTCCCGAATTGGTTGGCCGTCTTCCTGTGATCACTACCATGGATAGTCTGAAAAAGCAGGATTTGGTTCGGATTTTGAAAGAGCCCAAGAATGCGCTGGTCAAGCAGTATACCGAGCTGCTGGCTTTGGATAATGTGGAGCTGGAGATCCGGGACGAGGCACTGGAGGCTGTGGCGCAAAAGGCTCTTGATCGTCAGATCGGTGCCCGTGGCCTGCGTGCAGTTATGGAAAAAGTGATGACGGACATTATGTTCCGCATTCCTTCTGACCTTTCTATTCGCAAGGTCATAATTACCGCCCAGACAATTGATGGTATGGAGCCGATCATCATTCGTGATGAGCAGACTCTGCGCTTGCCGTTGGGCACAAAATAAGCGTTTTGGAAGGGGGTAGGCAACTACCCCTTTTCTTGGTATTACGAAAGTAGGTGAAAGTATGAACGAGAAACTGATTTCTGGGGTGCTTCCGGTATTGGCTCTGCGTGGGCTGACGGTTTTTCCCGATCAGACGGTTCATTTTGATATTGGACGCCCCCGGTCGTTGAAAGCGCTGGAAGTAGCAATGAAAGCAGATCAACATTTGATCTTGATCCCGCAAAAAGATCTGACAGTTGATGATCCCAAGCCCACCGGTCTTTACCCGGTCGGTACGGTTGTAAAAGTGAAACAGGTTCTGAAAACCCAAGGTGAGACTCTGCGTGTCCTGGTCAATGGCCTGTGCCGTGGACAAGTGACGGAAATGGAGCAGACAGAACCTTATTTCTCCGGTTTGGTTGAAGCCATTCCTGAACCCGATACGGCGGATTCTGCTCGCAATCAGGCATTGTGTCGAGAGGCGAATGTGCTTTATGGCATCTATTGCGAGTTGGCAGAGCAGCCTGCTCAGGCGGTACAGCTGCGGATGTTAGCAAGTAATAATGTAGGTTTTATTGCGGACTCCATTGCTCAAAATTCCGGCATGGATTACCGGGATAAGGCAAAGATCCTGTGTCAACTCAATCCTGTTCGCCGAATTGAACAGGCAATGAAACTGCTTCATCGGGAAGTGGAAATGTTGCAGCTGGAAGCGGAGATCCAGGAAAAAACCCACGCAAACATTGACCAGAATCAGAAAGAGTATTATCTGCGTGAGCAAATGCGTGTGATTCGTGAGGAACTGGGTGAGGGCGATGAGCAGGCTGAATTTGACGAATATCGAGAAAAGATTAAAGGCATTGGACTTGATCAGGACAGCGAAAAGAAATTGCTGAAAGATGTAGACCGTCTGCGTAAACAACCATTTGGCTCTGCGGAAGCTTCGGTCCTGCGCAACTATCTGGATGTTGTACTGGAATTGCCTTGGAATGTAAAAACCAAGGAAAAAGTGGATGTGGATCAGGTCAAAAAAGTTCTGGAAAAAGACCATTATGGCATGGAAAAAGTAAAAGAACGTATTCTGGAGACAATCGCTGTCCGGCAGATGGCTCCGGAAATGCCGCCTCAGATATTGTGCCTTGTGGGACCTCCCGGTGTGGGCAAGACGTCCATAGCCTATTCCATTGCCAGAAGCTTAAATCGAAATATGGCGCGTATATCCTTGGGCGGTGTACATGATGAAGCGGATATCCGTGGACATCGAAAGACCTATGTAGGTGCGATGCCTGGCCGAATCATGGCGGCGATGGGGGAAGCTAAGAGCTGCAACCCGCTTCTGCTGCTGGATGAGATCGACAAGTTGGGTTCAGACCATAGGGGAGACCCCAGCGCAGCGCTGCTGGAAGTGCTGGATGCAGAACAGAATAAAACCTATCGGGATCACTATTTGGAAATTCCCTTTGATCTGAGTGAAGTGATGTTCATCACGACAGCCAATACACTGGATACTGTGCCCAGACCCTTGCTTGATCGTATGGAGGTCATCGAACTGGGATCGTATACGGATGAAGAAAAGCTGATGATCGCCAAAAATCATTTGCTGCCCAAGCAAATGGCAAAACATGGAATTAAGAAGACACAGCTGAAAGTTTCCGATGATGCCATTCGAGAGATCATCCGTTGCTACACCAGAGAATCTGGTGTCCGTAATTTGGAACGTAGTATTGCATCTATTTGCCGTAAGGCGGATATGCAACTTTTGAGCGCAGATGTGAAGAAGGTCAGCATCAACGGCGGAAATCTGGAGCAATTTTTGGGAATTCGGAGATTTCTGCCGGATCGAATGCCTTCCAGAGATGAAGTGGGTCTGGTGACCGGCCTTGCCTGGACCAGTGTTGGCGGCGAAACACTGGAAGTGGAAGTCAATGTGATGGATGGTTCCGGTAAGTTGGAACTGACCGGTAATCTGGGGGATGTAATGAAAGAATCTGCCCACGCAGCACTCAGTTATATCCGAGCCAATGCAGCACAGCTTGCCATTGCACCTGATTTCTATAAGACAAAGGATATCCATGTTCATTTCCCTGAGGGGGCTGTGCCGAAGGACGGTCCTTCGGCCGGTGTTACCGTCTGTACTGCCATCGTGTCGGCTTTGACAGGAATACCTGTTCGCCGGGACGTGGCGATGACAGGTGAGATCTCTCTCCGTGGCCGGGTAATGCAGATCGGCGGTTTGAAGGAGAAAACCATGGCCGCCCTTCGCCATGGAGTTTCGACAGTCATTATTCCTCAGGACAATTTACCTGATTTGGAGGAAATCGATCAGACTGTACGTAACAGTTTGCAGTTTGTGGCAGCAAGAACCATGGATACGGTTTTGGAAACAGCGCTGGTTCAATCCGGTGCTGCCGCTGGTGCGATCCTTCCGGAAATTCCAGGAGATCTGAAGCAAAAGAACCGCAAGCCCAGCATTCGGCAGTGAGGTAACGATATGAACTTTAACAATGTGGAATTTTTGATCTCTGCGGCGGCACCCAAGGATTTCCCCAAAAATCGATTACCTGAGATCGCTTTTGCAGGAAAGTCGAACGTGGGAAAATCTTCGGTTATCAATCGTATTTTAAACCGGAAGAATTTTGCCAGAGTGGGAGATAAGCCGGGAAAAACAATCCATGTCAACTATTTTACCATTGATAAAAAAGCCTATTTTGTGGATTTACCCGGATATGGCTATGCAAAGGTGTCTCAGTCTGAAAAGGATCGCTGGGGCAAGTTGATGGAAGATTACTTTGCTGCCGGTCGGATCGACTTGGGGGTTCTGATCGTGGATTCACGCCATGCGCCCACCAATAACGATATTACCATGGCTTCCTGGTTTATCCAGAGCGGTTGCCCCTTTGTGGTTGTGGCAAACAAACTGGATAAGCTGAAAAAGAGCGAAATTGAGCCTAATCTGGCGACTATCCGGGAAGATCTGGAGCTGCCGGAAGATTGCATCGTCATTCCGTTTTCCGCAGAGAAGGGAACAGGCAAGGATGAACTGGTGCGCATGATCTTGTCTGCGGTGAAGGAATAAATCATGATTCTGAAAATTGATGACTGGGAATTTGAAGTCGATTTTGAGACCACTGGAAACCATTCCCGGCAGGAGCTGGAAGAACACTGTACCTGCGGATATTGCAGAAACTATTACGCTTCCATAGATGGGAAATACACGAATTTACGCCCATTTCTAAAACAATTTGGCGTGGAAATCGAAGCTCCGGATGCGTTGTTTCCATATGAACCAACGCTTTATGAAGCGGAATATGTTGTTGCTGGATCCATCATTCGCCAGGGGAAACGACCCGTTTCTATCGATGGCTTGACTGTATCAGTTGAGGTGGAAAGTAACATTAACCATCCAATGCCTGACCCTGTTTTTTATATTTCTATTGGAGTAATGGAACTTCCCTGGGTGCTGGATGAGCCGATGGAAGAAGTTGCGTCCCCAGCTAATGTGCCATCTTTTCTCAGAAAAATGTGGAATCGTCTGTTGGAAAAAGCAAATAACAGCCAGTTTACATCCTGATAAAAAGCCGTATGGAAGGAATGCCCCCAAAAGCAGTTGCTTTTGGGGGCTTAAAACTTGATATTTTTGAAAAATTAATAAAAAATATATATCTATTTCCACAAAGCCGTGTTATACTATTTTTGTTCCAAACACGCATCCGTAGACTGAAAAAAGGGGTGGGGAATATGACACAGAAGCATAAAAAGATCGTTACAGCGATAGCCGTGGCAATTTTTATTGTATTTTCCGGAGCTGTAGGCTATTTTATTGGCGTGCCAATGATCCGCCTGGTAAAGGATCCTGCACAATTTCAGGCACTGGTGGATTCCCATGGTGTTTGGGGCAGAGTAATATTTGTGGGTATGGTGGTGCTACAGGTGGTTGTAGCCTTTATTCCCGGAGAGCCCATAGAACTGGCAGCTGGTTATGCCTTTGGATTTTTGGAAGGTACATTACTTACTCTTGGCGGCATGGTCATTGGCAGCTGGATCGTTTTTGTGCTGGTAAAACGTTTTGGCGTTAAATTGGTGGAGGTATTTTTTGCGCCGGAGAAGATCAAAGGTTTCTCCTTCTTAAAAGATCCTAAAAAGTCTGAAACGTTGGCATTTATATTGATGTTACTGCCGGGAACGCCAAAGGATTTTTTAAGTTATTTTGCCGGACTGACACCTTTGACTACGGGAAAATGGCTGCTGATCGTGACCATAGGCCGTATACCATCTCTTGTAACCTCTACGGCTACCGGCGCAGCGGCAGGAAAAGGCAATTATATTTTAACCGCAGTTATGGTAGGGATCATGGTTGTATTGACCGGTGTTGGCATTCTCTATTATCGCCATATTTGCAAGCAACAAAAAGGTGAAGAATAAAATTGGCGCTTCCTTCCGGAAGCGCCGATTTCTGTTTTCTGAATTAAGCGTTTTTAGCCTGCTTTAAAGCACGAGCAAGCTGATCAGGGCAGGAAGTAGACTTCATACCGCAGGTGGTTCCTTCCAGACGAGCGATCACGGTATCCACATCCATGCCTTCTACCAGAGAGCCGATGCCTTTCAGATTGCCGTTACAACCGCCGATAAACTGGACATTTTTTACTTTACCATCTTCGATATCAAATAAAATGCGCTGAGAGCAGGTGCCGGAAGTTTTGTATTCAAACATAACATCATTTCCTTTCGATTTTTCTTTATTATATGACACCAAAGCTACAATTTCAAGTGGGAATATTCCTGTAAAATATGGTTATCCTATGAGAAAAGGCACAGGAGGGAAATGATGGGAAAAAACAAAAAGACAGACCAGATGGAGCAGGAACGGGAACAGGTCGTAGAGCTCGGCGCACAGGAG
>CAZHPO010000078.1:0-6379 GCA_964534615.1 uncultured Oscillospiraceae bacterium
TGAGTGCGGAAATGCCTCGCCGGGTGCGCCCGTTAAAGCGTCAATGAGTGACGGCTTTTAAGCCGTAACCAGGGTGGAACCGTGGAATACATTTGTATCCCACCCCTGATTGTTCAGGGGGTGGGTATTTTTATACCTTTCTCCCCAAATCTAAAAGGAGGAAAACATCATGTCCGAAGAAAATCTGTACACCTTTGAAAACCCCGAATACCGCAAGACCTATTGGCACACCAGTGCCCACATCATGGCTCAAGCTGTGAAGCGCCTGTGGCCGGAAGTCCAGCTGGCCATTGGCCCCGCCATCGACGAGGGCTGGTACTATGACTTTGATGCACCTTTCACATTCGGTCCGGAACACCTGGAAAAAATCGAGGCCGAAATGAAGAAGATCTGCAAGGAGCGTCTGCGTCTGGAACGTTCCGTAAAGAACAGAGCCGATGCTCTGGCCTGGGCTGACGAACACAACGAGCCTTATAAGCGTGAGCTGATCGAAGATCTGCCCGAAGATGCAGAGCTTTCTTTCTACACCCAGGGCGAATATACCGACTTGTGCGCCGGTCCTCACCTGGATCATACCGGCCGTGTGAAGCACAATGGTTTCAAGCTGACCACTTCCTGCGGCGCATACTGGCGTGGCGACTCCAACCGCAAAATGCTGCAACGAATCTACGGTGTGGGCTTCCCCACCAAGGAAGAACTGGATGCTTATTTGACTCGTATCGAAGAAGCCAAGAAGCGTGACCACCGGAAACTGGGCAAGGAGCTGGGACTGTTCATGCTCCGTGATGAAGGCCCTGGATTCCCCTTCTTCCTGCCCAAGGGTATGGTGCTGCGTAACACCCTGATCGACTACTGGCGTCAGGTTCACAAGAAGTATGGCTATGTGGAAGTTTCCACTCCCATGATGATGAACCGTCAGCTGTGGGAGCGTTCCGGTCACTGGGGACACTACAAGAACAATATGTACACCACCGTCATCGACGATGTAGATTTCGCTATCAAGCCTATGAACTGTCCCGGCGGCATGCTGGTGTATGCTTCTGAGCCCCACTCCTACCGCGACCTGCCCCTGCGTGTTGGCGAACTGGGTTTGGTTCACCGTCACGAGCTCAGTGGTGCCCTGCACGGTCTGTTCCGTGTTCGTTGCTTCACCCAGGACGATGCCCACATCTTTATGACCTGGGATCAGATGAAAGATGAGATCAAGAGTGTTGTCAAGCTCTTTGACGAAGTATACTCCGTATTCGGTCTGAGCTACCAAATTGAGGTCTCCACCATGCCCGAAGACCACATGGGTGATGAGAAGGATTGGGACTTCGCCACCGAAACTCTGAAAGCCGCTGTGGAAGAAATGGGCAAGAGCTATATTATCAATGAGGGCGACGGCGCATTCTATGGTCCCAAACTGGACTTCCATCTAGCAGACTCTCTGGGCAGAACCTGGCAGTGCGGCACCATCCAGTTGGATATGCAACTGCCGGAGCGTTTTGAGCTGGAATATGTCGGTGAAGATGGTCTGAAGCATCGTCCTGTTATGATTCACCGTGTGGTTCTGGGTTCTATCGAGCGTTTCATCGGCGTCATCACCGAGCACTTTGCTGGCGCCTTCCCCCTGTGGCTGGCACCTGTGCAGGTAAAAGTTCTGCCCGTTACCGACCGTGCCCACGAATATGCCAAGGCACTGAATGAGAAGCTGAACGATGCCAATATGCGCAGCGAAGCCGACCTACGCAGCGAAAAGCTGGGCTACAAGATTCGTGAAGCTCAGATGCAAAAGATCCCCTATATGCTGGTAGTCGGTGACCGGGACATGGAAAACAACACCGTTTCCGTCCGTACCCGTACCGGTGAAGATCTGGGCGCAATGACCATGGATGTATTTATGACAAAATGCCAGAGCGAAATCGCCTCCAAGAGCAAGGATATCTAAAAAATACAAGCCGTTCCCAAAGGAACGGCTTGTTTTCTTTCAGATAATATGCTACAATTGGTTTCGTTGGAGGTGTTTATATGCTCATTTTATCCATTGCATTCCTGGTTCTGGGTGCATATCTGCGGATCACTTCCCAAATGCTGCCTCTGGATATCATCTGTTTCGTTTTTGGCGGTATTTTTGGCCTATGTTTCCTGATCCGCTGTGTCAGAAAAGCCATCTGGAAAATCATTCGCACGCCCCTGTACATCCTGTTGGTCATCGTGCTGATTGCCATGCTGATCACCCTGATTCCCATCAAGCTAGGCGTTGAAAGCCAGCCGGAACTGCCCTGCAACTATTTGATCGTACTTGGCTGCAAGGTTGAAAATTCCGAGCCTTCCCCCGCTCTGCAAGATCGGATCAACACTGCATACGACTATCTGATCGATCATCCCAAAACCATCTGCATTGCCTCTGGAGGCATGGCTGATGCCGAGAATATTTCTGAGGCACAGTGTATTTTTAATGCACTGACCGACATGGGTATTTCCGCAGATCGAATCTGGATGGAAGATCAGTCTACCTGCACTTCGGAAAACTTTACCAACGCACTGAAAGTTATTGAGGAAAAAACTGGCTCAGAACCCAGCCATGTTGGTATCCTTTCCAATGATTTTCACCTGTTCCGAGCCAGCCTCATGGCAAAAGATCACGGTCTGGAAGCGATTTATGTGGCAGCTCCCACCACGGGCACAGCCGATCGCATCGGTCACACCATCCGGGAGATTTTTGCACTTTGGAAATATTTGTTGATAGGAGAATAAAACATGATTGAACGCAACTATGCTGACTACGCCTGGGACATGACCGCCGGACTTCTGGCCATTGATTCTCCCTCCGGTTATACCGAGAAAGCAGCCACCTGGGTGCGCAATGCCTTTGAAAATCTGGGCTTCTATGCCAAAATCACCACCAAAGGTGGTGTCCTGGTAGATCTGGGCGGTCAAAACAAGAATGATGGCCTGCTATTGGAAGCACATGCAGACACCCTTGGTGCCATGGTCGCTGAAATCAAAGGCAATGGCCGGCTGAAACTGACCCCCCTTGGTGGTATGAACCCCAACAATGCAGAAGCCGAAAACGTACGCATTTATACACGCAGCGGCAAAATAATCGATGGTACCTGCCAGCTGTGCAACGCTTCTGTCCATGTCAACGGTGACTATTCCTCTACCACTCGCAAGTGGGATACCGTAGAGATCGTGCTGGATGAAGACGTTTCCTCCGCTAAGGAAACACGGGAACTGGGCATCGAAGTCGGTGATATCGTCTGCTTTGAAACACGTACCCGTCGAACTGCTTCCGGTTATTTAAAGAGCCGTTTTCTGGATGACAAGCTCAGTGTCGGTATTCTTCTGGGCTTTGCCAAATACCTCAGTGACAACAACATTGCACCCGCTCGCCAAGTCTACGTTCACGTAACTGTCTATGAAGAAGTGGGACACGGTGGCTCTGCATCCGTTCCTAACGGCGTTACGGAAGCCATTTCTGTTGACATGGGATGCGTTGGTAACGGCCTGCAATGCACCGAGAAGCAAGTTTCCATCTGTGCCAAAGACTCCGGCGGCCCTTACAGCTACGACGTCGTCGGAAAACTGATTGAAGCCGCAAAGAAGACTGAAGCAGATTATGCCGTGGATGTTTACCCCTTCTACGGTTCCGATGTGGAAGCTACCTTGCGTGCCGGTAACGACATTCGCCACGGTCTCATCGGCGCAGGCGTTTATGCCAGCCACGGCTACGAGCGAAGCCATATCGACGGCGTATTGAATACACTGAAAGTCCTGTGCGGCTATCTGGATGTATAATTGATTTCAGCAAAAATTGCCTGTCCCCATGGGGACAGGCAATTTTGTCTATGCAATTAAGCCTTTTCCAGAGCCAGGGTTCTGGTGGTCAGGTCGCAAACCTCGCTGGGTCCAAAATACTGGATTGCACCGGGATAGGTGTAGCAGGTTTCAACTGCCCACTCAGCTCTGCGCTCAGCAAAATACCGGAAGGGCTTGCCGTCCAGCTCAACCAGAGCCTTACGGATAACAGGCTTGTCAGAGCCGTTTCTGCGCTCGATGTTCATCATCTTGGTAATAGGCATACCGCCTGCCACCCACTCCTCAGCGGGTTTGGACAGATTGGATACCTTGGACAAATAACCAGTATAACCATACTGGATCAACATGAAAGCATTGTAGCCCAGGGAGTAGCAGTAGTCCGCATCGAAGTTGGAGGGGAAAGCGCAGCGGCCTTCATAGCCCAGGAAGTGATGCAAGGCAGAGAACTTGCCGTTGTAAGTACCAGCCTTCTTCCGGGCAGCCAGATTTGCCTTGACCAGAGCGGAGAACAGTTTCTCGGACTCGATCAGAGAAACCTGCACGTTGCCGTGGGGGTCCCGCTCCAGGAACAGCTGCTGCTGAATATTCTCAGGCAGGATGGCAAACACAGCCATGGAGTCCTTTGTCAGACCATTTTCAATGAAAGCGTACTTTTCTTTCCAGCTGGGCAGTGCGTTAAACTCGGCAGTCTTCTCGCCAGCCAGCAACTCGTTGATCTCAGCGATCAGAACGGAGAACTCAGGTACAAACTCCACGATACCCTCAGGGATAATGGCCACGCCGAAATTCCAACCCTTTGCTGCACGGTTTGCCACGGAGTCAGCAATATAGTCAGCCAGTTGTGCCAGGCTCATCTTCTTGGCTGCCACTTCCTCACCGATCAGGCAGATGTTGGGCTGGGTTTCCAAAGCGCACTCCAGAGCCACATGAGAAGCAGAACGGCCCATGACCTTGACAAAGTGCCAGTATTTCTTGGCAGAGTTGGCATCACGCTCAATGTTACCAATGATCTCGGAGTAGGTCTTGGTAGCGGTGTCAAAACCAAAAGAACATTCAATGTCCTCGTTCTTCAAGTCGCCGTCAATGGTCTTGGGGCAACCGATGACCTGCACGCCAGTGTTGTTGGCAGCAAAGTATTCAGCCAGGCAAGCAGCATTGGTGTTGGAATCGTCGCCACCGATAATGACGATAGCCGTAATGCCATGCTTCTTGCAGACCTCTGCTGCAACAGCGAACTGCTCCTGGGTCTCCAGCTTGGTTCTGCCGGAACCAATGATATCAAATCCGCCGGTGTTACGGTACTCATTGATATACGCATCGTCAAAGATAATGTAGTCATCTTCCAACAGGCCACTGGGACCGCCCTTAAAGCCGTACAGTACGTTTTCCTGATCGGTAGCTTTCAGTGCATCGTACAGGCCACAGATAACATTGTGGCCACCGGGTGCCTGTCCGCCGGAAAGGATAACGCCCACCACCTGCTTTTTGGCAACAGAAGTGTTCTGCCCCTTTTCAAAAGTGATCTCGTTCTTACCATAGGTATTGGGGAAAAGTGCCTTGATCTTTTCCTGATCTGCAACAGACTCTGTTGCACCGCCGTTCTTTACGGAAATTTCGGAGATACCATTTCTGAGCATACCCGGCAATTTGGGGTTATACTGGTATCTTGCGATCTGAAGAGGTGATTTTTTCATCTAAAAAAACTCCTTCGTTATTTTATTTATAAGATCTCAGATACATTATACTCTATTTTTATTTAAAGGTAAATAGGTATTTTACTGATAAAGTGAACAATTTTTTTCAAATTAATCCCATATTTTTCTCATTCTGACAAAGGCACTTGTTTCAAAAAAATATTGAAATATAGAAAAAATATGCTATAATACAATTAAATTCATGCGGTTTCTGCCGCTATAATAGAAAGGATTGATTCCAATGGCTCTTGTAACTACTACCGAGATGTTTAAGAAAGCCTACGACGGCGGCTACGCCATCGGTGCTTTCAACGTCAACAACATGGAAATCGTTCAGGCTATCACTGAGGCTTGTAAGGAAGAAAAGGCTCCTGTGATTCTGCAGGTTTCCAAGGGTGCCCGTGCTTACGCCAACCACACCTACCTGGTGAAGCTGGTGGAGGCTGCTGTTATCGAATGCCCCGAAATCCCCATCGCTCTGCACCTGGACCACGGCGATTCCTTCGAAACCTGTAAGTCCTGCATTGACGGCGGCTTCACCTCCGTTATGATCGACGCTTCTTCCAAGCCCTTCGAGGAGAATATTGAGATCACCAAGCGCGTTGTTGAGTACGCTCACGACCACGGCGTTGTTGTCGAGGCTGAGCTGGGTGCTCTGGCCGGCGTAGAAGACGAAGTCAGCGTCGATGCTGACAAGGCTCATTACACCCGTCCCGAAGAAGTCGAGGAGTTCGTTGCCCGTACCGGCTGTGACAGCCTGGCTATCGCTATCGGTACTTCCCACGGTGCCTACAAGTTTAAGCCCGGCACCAACCCCCAGCTGCGTTTCGACATTCTGGAGGCCATCATCGAGAAGCTGCCCGGCTTCCCCATCGTCCTGC
>CAZHPO010000079.1:0-6344 GCA_964534615.1 uncultured Oscillospiraceae bacterium
CCCATGCATGATCAATCAAAAGCTCAGCATTTACACCAAACTCCTTATAAAGCAAATCTTCGTTATAAAAACAATTACTGCCACCTGTCGAGCATTTCGCTATATCACCCATCGTGTAAAGACCTAACTTTTCAAGCCTTTTTACATAACCAGGACCGACACGCCAAAAATCTTTTAATGGTCTATGATTCCATAGTTGTTTTCGATAGGACATTTCGTCAAGCTCTGCAATTCGAACTCCGTCCTTGTCTGCAGGCATTTTCTTTGCAACGATATCCATTGCTACTTTAGCAAGGTACATATTCGTTCCGACACCTGCGGTTGCCGTGATGCCTGTTTCTTTTAACACCTCACGAATCATTTTCATCGCAAGGTCGTGACCTGTCGTTTTATATGTGTTAAGATACTGTGTCACATCCATAAAAACTTCATCTATGGAATAAACATGAATATCCTCTGCACTAATATACTTCAAATAAATGCTGTATATTTTAGAACTTACTTCTATATAATGCGACATTCGTGGCGGAGCAACCAAATAACTCAATTTCAAAGCGCCATTTTTATTTAACTCGTCAAGATGATATGATTCGCCGTCAAATTTACGATAGCGATTCTTCTTTAGCCTTTCGTTATTGATTTCTTTAACTTTTTGCACTACCTCAAATAATCTCGGACGACCAGGAACTCCGAACGACTTTAACGCAGGAGTAACCGCCAAACAAATCGTTTTTTCAGTTCTCGATTCATCCGCCACCACAAGGTTTGTGTTTAATGGGTCTAATCCCCTGTCCACGCATTCTACGGAAGCATAAAAGGATTTTAAATCGATACAAATATAAGTTCTTTTATCCATTGTCATACCTCCGTAAAAATTTTTAGTCTTCTCTATAGTACAGTTCAGTTAACTTATCTAACATTTCATCATATCCTGCCGTAGGATTGTCTTTAAGCCATTTTAGCATTTCTTTGTGTGCTTTTTTGATGTCGATAATACTTGTAAATCCAAGCATATCATCTCGGCTTATACCCCTATCGTGCATAATATCAATTATTTCTTTCTCGATTTCTGTTAAAGCCACATTTTCCCCCTTACCAACTTAAACTTCTTCTTTTATTCCCATTTTAGTTAGAAACTCATCC
This sequence comes from uncultured Oscillospiraceae bacterium, assembly GCA_964534615.1. GTDB lineage: Bacteria > Bacillota > Clostridia > Oscillospirales > Oscillospiraceae > Faecousia. Next base: position 1,144 of record CAZHPO010000079.1, read on the forward strand.
TTCGTTATATCGGGATTGCTTTGTATCAATTGAAAACTTTTCTCAAGGTTTTTGTCAACAATAGCCTGACCTATCGTAATCATATCTATTCCTAATCCCTGAAGAAAGTCCATGATTGCTACACCCTTTTCGTATTGATTCATTGATACCTCCATTGTTTTTCCATAAAACTACTTCAGCAAGTCTCTCAAAATAATGCCGTCAATTGTTTTCCACGAAGTATATCCGTTTCTGCTAGAAAATGTAGCAAAGCATATCGCTCCTGAAGGGCTACTGAAAAGTATGTCTTCCATAAGCTCGCCGTTTTCAGCTACTTTATCTGCATACTTCTCTCTTTGTTTTCTGATTCCGTCCAAGCAACTCTTTGTAGGTTTCGTTGCCAAAACACTACCCTTTGTTAAAACAAACCCTTCAGGCGTTCGTATGCATTTTGCTTGTATGTTACGCTCATTGCAAAACAGCTCAACTCTCTCCCTCGTTTCCATTTCGCTTTCGCCCGAATAAACTTTGTTTTTAACAACCAAAGGCTCAAATACTTTGTGTCCAAGCATTACCATTACGATCTTTGCGTATTCAATATACCTTGCTAAATCACTCTCTTTTTCTTCGGTTATATTCCCGATTGTAGGATCGTTTCCGTTTTTAACCAAATATCTGCCTGCATTTTTAGCAAGTTCGCAAAAGGTATGCTCTAAATAACTAATCTCTGTAGGACCGAATGAATTGTTTTGCATCGTAAACATAACAGCCTCGTTCCAGTAATCCTTTTGAGGATTTCTATTATGCTCCAATATACGCCCTACTAAACCTTCGCCATTTTTTCTAATACCTGCTTGACCGATATAAACAATCGGTTTGTCTGTTTCTTCATCGACACCGAATAAGAAATATACACCGCTTTGACTTAAATATTTAATATCGTGACAATTGTCAATTTCAGTTCTTGGAATTTTGTATGCTATACCAGTCCAGTTTGCAATGGTACATTTAATTCTGCCCATTGGCTTACCGTCTAGTAAAAACAAATTTACATTTTCACTTATCATACCCTTACTCCCTTTAGTCCTTTTTCTCACGCAAACTATCGTATATTTCTTTCAAGAAGATTCCAAGAACATCCTTCTTTATCGATTCATTATTAAGAAGCATTGTAAAGAACTCTTGATTTTGAGATAATCCTTCAATCAATGCATCATCAATCGATGCCAAGTAAGAGAAATTAAAGTCTTGAATTGTGTTATTCTTTGCACTTGCAACCAAGTCGGGATTTTTAAGCATTAAGTCTTTGATTTGCAAAGCTGCTTTGATGGCTACATCGCTGTCAAAGGTTTTTCCTGTTTTACTGTTAAGTTCCTTGATAATGTCAGACAATCTCTTTTCTTCGTCTTCCGTCAAATTAAAGGTTTCTGCTGTTGGAAGTTTAACAACAGGATCTGCTGTTATTTTTGATTTCTTGATTTCTTCGCCTTTCTTTTGATAGAAATCGCTTGCTTTAATTTTGTCCGACAAGTCAAATCCACTGCCAGGTTTACCTTTCTTCAAATAAGGCAACAACCAAACGATGAAATTATACTTTTTATGTAATTCTACATCTTCAAAGGACGAAACCTGAATCAAGAATTCATAGTAACGAACGAAATGCCTTAATACCGTATAGAACTCTGCTTGTATATCTTCAGCAAGTTTATCGTATTCTTTCTTCGCTTTGCTCAAATAATAAGTGATTTTTTGCTCACGCTTATAAGGTTGCGTTTCGCTATCATAGAAATACTTATTTGCAATATCGACATCCTCTGATGAGAATATATAGTAACTGTCGATTTTTGTATCCAACTCGTAAATCAATTCAGGAGTTACCGAATTGCAAAGCAAAGTCGTAGTATAATACGGCTCAAACGATTTTACAATATCCTCGTATTCATTGACAAAATCAAGAATAAATGTCGTTTTCTCATAAGGTGGACATATTCTGTTTAATCTCGATAATGTTTGTACTGCTGAAATTCCTTTCAACGATTTAAGGACATACATAGCACAAAGTTTAGGTTGGTCGAATCCTGTTTGATATTTATTTGCAACAAGCAAAATTTTGTATCCATTATCTTCGTCATCGAATTTGTCTGCCGTATAATCATCACTAAATCCATTCAATGAAGATTCCGTTACAAATTTCTCTGCATCATCGCTTATACCTAACTTCTTCTCGCTGATTTTACCAGAAAAAGCAACCAAAGGTTTGATTTCGTCATACCCCTTACTCTTTGTATATTCGAGTAATGCATTATAATATTTAACTGCCTCAGGACGTGATGCCGTGATAACCATTGCCTTTGCTTGTCCGTCCAAATGATGAGCAATTTGATTTCTAAAATGCTCTACAATGATTTCAATTCTTTGTGCGATATTAGTGTCGTGAAGCATAGCAAAACGAACAATCTGCTTTTTAGCCTCGTTGTTCTTAAATTTAGGATCGTTTTCTATTGCTTTATTGATTTTGAAATAAGTTTTGTATGGAGTAAAGTTTTGAAGAACATCGAGAATAAAGCCTTCCTCAATCGCTTGTTTCATCGAATATAAATGGAACGCCTCTTTCTGTCCTTTCTTGTTTAATCTACCGAACAACTCAAGTGTAGTTGGCTTTGGTGTTGCAGTGAAAGCAAACATCGAAACATTGGCTTGTTTTCCGTGCGACTGAATAGTGTCACGAATCATATCTTCGGCATCATATTCGATATTATCCGCACCTGCCCCGAGTGTTTTCGTTACGGCTGCCATATCTTTTCCTGCTGTGGAAGAATGTGCCTCATCAATGATTACCGCAAAATTCTTATTTTTCAACCCCTGAACGATGTCGGCAATATACAAGAACTTTTGAATTGTCGTTGCAATAATCTTTGTGTTTCCTTCGAGTGCGTCTTTCAAATCCCCCGAATCGCATTTGTCATCAAGTACTTTAATCAACCCCGACTTATGTTCGATTGCAGATACTGCTCTTTGTAATTGACGGTCAACAACAACTCTATCCGTAATAATTACAATATTGTCATACACTACTTTATTTTCTGCATCGTGCAATGAAACCAAACGATGAGCAAGCCAAGCAATCGTGTATGTCTTACCAGAGCCAGCACTATGCTGAATTAAATAGTTTTGCGATGTTTTGTTTTCTCTAACATCGGCAAGTGTTTTACGAATGAAATCAAGTTGATGATATCTTGGGAATATCAAACTTTCAGTGACTTTCTTCTTTCCTGTTTTTTTGTCGGTTTCTTCCTTTTTATCAATAAACACGAACTTTGAAATGATTTCGAGCAAAGAGTCCTTTTTGAAAATGTCATCCCACATATAAGAAACGCCAAAACCATCTTCGTTAAGAGGATTGCCTTTGCCGACATTTATTCCTTCGCCTTTTCCCTTATTGAATGGGAAGAACACCGTTCTTTCGCCATTTAACTTGGTAGTCATATAGACCTCTTCCAAGTCCATAGCAAAATTTACAAGACATCCTGCTTTATATAAGAACAATCTTGATTTCGGGTCTCTTTCAACTCTATATTGATAAATTGCATTTTCATAATTTTGACCTGCAAGGTTGCATTTCAATTCAATGGAAATAATTGCAATACCGTTTAGGAATAATACAAGGTCTACTCTTTCATCATCCTTCGGATATACTTCCTTCATTACTGAAAATATATTCTTTGAATAATTGATGTTTTCTTGTTTGTTAAAGTCTGTTGCAGGTTTTGTATACATCAACCTCAAAGTTTCATTTGCAATCGAGATGCCGTGTTTCAAAACATAAATCAAAGACTTGGAAATAATGTCGCTGTTTAATTTAGCGACAATCGTTTCTTGATAATCATCCTTGTAGATTCTCTTTATCTTGGTAAGAATGTCCTTTTGCGTGTCTTCAAGAAACCTAAAAAGCAATTCTCTATCGACAGCGTAATATCTGTCAAAATCAAGGTTAGTACGAGCAACATAGTCGTTGTTTTTGACTAATTGCTTTACAATATAATCTTCATATTGAAGTTCAGATAATATTTTATTCATTTACACACCTCTTTTGCCTGTCACTACTTCGAATATGAGTGACTTTTTGTATTCTTCCAAAACATCAAGTTGCTTTTCCTTATCCCCAATAACATCGTCAATTTCGGCACATTTTTTATCGAGATATTCCGCTATTTCTCTTTGCTCTTCGATTGGCGGTACTATTGTAAATAAAGTACCAAATTCATCTGCATTAACAGTAAAGCGTAAGCTTTTCGAGTATTGTTTGTAATGCCTACCGCTAAATGCGTGCATGAAAACATACTGCATATATTCAGGTATGGCAACGCCATTTTTTGTTTTTAGAATTTTGTATGCTGGCGATATCATTCCCCTGTAAGGACTTAATCCAGAGAACACCGCTGAACAGTCCAAATCAAACAAGCACATTACGATATCGTTTGGAACTACAACTTGGTATGTGTTGTAGTTTTCAGGGACTTTTCCGCCCGTATCGTTCTCGTCCTTTTCTCTAATACCCTTTGTTGTCAAAGATAGTAATTGATAATTTTCAGGATTTTCTACGATTACTTTGCTGATGTCAAATATATATTTGTTCTTTAACACTTGCCAGTGAGCAGGTATTTGACCTAACCACACTATTCCGCTGTCCTTGTATTCAACATTTGGATTTAGTCCTCGTGTGATTGTTTCGCTTATCATAGACAAACGCATTTTTGACAACGATTCTATTTGTGCTTTAATATCCCCAATAACATCGTCAATTTCGGCACATTTTTTATCGAGATATTCCGCTATTTCTCTTTGCTCTTCGATTGGCGGTACGATAGTTTTTATAATATCAAATTGGTCTTCATTTAACGAGTGTCTTAAATTTTTAGCCAAATGCAATAGCCTTTTTTCATGATCCATCATTAAATAATAGTAGTAATAATAATCAGCTCTAGCATTTGAATGCATAACATATTGGCTATATGCAGGACTGGTTAATCCATCATCTTTTATTATACCTACACAACGAGGTGTAACATCAATATCAAACAAACACATTAACAAATTACCAGCATAAATTTTTTGGTATCCATTAAACGATGTTGGCATTTTCCCTGATGGATTATCTAAATCACGCTTAATAACTCCACCAACAGTTAAAGATAAAATATCTTCTCCCTCATATAATTCTT
>CAZHPO010000080.1:0-6306 GCA_964534615.1 uncultured Oscillospiraceae bacterium
AAGCCTGCGTGACCATGAACAACAACTGGGGCTACTGCGCTGAAGATCATTACTTTAAGCCTGCTTCCCTACTGGTCAAGAAGCTGGTGGAAGTGGTCAGCAAAGGGGGCAATATGATTCTTAACGTAGGCCCTGATGCACAGGGGCAGATTCCCCCGGAGTCCATGAAGATTCTGGAAGAAATCGGTGCCTGGATGGAGAAAAACAGCGACAGCATCCACGGCTGCGGCGCATCCGCACTGCCCAAGCCGGAATATGGCCGGATCACGCAAAATGGGAACACCCTTTATTTCCATCTGTTCGAAAACGCGCTGGGACCTGTACCCTTGATGGGGCTTACGCCCGGCAGCGTAGAAAGCATCCGCTTTCTTTCCAGCGGCAAACCTGTTCCCATTTCCACCAGCTGGGTTCACAGCGACTATCCCCACATCGTCTTTGCAGACTTAGGAGCCGATCCCATTCTGCCCGATTGTACGGATACCGTGCTGGCTGTACAGTTAAAAAAGGGGGACACAAAATGAAACGTATTCTCGTCGGTGCTATGAACCACGAATCCAACTCCTTCAACCCCATCATCGCTGAAGAAAAGGATTTCCTTGTACTTCGTGGACAAGCCCTCCTTGACCGTCGGAAAGAAAACGACACCCTTACCGGCATTCTGGACACCTTGGAGGAGGCAGGATATGAGCCTGTCCCCACCGTCTTTGCCAGCGCCGTGCCCAATGGTCTGGTGGATAGCGGATTTGTCCGGAAACTCCGTGCGGAGATTTTGGAAATGGCCGCCCACGCAGGACCCATTGATGCCATCACTTTTGCCCTCCACGGCTCTATGACCGGCTCGGATTTTGAGGAAGCAGAAGGTCCCCTGCTGGAAGGTCTGCGCCAGCTTTTTCCGGATATCCCCATTTTTGTGGCGTTGGACATGCACGCCACCATGACAGAAAAAATGCACCGCCACGCAGACGGCTTTGTCGGCTATAAGTGCGCACCACACACCGATTGTCGGGAAACCGGCATTCATGCCGCCCAAATGACCATTGCCGCTTTGGATCGTGGCGTGCAGGCAAAATCTGCCTGGGTAAAAGTGCCGATTTTAATTGCAGGCGAACAGTCCTCTACCACCGTCCAGCCCATGATTGGCCTGATTGAAGCACTGCGGGAAGCCGAAAAAATCCCCGGTGTTCTGGCCGCTTCCTATCTGATGGGCTTTCCCTGGTGCGACAATTCTCACAGCGCCGTAGGCGTATATGTTACCGCCGCAACCCCCTCCCTTGCCCAGGCGCAGGCATTGGCGCTGGCCGAACGCATTTGGAATACCCGGAACCAATTCTGCTTTCAAACCGAAACTTACACAGAGCAAAAAGTGCTTGATCAAGCATTTGACGCCATCGCCGTCGGTGATCCTACCCCCATCTATCTTTCCGATTCCGGTGACAACCCCACTGCCGGTTCTTCTTCCGACTGTGTGGGTTTTCTTGGAAAGCTGTTGGCTGATCCACGCACCATGTCCCTGCCCACTCCGGCACTGTTCGGCGGCATTTACGACCCGGATGCTACCCTGGCCTGCAAAGGCAGGGTCGGTCAAACCATCACCATAACCCTCGGTGCAAAATTCGACACCGTGACCACCAAGCCCATCACCGCCACCGGAACCGTCATGGCATATGTGGAAAAATGGGACAAATTCCCCGGAAACCGCAGTGACATTGCCCTTTTCCGCACAGGAAACGTGGATATCGTGCTGGCAGAAAAACACATCGGCTACACCAGCCCTGCTGTTTTCGCTGATCTTGGCCGTGATCCCAGGGATGCGCAGATCGTGGTATGCAAGCTGGGATACCTTACCGCTGCTCAGGCCGCCGTTTCCAAGCGCAGCATCATGGCTCTGAGCAAGGGCAGCACCAACGAAGATCTCGCCACCCTTCCCTATCAAAAGACTCCCCGTCCTATTTTTCCGCTGGACAGTGATTTTCACTATTGTCCGGAAGAAAACATGCTATGCAAATAACCTTGGGCTTCCCCCTCACGGGGAAGCCCTTTTGCCTATTGCCAAACGAAGACAAAGAGAGTATAATGTCTCTGATTGGATTTTACGCAAAGGAGACTGTTTATGAATATTATCATTGCAGGCAGCGGCAAAGTTGGCAGAACGCTCGCGCACCGCCTTTCCGAAGAAGGCTATAACCTGACTTTGATTGACTCCGACCCCAACGTGCTGTCCGATGTATGTGAGGATTGTGATGTGATCGGCGTACGGGGCAACTGTGCTTCCATGCCGGTGTTGCAACAGGCCGGCGTAGCTGATGCAGACCTGCTCATCGCTGCTACCAGCCAGGATGAGGTGAACCTGTTGTGCTGCACCACTGCTCACGGTTTAAATCCCCGGCTGCATACCATTGGACGTATCCGTAACCCTGACTATACCCAACAAATCTACGCCATGCGAGACGTTTTTGCTCTATCGCTGTCTGTCAACCCCGAAAAGCAGGCAGCCAACGAAATTGAAAGTCTGCTCCGTTTCCCCGGCTTCCTACAGCGAGACACTTTTGCAAAAGGTCGAACGGCCATTGTAGAATTACGCATTGATCGTGAAAGCAAGTTGCGCAATGTTACTTTGAACGCCCTGAACAGCATCGTTAAATGTAAGGTTCTGGTTTGCGCAGTGTTGCGTAACGGCAATGCCATCACCCCCGGCGGTACCTTCGTTTTGCAGGAAGGCGACCGAATTTTCGTTACCGCTCCCAGCAGCAGTCTTTCTGCGCTGTTGAAAAATCTGGGTATCATCACACGCCGTGCCAGAAAGGTCATTGTCTGCGGCGGCAGTCGTATTGGCTATTATCTTGCGCAGCAATTGTCACATGATGGCGTTTCCGTATGTCTGATCGAGCAGGATCACGCCCAATGTGAACTTTTGGCTGCCACTCTGCCGGATGCTACCATTATCAACGGTGATGCCACCGACAAAGCCCTGCTGGAAGACTATGGCCTTTCTTCCTGCGATGCGCTGATTGCACTGACCGGCACCGACGAACTGAATATGATCATCTCCCTCTATGCCAACACACGTGGCGTTCCCCAGGTCATTACCAAGCTGGGGCACACAGAAAATCGCAGCATCAGTCACAATCTGTCTCTGGGCAGTGTCATTTCTCCTAGAGATCTTTGCTGTGATACCATCATCCGCTATGTCCGAGCCATGAGCAATCTGACCGGCACAGCAGAAAGCGTCCACACCATTGCAGACGGACAAGTAGAAGCTGTTGAGTTCCGGGTAGACGAACACACACTTCACCACGGCACGCCCCTGAAAGAAATTCGTCTGCGGCCTGATGTGCTGCTGGTCAGCATCACCCATGGTGCCCAAACTGAGATTCCCGGTGGTAACTCCATCTTCCTGGAGGGCGATACCATTGTGGCCGTTACCAGCCGCCGAGGTTCTTTGCGGCAGGTAAATGATATCTTTGCATAAGAGGGTCGCTTATGAATTATAAAATGATGGGGCGCTTTGCTGCCAAGATCCTGCTGATCGAATGTCTGTTTATGATACCGGCAGCACTGGTCAGCCTATACTACGGAGAATGGAAGGCTCTGCAAAGTTTTATTGCAACCATGATCCTGATTGCAGCAGCCTATGGCCTTTTGACCCTGCTTTCCCGAAAAGCAAGCACCAATTTCAACTCCCGCGAGGGTCTGGTATGTGTGGGCATGAGCTGGATTGTTATGAGTATTTTCGGCTGCCTGCCTTTCTGGTTTTCCAGAGAGATCCCCCACTATATTGATGCTTTCTTTGAGATCGTCTCCGGTTTTACCACCACCGGTTCTTCCATTTTGGCAAATGTAGAGAGCCTGTCCAGAGGATTGCTTTATTGGCGCAGTTTCAGCCACTGGCTAGGTGGCATGGGCGTGTTGGCACTGCTGTTGGCACTGATTCCCGGCGGCCAGGGTGCTGGAAATACCATCCATCTGCTAAAGGCGGAAAGTCCCGGCCCGGATGTTGGCAAACTTGTGCCAAAAATACGGCAAACAGCTGCCATTCCTTATGTGATCTACATTGTACTGACCATCCTGAACATCATCTTTCTACTTTGGGGCAACATGCCTCTGCTGGATGCCGCCTGCACCGCTTTTGGCACCGCAGGCACCGGCGGTCTTGGCATTTACAACGACTCCATGGCCAGCTGTACTCCCTATATCATCAATGTTACCACGATATTCATGTTCCTGTTCGGCATCAATTTCACCTGTTATTATCTGATTTTGATTCGCCAGGTCAAAAGTGTGTTCAAGGACGAAGAATTACGGCTGTATTTGATTTTGGTTGCCGCATCCATCATCTTGATCGCACTCAATATCCGCACATCCTATGGCACGTTGGGTGAGACCGTGCGCCATGCCGCTTTCCAAGTCTCCTCCATCATCACTACCACAGGTTATTCTTCCTGTAACTTTGACCTGTGGCCCAGCTTCTCCAAAGCCATTCTGGTCATTTTGATGATGGTTGGTGCCTGCGCAGGCTCTACTGGTGGTGGTTTCAAATGCTCTCGCCTTCTTTTGATCGTAAAGAGTTTGAAACGGAGAGTCAACCAACTTCGCAATCCTCATCAGGTACAAGTCATTCGTATTAACGGTCGCGTTGTTGATGAAAAAGTAGTTGATACTGCCCATGCATTTCTGATTGCCTATGTCCTTATCATGTTTTTAAGCTTTTTGGTGGTTTCGCTGGATAATTTTTCCTTCGGTACAAATTTTACAGCTGTTATCGCCTGTATCAACAATATTGGCCCCGGACTGGAGCAGGTCGGTCCCATCTGCAATTTCAGTGCATACAGCACCCTAAGCAAACTTGTGCTGATTTTTGATATGCTGGCAGGCCGCTTGGGATTGTTTCCCATTCTGGTTCTGTTCTCTCGCTCCACCTGGAAAAGATAATTTTTTTCAATACCCACAAAATTTTTCTTGCAATTTCAGAAAAATCGTAAGATAATAAAGGGCGTGGGTTTTTCCACAAATTCCATTTTATCAATCTACTCGGCTTATCCAAGCCGGAGAAATGAGGCATCGCTATGGAAAGAAAAATCGGAACTACTTCACGGGGTATTCGCTGCCCCATTATCCGTCAGGGCGATCACTTATCCCAAATTGTGGTAGATAGCGTTCTGGATGCTGCCGAAAGCGAGGGATTCTCCCTTCGTGATCGGGATGTGGTGGCCATTACAGAGTCCGTGGTCGCACGTGCTCAGGGCAACTACGCATCGATCGATGCCATTGCCACAGACGTCCGTGCCAAACTGGGCGGTGAGACCATCGGCGTTATTTTCCCGATCTTGTCCCGAAACCGCTTCGCTATCTGTCTGCGTGGTATTGCAAAAAGTGCAAAAAAGATCGTACTGATGCTGTCTTACCCCTCTGACGAAGTCGGTAACGCACTGGTATCTCTGGATCAGCTGGACGAGGCAGGTGTCAATCCCTACTCCGATGTGCTTACTCTGGAAAGATATCGTGAACTGTTTGGCTCCAACCCCCACCCCTTCACCGGCGTGGACTACGTGCGCTATTATTCAGACTTGATCCGTGAAATGGGTGCTGAAGTTGAGGTCATCTTTGCCAATGACTGTCGAACCATTCTCAACTACACCAAAAATGTACTGCACTGTGATATCCATTCCCGTCAGCGGACACAGCGCCTGTTGCTGGCCGCCGGTGCCGAAAAGGTCTGCGGTTTGGACGATATTCTGACCAGCAGTATCGATGGCAGTGGCTACAATGAGCGCTTCGGTTTGCTCGGCTCTAACAAATCTACAGAAAACACCATTAAGCTGTTCCCGAAGGATTGTACCGATCTGGTGCTGGAAATTCAAAAGCTGTTTTTGGAGCGCACCGGCAAGCACATTGAGGTCATGGTTTACGGCGACGGTGCTTTCAAAGATCCGGTTGGTCATATCTGGGAGCTGGCAGACCCCAGCGTTTCCGTCGGACACACTCCCGGTCTGGAAGGCACGCCCAACGAACTGAAGCTGAAATATCTGGCTGACAACGATTTTGCCAGCCTGTCCGGTCGTGAGCTGAAAGAAGCAATTGAGGGCGCTATCCGTGCTAAAAACGGCTCTCTGGTTGGCAACATGGCCTCTCAAGGCACTACCCCTCGGCGTTTGACCGACCTGATCGGTTCTCTGTGCGATCTGACCAGCGGTTCCGGCGACAAGGGTACTCCTGTCATTCTGGTGCAGGGTTATTTTGACAACTATACCAACTGATTTTTGCGGCTCCCTCACCGGGAGCCGCTTTTTATGCTGTTATTTCACGTTT
>CAZHPO010000081.1:0-6295 GCA_964534615.1 uncultured Oscillospiraceae bacterium
GTATTTTTCATTGTCATATGCACATATAAAAACCCGGTTCAGTAAAACTGAACCGGGTTTTCATGCTCCATGCCAATCGATCAATATCGACTGGGCTTTATATCACGTTGTGGGTTATTCCACAACAACCGTAAGGCTTGCTGTATATGTATTTCCCTGCAGCGTTTCAACTACTACACTCAACTCAGCGGTTCCAGCTGCAATAGCACGAATCTCGCAAGTTTCCAAACTCATACCATCAATCTTGAACACGCCTTCATTAGATGAAGACCAATTGTACTTTACGATAGTCTCGTCCATCGGAAGCGTATTTTTTGCTTCACCTTCATTTTCCACCCGTGCAAGTAGTTTTGCAGTAAATTCCATTGTCTGACCAACATTCAATTTGTGTTCGTCCTGCTGCGTATCCTGCTCAGCTGTAACAATCGCTGCTTCTTCAGCCTTAGAATAGATCGTTACATTTTTTGTTATGGTATACACCACGCCATTCCTTGTCAGAATTACGGCTTCAATCTGGGTTTCGCCCAGATTGCCATTCAGCCACAACTGCGGCAAATAGTATTCATATGCTATGTCATACCGCTCAGAACCTACAGGAATGCTGTAGTAAACACCATTTTTCAAAGTTACTTCAGCTTGACCAGCTTTCACAAGTTGCTTATTCAGTTCGGTCAGTGTAGCCTCTGCATCTTCTTTTGATGTCTCCGGACTGTTCAGCTGTGCCTGTGCATTATTAATGGCAGTTTCAAGAGCTTTCAGAGCGTCACTCGTTTCTTTATGTTCCTGTTCCGTCAACTCTCCTTTCAGCTTGTCTTCCAACTCTTGCACAGCAATATTGCCTCTTGTCACCGCAACAGTCAACATACTGCGCTGCTCGAAAGACATCAAACCGGCATTATTTTCAGCGTTTTCTTTATCTTTTTTCTGCTGAATCTGACTTGCCAGTTCCCCAATGACCTTACGTGCCTCTGTTGCAGTAATAATATTGCTTACCTCAACTTTATCCGAAGATTCCTGTTCTTCATAGCGGTCAACCAACTCCTGTGCCTGATCTGTATTAATCTTATATTGGCCAGCCTCTTGAATCAGCGAATTCAAGATCACGATCTGATTTCTGTTGACACCTTCAATAAAGGCATCGGAGATTTTCCAATTGATTGCAATGATTTCATCGTTATACAGTGTTGGATATTGACTATTCGACAGTGACAGGCTGGGGACATAATACTTTTGAGAATTGGAAATATAGGTTTCCTCAACGCTAGCTATGGTTGCGGGTTTTGCATAAGCGTCTAATTCCAAAATTTTAACATCTGCAACAATGCGCCTGAAGTCACCGTCATACCACTTGCCATAGGTGTCTTCTTCATCACTGATGGCAAAATAGTACAAGCTACCATTGTAGTCATAGGGAAAATAGAATACTCTATGCTGCAACAATTTATAAGATGTTGTCAATGCTGACAAAACAGCATCAAGTCTACTGTCATCCGCATTGGGATCCATAGCTACTACTTCTGCATCATACAAAGCAGCCGCCAACGCCTGCCAGCTATTGTCTGTATAAATCGGTGTGGTCAGACCATTGCCCTCATCCCGCAGATTTTTGGCATAATCCACGCGATAAAGCTCTCCTACCTTGGAATTAAACTCATCCGAGGTATAAGTGTCAATGGCAACATATTTATTGTTCTTTATGATAACATACCGAGCAACATCGCTGGTCTCGCCCATCATCTGGCGCAGTTCAGCGATTTTTTCCTGAAGCGTAGTCTTTGATACAATTTCCAAAGCTTCTTTTGCAAGTGCCAGTTCCCTAGAAATCTGATAAACCTGAGACTGCGTTGCAGATGCCGCTTCCAGAATGGTCAGTGCATTGTTATACGCTTTTTCATATTCTCTCCAGCTTGCGGTGGTATAGGTTCTCTGTCCCAAGGAGTAGAAATCTTTTTCCTTATTCATGGTATCCTGCAGCTCGTTTTTGTTGGTCGCCAAATTCTTCAGCGATTCATTGCCCACGGGGATCAGATCAGCACTGCTGGAGAACTGAAGGTTCAGTTTACCGTTCAGTGTCGTTTCGCTTTCAGCAGAGACCATGGTATTATCCACCTGATCGCCATCCAGCCAGACAACAACGGTAATCGCCTTGGCAGTGTTCTTTTCGAGAGAAGTAATCACATTGTTGTTTTTCTGACGTTCTCCCATAACCATTGCTCCATCACTATCAATAGAGAAATCATATAGGAACAGCGGCGCTTTTACGCTTGTATCTGTCACGTTGCGATTGCTTGTATTGGGTTTTGCCACACCCAGGACATTGCCCTGATCGTCAATAAACGCCACACGAACTGCATCGATCAGTTTCAACGTCTCCAACAAATCCCCACCATCGGTTGCGAACTCCATGTAGCTGCCTCCCCCCAGCGTAGAAGCAGCAGTGGAATCTTCATATACTCTCTGTTCAGGCGAAGTCTGGAGCAGCAGATCGGAAAGACTTGCATTACAGCGGAATGCCATGTCCAGTGCATAGCCATACATTGCAGATAGAACCACCTGTGCGTTTGTTCCGCCGGCGGCAGCGTCCAGTCCATTGATATTGGTTGCCAGTTTTTTCAGATAGAAAGGTTCTACAGTAGAGGTTGTACGGATGGTGACGGAACTGGTGATCACTTCATAGTTTCCTGCAAAATCAGCAATATCTGCAAATACACCGCTTTCAGGGGGTAATGTGATTATAATTTCACCGCCTATGAGCGAACCAAAAAGAACATCATTCAGCTTCTTGCCGCCAATCAGGATCTTATCCGTGTTCATCAGTTGATTCAACGGTTTTTTCAAATCATTCCATGTGTAAGCGTTGCCTGTAAGTTTGTTGCACTCACTCAACGCCGAATTCAAATTATTTTGAATACTTGCAGACTTCTCTACCCACAGGGTAAATTCCTCAGAAATCGTGATTTGAGTTTTCATAATATCAATAATATTGCTCAAGCTCCGGTTCTGATCCAGGATTTGGGTTCTGATTAGTTCGAACTGTTCGGTATCACTAATTGTAGAAGCCGCAACCGCCAAAATGCCCTGCCGCAAAGACAACTCAATATAATTTGACGCATTTTTCAAACCTTCGATCATGTCTTTGATCGTTTGAAGATCTTTGTCAGAATAGGTTGCACCGCTAGCGCTTGCCTGCATAATAACAATTGTCAGCAAACTCTCAGCATGATTGCTCAAGGTGGATTGAACTGTGCTGATGATACTATTGTTATATGTAGTGATATTGCTCTTAGCAATTGCCAACGCACTAGCCTGCGCAGAAAGATTATCTGCAGTACCGATGGCACGCACACCATAATCCTGCTGGCCTAAGATAGAAGCAAACCCCTTATTGCTGTAGATCGCACTGACGGTATCATTAGACAGAGAGGTAATACGACCGTCAAACCCATAGGTGGGAACCGACAGCAGACCGCTATCCACGCTGTATGTACCGTTCGCATTTTGAACATTCAGTCTGGCCGGCAACAGATTAATGTCCTTCAGACCATATGCGGAATAGCTCAAATCCAGCACATTACCCCAAGTATTATTGGCACTGGGATCATTTCTGGTCAGCGAGCTGCCAATGGTCGTTTTGATTGACTGCAGATCATTCCGGGTCTGTGTTGTCAGCAGCGCAATTTCCAAACTGCCGTTGGCACCGATATTGGTCGCAACGCCGGTTACTTCCGGTGCAACTGACATTGTCAGCCACGCGTAGCTGACCGTGGACATTAGTAGTGCCGCAACCAGCAACATCGACAGAGCGGATGTGAGCTTGCTCTTAAGGTGTTTTACGGACTTCTGTTGCTTCATGTCAGCTTGTAAAATCTGTTGATTTTCCTTCATCTTTCTCATGTTCATCTTCCTCCATATTTATACTTTAAATATGTTACTCTTTTCCAACCGGAATATCTGTGGGTTTCAGCTGCGTACTGCTTGCAAACTGAAGATTCAATGTACCGGTCATGCTTTGTGCGGTAAGCGCCGCCAGCGAATTATCTACATGATCTCCATCCAGCCAGACAACAATGGTCAGCACAGTTGGACTATCCTCAGGCAGCTGCAGAATCACATTGTTTTCTTCCAGACGCTCTCCTACAGAAATACTGCCATCCTGGATGACCGAATAATCATACAGATAAATCGGTGCCTGCACACCGCTTTCCGTTTCCTCATAAGCGTGGGTACTGAGCTTCGCCACCGCCAGCAGTTGATTCTGATGATCCATAAAGCCGATGCGAATTGCATCCATTAAAAGAATCATTTGTTCCAGCGTCAAGCGCTCAGAAGAGAACTTCATAAAACTGCCTGCTCCCATTGTCTCCGCCTGTCCCTCCTGCCGTTGGGTAGCTGCAGTTTGGAGCAGCAAATCAGAGGATGTGTTGCTCCGAAACGCCATATCCACTGCATAGCCGTACATATCTGTCAGCATTGCTTCGCTGATGGTACCATTGCCCGCAGCACTATCTCGCACTAATTGTTCAGAAATCTGCTCCAAATAAGGCATATCTACAACAGAGGTTGTCTTTACCGTCAAGGCCAACGTCTGTGAATACTGAATATCCACACTATAGTTACCTGTAAAATAAGCAATTACCGCCATCGCACCGGCATTGGGTGTTAATGTCAGCTGTGTGTTTGTTGCCAGTTGAGCAAGGACATTAGGCGAATTTATCCTTTCATTTCCCAAGTACACTTCATCGGGATCAATCAAGTCTCCCATGAGCGTAGAAATCTGTTCCCAGCTGTATTCACCGTCTGTAAGCTGATCGCAACGTGCGATCACCTTTTTCATAGTTCCCTTTCTCTTGTCTACCTCTGTAATCCATTGGGTCATATTTAACGGAAGATCGATGTTTATGTTATCGACGATCACAAGAAGTGGGAGCGACGTGTCTTCAATAGCAGTGTGCGCTAGCTGGAAAGTAGTCTCATCATCGATCTGACAGGCTGCATATCCCATCAAAGCCTGCCGCAGTGCAGACTCCAGATAACTAAATGCGCCCAACATTCTCGCAGCTGTATCCCGTACTACAGCAACCTGAGAATTATCAAATGTCGTTTCATTGGAAACGTATCGCTTTATAAAAATATCCATCATTGCACCACCGTTGGCCGTCCAGGCCGATCGTGTTGCATTGAGTGCTGCTGCAGAATAAGATTCAACCAATGCTCTCGCACTGGCCAGTGCCGCCTGCTGTGCCGACAACGTAGTACTAAGTCCAATTCCTCTTACGCCATAACTCTGTTTGTCGCTCAAATAATGAAAGCCCTGATCCCTGTAAATTGCAGAGACTGTATTCTGAGACAGGCTCTCAATTCGTCCATCTGTCCCAAAATTGGGAACAGACAGGATATTACTGCCAACCATCAACTGATTATTCTCTCCCCGAAGGACATTCAATCTGGAAGGAAGCAATGCTATTTCATTTAATCCATAGCTGCGATGTTGTAGATCCACCATATTGCCCCAGGTCAAATTGGAAACCGTTGGATCTTGTACCGCAGCAGAGTCACCAATTCCGGTTCGAATCAGGCTAGGATCAATAAAGGTCAAATTATTCAAAAGTGCAATTTCAAGATTGCCATTTGCACAAATACTGGTATCTATACCAACGATTTCAGGACTTTTAGACAAGGAAAGCCATGCATAACTAGCTGAAGCTAATACCGTCGAACAAACAAGGAGTACAGCAATTGAAAGAAATAGCCGTCTTTTATTTCCTCGCAGTTCCATGCCTTCACCTCCTAGATAATAGAAAGATTTATGCACAAAATGCACAGTTTCACAAACACATTATATATATATATATATATATTGTCAAGGAAAACTTTCTACAAATCTCTCCAAAAAATACGCTTTTTTCAGTTTTTGTGGATAACAGTTGAACGTGTATGGATACAGTTCTTTACCAAAACAAAGGACTATAATTATATAATTCGTCCTCTCTATGGACATTTACACTCAGTATAGGTATTTAATGATCCTATAGGACGCAGCACATTCGTCCGGCTTTATCATGTTAATAATTCCCCTCTGGGCGGACAACACATCCGCCCGGTCTGAACACGCCAAAAATCTCATTAACAGGTCTGATTTTCATAGGGTTGTTGCGTAATTGTGCAGCAGCCCCTAAAACATGCAATCTTTACATTCCGCAGACAGATGGTGTAGTCATCGGCTGCCCACAAGTAATGAAGCTTTTCTGTTCTTTTTTCCCGAATGGAAGAACTTTATGACTTTACAAAACAGAAA
>CAZHPO010000082.1:0-6285 GCA_964534615.1 uncultured Oscillospiraceae bacterium
GGACACGTTTTTCATTTTGAAAACCACATCGCCGGAAAAATCCTTTTCGCCAAATATTGCCTTCATGGTCTTTTCCGTCTTGGGTTTTTCCGTTTTCTTAATTCGCTCCATGCGATGCTGAATGGACATGGCACGGCGGTAAAGGGTACGGTTATTGATGCCCCAGCCCTTCATTCGCTCCACCGTAAAGCCCAGCTGCTTCAGCTTCGCCTGTTCCTGCTGGTACTGCTTCATTTGCAGATCAAACCGTGCCTGCTTTTCATCCATGTAGAATGAATAGTTGCCGGAATAGAACTCCGCATGGCCGTCCACGATCTCAATAACTCGTTGGGCTACCTGATCAAGGAAATAGCGGTCGTGAGAGATCATCAAAACCGTGCCTTTGAAGGCATTGATGTACCCTTCCAGCCACTCTACACTATTTAAGTCCAAGTGGTTGGTCGGCTCGTCCAGCAGAAGGATATCCGTCTTCTCCAGAAGCAGACGAGCAAGGTTCACTCTCGTCTTTTCACCACCGGAAAGGCTGTCAAATTCCTGCACCCGCTGACTGGCCGTAATGCCCAGACCGTTGCAGATCTTGTCCACTTCCACATCCATTTCGTAGCCGCCGCCGGCTTGGAAGCGATTCACCAGAGCATCATATTGCCGCAGTTGCTCATCGGTTGCCCCTTGGGCCATTTCCAGTTCCAGAATTTCCATTTTCCGCCTGGCGGCGGTCACATCGGCATAGGCAGAGCGCAGCACATCTTCCACGGTATATCCCACGGGAAACACCGGGATCTGGGAGATCAGGCCGAGACGCTTGTTGGGATTGACGAATACCTCGCCGTCGTCATAATCCATTTCCCCGGTGAGGATCTTAAAAAGAGTGGTCTTGCCACAGCCGTTGCGGCCTAAAATGGCCACACGCTCCCCTTCCTGCACTTCAAAGGAAAGTCCTTCCAAAAGGTTCTCGCCAATGACGAAAAACTTTGTCAAATTACTTACTTGTATGTCAACCATAGGTTTACTCCAATTCGGAAACCAGTGTTTCCAACTCGTCTAATGTCAGTAAAATATTCAATGCTTGCAGCAGTGCATTTGCACTCATACGCTCCGGCAGAGCCAGTTTTTTCTGCAAAGAAACCCTTTTTTCGCTGCTGTCGGCGCACCCGGAAAGCCCCAGACACATCATATCCTGCTTGGTGATGCAACCTGTGGTTGCGCTCTGCACTTCCCCTTCAAAAGTTGCTCCAGCCTTGTGTAAAGCATCCAAAATGACCTCTTTTGTCATTCCCTCAACACCTAGCTTCCCCTCTTTTCCGGGAGCGGCTTTGCGCCTTTCCTTGCCGAAAATATCGGGAGTATAGGCGTGCTTCAGGTATTTGCCGGGAATGGCACTTTTGATATGATTGCGAATCACAAACCCCGCACCATCCGCATCGGTAAAAACAATGAGGCCCCGTCGCTGCGCAACATTTCGCAGCAAATCCATCTGCTCCTTATTCTTGAAAATTCCAAAACCGGAAGTTTCAAAAATCGGAGCATTAATGATCTGGCTCAGTGTATTTTTATCGTATCTGCCTTCTACCACAATGGCTTCCCTGATTTTATACACGGCGAGCCTCCTGTGCCAGCTGTAAAATCAGCATTTCCAGCAAGCGTTCACTTTCATCAAAGGATGTTTTCATCTTCATATCCGTTTCCAGTACCAACTCCATCGCCTTCCTAAAAAACTCTGGACGGAACCGCCTGGCCCCATCCATTGCTTTTCTGGCCACGAAATCCGCCACGCCACAGAGTTTTGCCACTTCTCCTGCGTTACCGCCTCGATCAAGGATCGTTCGGGCTGTGCCCAAACGCCGCAGATGGCTTCCCACAGCAGCCAGGATCACAATAGGCTCCTGCTGCATTTTCAGGAGCTTTTGCAGCGTTACAACTGCATTGGCATAGTCCCCTGCTGCAATCATATCTGTCATTCGAAACACCACCGCGTCCAACACCGGTTCGGTAACGGCATCGATATCTGCCTTGCAAATAACATCTGCTCCGGAAAAAGCAGAAATTTTCTCAATTTCTCCGGCCAGAGAAGTCATGGTTCCATCGGTGATCTCAATCAAATAGGCACATAACTCCGGTGCAATCCGCTTTCCCTTGGCCGAAAAATGCCGGGTGATCCAGCTGATCAGATCCCGTTGATCCTGTTTTGCAAATTCCACGATTTCTCCGACTGAAAGGGCTTCCCATAGCTTTTTCTGCCGTTTATCGGGTTTAAACTCCACTGTGTCATAGACAAAAATCACGGTGCAATAATCCGGAATATCCGTCAATACATCGATCATTTTGTTTCTGCTGTCTTCCGGCAGCTTAAAAAGATCAATATCCTCCACCTGAACCAGTGTCCGATCTGCCATCATTGGAAGATTTTCCACAGCATCGGCAAAATCCCGCAAGTCGAAATTTTCGTTATTGAATCTGTGGTAATTAAACGACTCCGTTAATTCCTCCAAGATGACTTTGTGCAGCTGGCCCAGGTAATGGCGCAAAAGGAAAGCTTCTTCCCCATAGAAAATATAGAAATTGGCAGGCTGTTTGCTGCGAATTGCCAGCTTCAATTGCTGCAAACTGTCTTTTTGCACTTCCTTAGCCATGGTTTTACCCCCTGTAAACTACCTGTCCGTTCAGGTCTGTTCTGTAAATCATACATCCCGACTTTTTCAGCCGTTCCAACACTTCCTGTGTAGGATGTCCGTAGGCATTATCCTGTCCCACAGAAATAATCGCAATTTCTGGCCGAGTCTTATCCAGCAGCTCCTGACATGTGGAGTATTTGGAGCCATGATGTCCCACAATCAACACTTCCAGCTTCGGCAAGTCGATCTGCTCCATCAGTTCCAATTCTCCATCGGCACTGCGATCACCTGTAATGAGTATATCACAATTTTCAGTCTGAAACAAGACACACAAACCGCTTTCATTATCAGAGAGTTGATTTTTAGAGGGAAGCAGTGTAATTTTAGCTTTTCCGAAGGTGATCGTCATCACTTCAGACACCGGAAGTGTTGAAAAATTACCGGATAGGGTTGATGATGTGCCATCTTCGTCCAGGCAGTTTGGCAAATACAGCATTTGTGCCGAAACCCGACTAAGAAGGTACTGCGCACCTGCGGCGTGGTCTCGATCATAGTGGGTCAAAATCAAGCCATCGATTTTGAATACGCCCTGGCTGAGCAAGGCATTGGCCGCAGTATCAGCCGCTCTGGTATCGCTATCACCGCCGCAATCGACCACAAAAGTTTTCCCCTGGCTTTGCAGCAAGATGCACTGACCCTGCCCCACATCCAATACCGTCACCCGGCACTCGTCCATCTGAGGCTCTAACCAGGAAATCGTCAGTGTCAAACACAGACTCACTATTGCGCAGCAGCACGTAACCATCACCTGTTTTCTTTTTAACAGCAGATGGATCACCAGCAGGGTGTACACGAAAATCAGCCACAAGACCATATAAGGATGATTCATGTAAATGGCCGCCAACGGATAAGATGCCATCACTTTCGCTGTGTATAAAACATATCGGATCGGCCAGGCAATCATCCATCCAGCCACCCCAGCCAAGGGCGAGGAAATGGCACTCAACAAGCAGACTGCCATAATGCCGTAGAAGACAAATGAGATGACCCATAGTGTCAAAAGATTCGTAATGGTACCAACAAGGCTTACCATACGAAAATAATACGCACACAATGGTGTTACAAGTATGCTTGCCCCCAAAGACATACCAACCGAGGATGCCAAAGCATTGGCGACTTTTCCTCTTTTTCCTTTCCACTGTCCCAGACGTTTTCTGTCCATCAGCCAGCTTTTGATTGGCTCTGCAAACAGGAAAATGCCTACCATACAGGCTACGGACAGCTGAAAACTAACACTGGTCACTGTCCATGGATTAGCAAGCAGCATCACCAGCACCGCAAACCCAAGGGCTGTCGGTGGATCGTATTCCTTGTTCAGCAGCATGGCGGTGATCATCAGGCAATGCATGATACAGGCTCTGGTTATAGAAGGCGAAAAGCCAGCCACAGCCGCAAAGAAAAACAGCACCGGAATACCAACGGTCATAGTAAACAGCTTTTTCCGTCCCGTCATCACATAGACCAGCGAAAATAAAATGGTCACATGAAGGCCTGAAACAGCAATAATATGACTGATTCCACTGACTTTAAAAGCCGTATCTGTCTGATAGTCGATTCCCTCTTTGTCTCCGATCAACAAGGCAACAGCAAATCCTGCAGCATCGGCAGAAATATGCTCGTTCAAAATCCTCTTGATCGTTTGGCGCACATAGGCTGGATAACCGTACCAGGGAAGTTTTTCCAACCTTTCTACTGTCGGCTCTACATGGATAGTTGCGGTCAGGAAAATATGATCAGCTGCATAATATGTAGAATCATTGCTGCATCCGGGCAGTGTTGCACGCAAAGAAAACACACCCGTCATTTGATCGCCCGGTAGAATTTCCATATTTTCCGGCAAATATACACGGATCCGATAATCCTTCTCGTTGAGTTTTGCAATGCCATTCACCGATGTACCATAATCCGTTTGCTCCGAATAGTCGGTGGCAACAATGGTCATATTTTTCCTCAAAGAATCCGCTGCACGAGGAACGGACAAGTAAAACCCATCGAAGATGGACATCCAGACAAATCCGACAACACAGCCCAATAAGATCCCGACACTAATACGCAACTTCTGATGTCGCTGCATCAAATAAAGGAAAATCGCAAGTAGCACCGCTGCCACCCCGGAAGCAGGAAAATAAAGATTTCCCCATAGGAAATACATTCCGATCACCGCCGCCAGTGCAAAACCGATGGCAAACCACATCAGTTTTCTCATACCGCTCCTCCTTCCTGAAAATATGGGAAAAAGGGCGCCGCACTGCGGCGACGCCCTTAAAACCTTAGTTCAATTTACCTGCGACAAAGTTGTCAACCTGAGCCAATGCATCATCCAGCATCAGTACATCCTTACCGCCACCCATAGCAGAGTCAGGCTTGCCGCCGCCGGAACCGCCACAAGTCGTGCAGACCATCTTCACCAGATCACCGGCTTTTATACCCTTGGCGACTGCTTCCTTGCCACAAACTGCCAGGAATGTGATCTTTTCGTCATTTACAGTTGCCAGAACAGCTGCTACATTCGCACACTTGTCACGCAGGGTATCACCCATCTGGCGCAGCTTTGCCGCATCGGCGTTGGGCACGGTAGCAGTCAGAACCTTCAGCCCGCCGATCTCATGAGAAGCAAACAGGAAACGCTCTACTTCTCCTGCGCTTTCTTTTGCCTTATAAGCTTCGATGGTGCGCTTCATGTTTTTCAGTTCTTCCATGGTATTCTGGATCCGATCCGTCACTTCCGCAGGCTTTGCCTTCAATGCAGAAGCAGCTTTATAGAGCATTTCACGGGTTCTGGTCATATCGGCCAAACATGCTTTGCCCGTGATTGCCTCAATACGGCGGACACCGGAAGCAACACTGCACTCGCTCTCGATCCGGAAAGGACCAACCTTGGCAGTATTATCCAGATGGGTACCGCCACACAGTTCGATGGAATAGCCTCCCATGTTGACCACACGGACAGTATCACCATATTTTTCGCTAAACAGTGCCGTTGCGCCCATGGCCTTTGCATCCTCAATGCCCATTTCACGGGTCTCGATGGTGTATCCCTCCAGGACTGCATTCTGCACAATGGCATCCACACGAGCCAGCTCCTCACCGGTCATGGCAGCATAATGGGTAAAGTCAAACCGCAGATGATCCGGCTCCACCAAGGAACCTGCCTGATGCACATGTTCACCCAGCACAGCGGTTAATGCTTTTTGCAGCAAGTGGGTAGCAGAGTGGGCACGCATAATTGCTTTCCGGCGCTCTACATCGATAGATGCAATGACTACATCCTCCACCTTCATAGAGCCGGAAACCATGGTACCATGGTGCAGATACTTGCCGGACTTATCCTTCTGAACGTTATTGACTACAAAACGGCTGTCACCGCAGAGAATCACGCCGTGGTCAGCCACCTGGCCGCCCATTTCCGCATAGAAAGGAGTCTTGTTCAGAACGATAATACCACTTTCGCCGCCGGCGATGGTGCCGGAGACTTCTTCGCCAACACAAACGGCCAAAACCTTTGCCTGACAATTGGGCTCAGTATAGCCCACAAAGGTAGTAGGTGTATTATCCAAGCCCAGATCAATACCTGCCCAGGCCAGATCACCCAGTGCCTTTCGTGCTTCACGGG
>CAZHPO010000083.1:0-6146 GCA_964534615.1 uncultured Oscillospiraceae bacterium
ATAGCATAAAAACATGAAAAATCATGCAAAAAGTTGTGTATATTTTGAAAATATGTGATAAACAATAAAATTCCTATTAAAAATAATTGGAAATCTTGTTGGAAATCACCTTTGCATTTTTTGGGCATTTGTGATATACTTTCTGATAGTGCGTAGCCTACAGGCGTAAGTCCAACTTCTGGACTTACGCCTGTTTTTTGTTTTATTAGGAGGAAATATGGAGCATTTATAAAGAAAATAAAATGGCCACACAGCCGGTCAAATCGCTGTTCTGGAAAATGGGATTGCCCATGATTATTTCTATGGTACTGCAAGCACTGTATAATGTGGTAGACAGTATTTTTGTGGCAAATATGGAAGGTACCGGTGCCCTGGCCAATGAAGCCCTGACCATTGCATTCCCAGTGCAGATCATGATCATCGCCATCGGTGTTGGCACTGGTGTAGGACTCAATGCATTGCTGTCCCGGAGCTTGGGAAAGGGGAATCAGGAGAAGGTCAATCAAGTTGCAGGTAATGGTATTTTCCTGGCTCTGGTGATTTATGCGGTATTTTTGCTCTTTGGCCTGTTCGGGGCAAAATGGTTCATTGAATTGTTTACGAATGATGAGCTTGTGGCGGCGATGGGCACGGAATATTTGCAGATTTGCACCTGTTTCTCCCTGGGCTCCATTGGATTTACCATTTATGAGCGTTTCTTGCAAGCCACAGGTAAGACGGTCTGTTCTACCATTGCCCAGATTTCCGGCGCTGTGGCCAATATCCTGCTGGACTATGTGTTTATCTTTCCCCTGAATATGGGCGTAGCAGGCGCAGCGTGGGCAACGATCATCGGCCAATTCATCTCGCTGTTTGCGGCCATGGCCTTTCATTACCTGACAAACAGGGAAATCAACGGTGATATCAAATATATAAAGCCCAATGTGGCCATCATCGGAGGCGTTTATAAGATTGGAGCATCGGCAGCGTTGATGCAGGCGCTGCTGTCTGTGATGATGGCAGGAGTCAATGCCATTTTGGGCAGCGCAGATGTAGACTCGGTGGTGCTGGTTGGATCCTTCGGAATCTACTATAAGATCCAGCAGGTGGCGCTGTTTGCAGCCTTTGGCTTGTCAAATACCATTATCACAATTTTGTCATTCAACTACGGTATGTGGAGCAGAAAAAGAGCCATGGGCTGTGTGAAATACGGGGTTGTTGACAGCTGTCTGTGATGATGGCAGGAGTCAATGCCATTTTGGGCAGCGCAGATGTAGACTCGGTGGTGCTGGTTGGATCCTTCGGAATCTACTATAAGATCCAGCAGGTGGCGCTGTTTGCAGCCTTTGGCTTGTCAAATACCATTATCACAATTTTGTCATTCAACTACGGTATGTGGAGCAGAAAAAGAGCCATGGGCTGTGTGAAATACGGGGTTGTTGACAGCATCATCACTGCTTTTGTACTGACCGTTCTGTTTGAACTGATCGCACGCCCCTTGTCGTCTCTGTTCGCACTGTCCGGAGGTGCGTCGACTGTTTTGGTGGATGTATGTGCCACAGCCACCAGAATCGCCAGCCTTGGCTATGTTTTCATGGGATTTACAGTGGCAGTACAGGGGGTGTTGCAAGCGCTGGATGATGCAGGAAGGCCGCTGCTTTTGTCCTTTTTTCGGCTGGTGCTGTTTGTTTTCCCGGTGGCCTATCTGTTTACACTTTCTGAAAATGTACTGAGTCTGGTCTGGTGGACCTTTCCTATTGCAGAGGTGCTGACCAGTGTGTTTGCGGTGATATTCCTGAGACAGGCAGTTAAAAATAAAATTGAAAAGCTGGAAGAATAAGATCCGGCGGCAATTTGCCGCCGGATCTTTAATTATGCAAAAAGATTAAAGCCCAGAATCACCATACCAAGGACGACCAGGATAACGCCGGTGGCTCGATTGAGGGTTTTGGCACTGGCTTTGTTGGCAAACCGAGCGGCGATCCTTGCCCACACCAGAGTGAACAGAACACACAGGCTCAACACGGTCCAATCCGGTGCGCCTCCAATGGCAAAGTGACTTAACGAGCCGGTCAAGGCGGTGAATGTCATAATAAATACGCTGGTACCGACGGCTGTTTTCAGCTCATAGCCCAGAACAGAGGTCAAAATCAGCAGCATCATCATACCGCCGCCGGCACCGATGAAGCCACAGATGAAGCCGATAATCACACCACAGCCAATGGATTGGATGATCCGTTTCTTCGCGCTGACCTGACCCATGGCTTCTTTGGTGGTCATCACCGGCCGCAGAATGAACTTGATGCCCAGAAGCAGGGTCATAAAGGTGGAAAATCCACCCATAGTAGTGCTGGGTACCAAACTGGAGATCCAACTGCCCACCATGGTAAAGACCAGCACGGTAGCCATCATTACCAGACCGTTTTTGATATCCAGATTTTTGTTTTTACCATAGGTATAAGCACTGACCGCACTGGCCAGCACGTCAGATGCCAGGGCAATTCCCACAGCCATATACGGATCCATGTCCAAAAAGGTGATGAGCATAGGGGAGATGACCGCTGCGGCACTCATGCCGGCAAATCCGGTGCCAAGTCCGGCACCCATGCCGGCGAAGAAACAGACCAGAATGGTCACTAAGAGTTCTGTCATTTTTATTCCTCCAGATTTTCAATGTTTTGACGGATTTTTTCGCCCAGTCGTCGCAAAAGATGCAGCTCATCTTCGGACAAACCCTGGATGAGCAGCTGCCCAAGGGCCAGCTGTGCATCTCGACCGGCTTGGGCGGCGGCGACAGAAGCTTCGGTCAATTCCAGGTGGACGGTGCGGCGATCTGCCGGGTCGATCCGCTTACACAGATATCCTCGACGTTCCAGATTTGCTACGGAAATGGACACATGACTTTTTGCAATGCCACGGCAGGAAACGATGTCAGTAGCCCGATCCAGATGAGGGTTGTTATAGAGAAACAGCAGTACATCCAATTCATTTCGGGTCAGATCCCATTGCCTGCACACTGGTTCTAACAAACGACCATAGTTTTTTTGCAGCTTTTGCAGGTTATCAAAATAATGCAAACCAGCGCCTCCTAAATAGTTCTATTTTGAACTTTTGTGAGTATAGCATGGGAAGGAAAGCCTGTCAATGAACGGTTTGTAAATTTTGGCTCCAAAGTAGATTGACAGGGCGATGGGACAACTGTATGATACGGTGTGTTTAAAGGAAAATGAGGACAGATTATGGAAAAAAACAGATTTTTTTTGGAACAGAAAAGATATGGAAGATCCTTTTTAAACTAGCACCACCTGTTATGCTGGCACAATTGATTCGGGCACTATATAACATTGTGGACAGTCTGTTTGTGGGACACTATTCTGATCGTGGATTGACAGCTTTGTCCATTGTAACACCTACATGCTCTATAGAGCGGCTTTTGCTTTTGTGCTTGACAAAAGATAATACTATCCAGTATAATGAAAACGTATGTGAACTCTCTGAAAATAGAGTAAATTTTATGACATCTACGATGGAGGAAAAACATGAAGAAAAGAATGCTTGCTTGGCTTCTGCTGTTGTCAATTGTGCTGACCGGCTGTGTCGGTGCAGGTCCCACCGATGCTTCCACAGATAACGCTGCTGGCACCACTGTCGGTGGCCAGACAGAGGATCCCACAATTCCTGCAGCAACAGAACCTTCCATCCAGATCCACTATAAGCGTAGCGATAGCGCTTATGATACCTGGGGATTCTGGATCTGGCAGCAGGGCGGCGAAGGTGCCTTGTTTGAGATCAACTATGAAGACGAGTTCGGCGGCGTGGCCGTGTATGCACTGAGCGAGTTTGGTGCAGATGCACTGACCAAGGGCATCGGCATTATCCCCCGTATGCTGGACAGCTGGACCAAGGACTGCGATTCGGACCGCTTGCTGTCCTTTAAGAATCTGGTCATGGACGAGAACAACTACTACCATATTTACCTGACTCAAGGAGACGAGGCAATTTATATGGACAAAGATCTGACTGTAGCACCTGCAATCACCAAGGCAAACTTCAGTTCTATGAAGCGGATGGTGGTTTTCACAAACAAGCCGATCTGCCACATTGCACTGTATGAAAACGGTGTAAAGATCGTGGAAAACGATGTGGACAACAAGACCGGTGGCCGCTGTGACTTCCCTGAGGGCAAGACCGTTGATTTCGGCAGCAATTACGAAGTAGAAGTGACCTTCAGTGAGGACAAGTCCGTGGTCAAGAGCGCAGTTTCCATTGCAAGCCTGTACACGACCAACGAATTTAACAACGCTTACTATTACGATGGTGAGCTGGGCGCAATTTACAGCAAGGAGTCTACCACCTTTAAGGTTTGGTCTCCTGTTTCCTCCTCTATCGTGCTGAAGGTCTACAAAGAAGGCACCGATAACGGCAATGGCCCCATCGCTACCGTGGAAATGACCAAGGGCGACAAGGGCGTGTTCTCCGCAACTCTGGAGGGCGACTATGCCGGCAAGTACTATACTTACACCGTAACCAATGCACAGTATCCCGATGGCTTTGAGATCGTTGACCCCTACGCTAAGAGCGCAGGCCTGAGCGGTGTCCGTGGCCAGATCGTTGACTTTGATGCGACCAATCCTGAGGGTTGGGAAAAGGTAAGCCCCATTGCCTATGACCGTAAGGAATTGGTGGTTTGGGAGACCCACGTGGCTGACGTGACTTCCTCTAAGACCTGGACAGGCAACGAGCTGTACCGTAAGAAGTTCCTGGGCATGATCCAGTCCGGTACTACCTACACCGAAGGCGATGTCACTGTCAGCACCGGCTTCGACCATATCAAGGAACTGGGCGTCAATGCTGTGCAGCTGATCCCCATTTTTGACCAGGCCAACAACGAAGGCTCTCCTGCTTTCAACTGGGGTTACAATCCTCTGAACTATAACGTTCTGGAAGGCAGCTACTCTACCAACGCAAGAGACGGCTACACTCGTATCACCGAGTTCAAGCAGTTGGTTCAGGCGTTCAACGCGGAAGGCATCAACATCATCATGGACGTGGTCTATAACCATGTCAACTCCGCCAACGGCTCCAACTTTGACGTTCTGATGCCCGGCTACTACTTCCGCTATAACACCAACGGTACCCTCTCCAACGGCTCCGGCTGCGGCAACGAAATGGCCAGCGAGAACAAGATGGCTCGTAAGTTTATCGTTGACTCTATTTGCTTCTGGGCTGAGGAGTACAACCTGGGTGGCTTCCGTTTTGACCTGATGGGTCTGCATGATCTGGAGACCATGAACGAAGTCGCAAAGGCTCTGAAGGAAATCAACCCCAATATCGTGGTTTACGGCGAACCTTGGGCAGGTGGCAGCTCCGTCTATCCTGAGGATGACCGTGCCCTGCAGTCCAATATCCACAAGGTTCCCGGTGTTGGCCAGTTCAATGACCA
Organism: uncultured Oscillospiraceae bacterium; assembly: GCA_964534615.1. Lineage (GTDB taxonomy): Bacteria > Bacillota > Clostridia > Oscillospirales > Oscillospiraceae > Faecousia. The sequence goes on from CAZHPO010000083.1 coordinate 5,423, forward strand.
GATGCGTGATGCTCTGATCAAGGGCGGCCTGAACAGCTCCTCCTCCAAGGGCTGGATCACCAACGCCAGCAAGGTCAACAGTGAAGATATGGAAAAGATCCTGATGGGTCTGAAGGGTCAGACCAGCAGCACCATCACCGATCCCAACCAGACTTTGAACTATGTTACCTGCCACGATAACTTCACCTTGTACGACAGAATTGTTGCAGCAGGCATCAAGGACGAAGAAACCATTGAGAAGATGGCACTGCTGTCCAACGCTGTGGTTCTGACCTCCAACGGCACTACCTTCATCCTGGCCGGCGAGGAATTCCTGCGTACCAAGGGCGGCGACCACAACTCTTACGCCAGCTCCTATGAGGTCAATGAACTGAATTATGCACTGAAGGTTCAGCATCAGGAACTGTTCAAGTCCTATCAGGCTTTGATCAAGTTCAAGATCGAGACTGGCAGCCTGCATCTGGAAAAGGACGAAATGTCTGCTTATACCGCTATGAGCGTAGCAGGTGGCTCTGTGATCGAGATCACTTTCCACGATGCACAGACTGACCGGGACTATAAGATCATCCATGCCAATGGCACTGTGAAGGATTACACCGCTGACTTCGCAGGCTACACCCTGGTTCTGGATACCATTGGCGGAACCACTCTGTCTGGCACCACCAATATCCCTCTCCAACGGCTCCGGCTGCGGCAACGAAATGGCCAGCGAGAACAAGATGGC
>CAZHPO010000084.1:0-6101 GCA_964534615.1 uncultured Oscillospiraceae bacterium
ACAACACCAAGATCAACGTGCTGGACACCCCCGGCGGTTTTGATTTCTCCGGCGCTGTCGTAGAGGCACTGCGTGCCGCTGACGCTGCCATTATTGTCTGTTCTGCTAAGGATGGTATTACCGTCGGCTTTGAAAAGGCATGGAAGTACTGTGAAGAAAGAAATATGCCTCGTTTCATTTATATCTCCAAGGTGGATGAGGATAATTCTGACTATAATGCCACTTTTAATGCGCTGCGTGAGAAGTACGGCAATAAGATCGCTCCTGTGGTTGTTCCTATTTGGGATAGCTCCAAGAAGATCACCGGCATCATCGATGTGCTGAATAAGCGTGCATATGAGATGCAGAATCTGAAGCGTGTGGAAATTGAAGTTCCGGAGGATAAGCTGTCTGTTATTGAGGAATTCAATGACGCACTGAAGGAATCCGTTGCTGAGACCAGCGAGGAATTTATGGATAAGTTCTTCGGCGGTGAGGACTTTACTTACGCCGAAATGATCAAGGGTATGCACAAGGGCGTTATCGACCAGACCCTGTATCCGGTTCTGTGCGGTAGCGGTGTCAACTGTCTGGGTAGCCTGATGCTGATGGATCATATCATCGATCTGCTGCCCAATCCCGTGGAAGGCAACTATCATAAGGCTACCCGTGCTGACGGTGAAACCGAAGAATTTGTGGTTTCCCCCGGCGGCGTGCCCTCTGCTTTCGTCTTTAAGACCATTTCTGACCAGTACGGCAAGTATTCCTTCGTCAAAGTCCTGTCCGGTACCATCAATGCTGACACCACTCTGATCAATGCCCGTACCGGTGAGACCGAAAAGCTGGGTCGCCTGTACTCCATGTGTGGCAAGAAGGCCACTGAGGTCAAGGAACTGGCCTGCGGCGACATTGGTGCCATCGGCAAGATGGATAAGGTAAAGACCGGCGATACCCTGTGTGATCCCCGTAAGGTGGTTTCTCTGAAGGCACTGCCTTATCCTCCCACCTGCTACTCTGTGGCGATTTCTCCCAAGGCCAAGGGCCAGGAAGATAAGATCGCTGCTGGTCTGAACCGTTTGAATGAAGAAGATCCCTCCTTCACACTGGTCAACAACGCTGAGACCCGGCAGATGGTGCTTTCCGGCACCGGCGATCAGCAGCTGGATGTGTTGCTGAGTAAGCTGAAGACCCGTTTTGGTGTGGATGCTAATTTGGAGAGCGCAAAGGTGGCTTACCGTGAAAAAATCAAGACCAAGGTGGAAGCCCATGGCCGTCATAAGAAGCAGACCGGCGGCAGCGGCCAGTTTGGTGATGTTTGGATCCGTTTCGAGCCCCAGGAAGAACAGGATGAGCTGATCTTTGATGTGGCTGTGGTTGGTGGCGCCGTGCCCAAGAACTTCAATCCTGCTGTTGAAAAGGGTGTGCAGGAAGCAGTTCAGAAGGGACCTCTGGCAGGCTATCCTGTGGTCAACATGAAAGCGACGCTGTACGATGGCTCTTATCACCCTGTGGACTCCAACGAAATGGCCTTTAAGCTGGCAGCAATTCTGGCTTACAAAGAGGCAATGCCCAAGGCCAATCCCACCATTCTGGAGCCTATTGGTGCTCTGGCTGTCACCGTTCCCGAGGCTTACGTGGGCGATGTGATGGGCGATTTGAGCAAGCGCCGTGGCCGTCCCATGGGTATGAGCCCCAATGCTGACGGGGATACCGTTATCGAGGCTGAAGTTCCCATGGCCGAAATGGGCACTTATGCCATCGATCTGCGTGCAATGACTCAGGCTCGTGGCAGCTTTACACTGAGCTTCGTTCGCTACGAAGAAGTGCCCAAGGCAAACCAGGCAAAGATCATTGCCGATGCAAAGAACGACGAAGACTGATTTTATATGATATGGGGTCTGCCCTTCGGGGCAGACCCTTTGCTGTGCAGGGAGAATAAAATGTCGAAAATAGAAAATTATGCGCAAATTCTGCGGTTTTGTAATTGACACCCCTTTGTGAATTGTGATATGATATGACAGGAATGCTACCTGTCCAGGTGGCAAACAGGATTAGGAGGACACAAAGATGAAATGTGCAAATTGTGGCACTGAAAATGAAGAATTGGAAACCGTCTGCGTTTACTGCGGCGAACCTCTGGATGCGCAGGAGGAATCCCCTAAAAAAGGGAAAAAAGTAAAACATTCTCAGAAAAAGTCTTCTCACTTTTCTGGTAAAAAGCTGGTGAAGCCTCTGGCCGTTGTTGCGGCTGTATTGGTGGTGGTCATTCTGGCTGTGCTGGTCGTGTCCAGTTTTGCCTCCGGCGGAAAGTTTGATATGATCGATCGGACAGCATTGCCTGTTATTTTCGATGATGAGACCATCTACTTCCTGACGGACGGTGGAAAGATCGACAGCCGTCTGGATGCAGAAGGCATCAAGGAATGGAACGCCTCTATGGATGGTAAGGTGGCATACTTTACCGCACAGGAGGAAGAAGATGTAATGGTTTACGTTCTTGTCGGTGAGAATGTGTATCCCGTGACCGAAAACGTGGATCAGATCCTCATGGCAGAAACCGGTTCTGCATTGGCTTATGTGCTGGAAGAAGAACTGTATGTCTACACAGTAGATAAGAAGACCACGGAGAAGGTCGTTTCCGATGTGGAAAAGATCGTGACCATTTCTCCGGATGGAAAAACCCTGGCCTATGTGGGTCTGGATGGATTCAGCTATGTGATCAACGACGGAAAGGTCGTGGAGATCGGTGAAGATGTAACCGTCATCTCCGTTTCTGACGGCGGCAAATACATTTACACCATTGAAGAAAATGAAGAAGGCGATACCTGCCTGGTCCTGCGAAATCTCAAGGGCGTGGTCGGTGTGGTAGCTGTGGGCGTAAAGGACACACAGACCGCAGCTCCCGGTGCCGGCAATAATGGAAATACCACCGGTGATAATAACGGCACGACCGACGATGGCAATAAGAATGAAGGCGGCGATCAGCCGTCTGCTCAGGCTACGACCACCAATGTTACTATTCCTCTGTTCTATACGAATAAAGACCATACCCAGCTGATTTTCCAGGCACAGGGCAGATCCGGTTATAAGTGGTATGCAGTGGAGAAAAAGGAACTAGAAGAGGAAAAGCACGATTTGAGCGGTGCAGATCTTCTGCGTCCTGTAATGCCTGCACAGGCACAGTCCTACACCAGAGGTGATCTGATGATCCTGGGCATGGACAGCATTTCTGACATGGTTTATAGCGCTGCTGATGTCGAAGATGAAAGCCTGAAGCTGGTCTATATTAACCAGAAATGGGAGACCAGCACCCTGGTCAGCAAGGTTACCAACGTTCAGGTGGGCGAAGACGGAGAGAATGTCTTCTACGTGAAGAATGCAAGACTGTTCACTATCAGTGCTGAGGCTGGCGCACAGAGCCTGCAGGTGGCCGACGATGTGAAGTCCTTCCAGGTGACTTCCGACGGTAAGGGTGTCTATTTTGTGGATGAGGATGATTGCCTGTATTACTCAAAGAGCAGCGGCTCTGCAAAGATGGTTGCCGAGGGCGTCGATGCACTGTATATCACACAGGATGGATATGCACTGTTTACATTCGAAGATAGCCTCTATAGCGTCAAGGGCACCGGAAAAGTGGAGACTCTGGTAGAGGATTTCACTGGCGGCCAGGTGTGGATTGCTGCGGAATGTACCTACTACGTGGTAGACGAAGACGATTCCGTGACGGTTTACGCAGCAACTCGTGGCGTGAAGTTCGAGAAGCTGGGTGTACTTCTGGAAGAAGAATAAGATAATTCAAAGGGCGTGTTGCAAAACTGCAACACGCCCTTGCTTTTGCGGCGCACAGAGGCTTCCAACCCTATTGCCGTCAAAGAAAAGGTGCGCTGTTTGCGCAGCGCACCAATATGTATTATTTCTGGAAAAATACGTCCAGACCGTCGGCAATGCCCCTGGCCAGTTTAGCCTGGTATTCATCGGTTGACATGAGCCGATCTTCTTCGGGGTTGCTCATAAAGCCCATTTCCACGATGGTCACAGGCACCTGACACCAGTTGATGCCACTCATGGTATCCGATTCCAGAATGGCACGCTTTTTGCAGCCGGTGGCGGCAACAAGACCGTCCAAAACAGCTTCGGACAGGCTGCGGCACTGATTGTATAGATCGGCATTGTAGGGATTGGAACTGGTTTGGCACATGGTCAGTGCGCCGCGGACGGAGGGATCGTCAAAGCTGTTGCCGTGGATGCGAATAAATGCATCGGCGTTGGCGGCGTTGGCGATTTTGGCACGCTCTGCGTTGCTCATGTCGACATCATGGGTGGTGCGGATCATAATGACTTCGTATCCACGTGATTCCAGCTCCGTCTGAAGCTTCAAAGCCACCATCAGCGTCAGTTTGTATTCTTCCAAACCGGTGACAACACCGGTGGCACCGGCGGCCACTTTGGTTTTCATAACGCTGGAGCCGGGGCCCAAAGGTTCGACACCATAATTGCCTTTTGCCTGATGTCCGGCATCAATGACTACCAACGTCTTATTGACCTCCGGTTCGGTGGGGGCAGAGGCTTCGGTGGGAGCCGTGGGAGCTGCGGAACTGGGAACACTGGCATGATCGGTAGTGGTGGTGCTGGTGGAAGATGTTGCTGCATCATCAGGGGCGCAGGCTACCAGTCCGACCATCATGGCAAGCAGCAGAAGTGCCGCTGTTATTTTATGAAAGGTCATAAGCAATTACCTCTATTTGTTTTGTATTGAAAAATAAGCCCCCGAAAAATCAACCTGTTTTCGGGGGCTTTTGGTTACACTTCTTTGATGATAACGAATCCGTCCACCAGATTGGCTTCTACCAGAACGCCTTCGATCTCCAATTGACGCTCCATCAGGTCGGTCAGGATCACCTTGCCGTCCTTACATTCAATGCGCATGACATTGCGCATGGCAACGGCAGAGGGCTCCATTGTATTTTTATAGACTGTAGAAAGGCACATAGGCTGCTCCTTATTGCAGGCTGGACAGCACCGCAGTCAGGCGCAGATTGCCCTTTTCATAGTCGGAAACGGCGGCCATGACCTGCTCGTAAGCGGCATGGTTGCCAGCCTGTTCCAGCTGCTTGGCCAGATTTGCCAACTCATTGGCGTGGGCGGCATTGTGGTTGGCCATATACTTCATCAGCGCAGCCAACTCCTCCATAGGGGTGTGTTCGCACTTGGAAGCGCAGCTGCCACACTCGTGGTCACAGTCATGGCTGTGGGTGTGTTCGCTGCCCGCTGTGTGGAGGTGGTCGTGGGTGTGGGGATGCTCGTGGCCGTGTTCGTGGGCGTGACTGTGGCTGTGGGTGTGTGCTACGCCGTCGTGGGTATGTTCATGGGTATGCTCATGAGTATGCTCATGGGTGTGTTCATGGCCGTGTTCGTGATCAATGTGCATAAGAAAACACTCCTTTGTTGTTTTTTCTTCATTATATCCGCAATAGAGCGGAAAGTCAAAACATTTATTTCCGCAGTTATCCCCTGGGGGACTTGCGAACCGAGAAAAAATAAGATATAATATCCGAAAAGAAGAAAAGGAGGGGCTTTCCCATGGAACATCACGAGCATGAACATGACCATGCTTATCTGCACGCCCATGGCATCGCCCATAGCCATGGTCACGTTCACGAAAATCAGAAGGCAGTCGTCAATCGGCTGGCCCGTGCCATCGGCCATCTGGAAAAGGTCAAACGGATGGTTGAGGAGGGGTATGATTGCTCTGAAGTGTTGATCCAGCTGGCGGCGGTGCGCTCTGCGCTGGAAAATACCGGTAAGGTGATTTTGCAGGACCATATGCGTCACTGCATGGTTGATGCAGTGGCGGCTGGAGATGAGCAGGCCATCGACGAGCTGTGCCAGGCTATTGATAAATTTATGAAATGAAAAAAAGAGGCCCAAGGGCCTCTTTTTTATGGAAACGACTGCGAAAAACGGACAGGTGTATTTCTTTGGTCGATATGCACATTTTGCGTGGAAAAGTTTCAAAAATATGTTGACATTAGGGCAAATAGATGATATACTCGTTTCGGTATGAAAGTACCGAATAAATGCACAGTGAGCCATTTCAACGGCAGCTGTGTAAATCCTGTATG
>CAZHPO010000085.1:0-6084 GCA_964534615.1 uncultured Oscillospiraceae bacterium
AGGGTGGAATTGTTAAAGCCGTTCGAAATATTTCCTTTGATCTGTACAAGGGCGAGACACTGGCAATTGTTGGTGAGTCCGGCTCTGGTAAATCTGTAACCAGTAAGGCAATTATGGGTATTTTGGCAGGCAACTCCATTGTCGAGGGCGGCGAGATCCTGTACGATGGCCAGGACTTGCTGAAGATCTCTGAGGAGGATTATCACAAGATCCGTGGCGATAAGATCGCAATGATCTTCCAGGATCCCATGTCCAGTCTGAACCCCATCATGCGTATCGGCCAGCAGCTGACAGAGGCTATGATTCTGAAAGCCAAGACCGGTCGGAAGAATGCCCGGTATGAATTTAACACACTCATTAAGCGTTTGGGCGAGAATATTAACGCCGGTGACGCAGAAAATGGCAAGGATTATAGAGCAGAAGTAGCTGCAAAGCTGAAAAAGTTTGATAATTTCTGCATTGAAAATACCAAAGTTGAGGGCCTTTTCAACGATGCTTACGGCGAGGCGACACAGGTAGAAGTGCAGGTGGATAACCTGCTGACCTACATCAAGAAGGATCGCCCCATCGATACGCCTGCGGAACTGCGTGCAATTGCAAAGAATTTTACTGAATCTTTCAACCCCTTCGTGGTGGTAAAGAATGATGAGAGCATGGCATTGGCGGCTGAGTTGCGCAAGCTGGCAAAGCAGGGTAAGAACCTGAATTCCAAAGATGCCGTTGCGCCTCTGGAAAGAGTTTATAAGCTGACCAAGGAGGCACTGGCAAAGGATAAGCCCAACTTCTTTACCATGGGTTACTATCTGACAGCCAATCCGGGCGCAGACCTGAGCAAGATGTCCATTGCGGAAATGAATCACATGACCCGTGAGTTCCTGGATAAGGACTTCATGTTCGATTTCAGAAAGACCGCTGCTTTTGGCGTCCGCTATGCACATAAAAAGTCCATTGCCCGCAAGACAGAGTGCTTGCCGGAGCTGAAGGAAGCACTGGCCTTCTTCCAGTCTGACAAGATCGATGAGAAACAGGCACATGCTTATGTCAAAGATCTGTCTGCAAAGGTGGATCAGGCAATCAACAGACTCAGCGTTAAGAAGGAAAGTACAGAATATGTATTCCATTCTGCCTTCAGCGCTGCTGTAAGCAGCTATTTTGCAGGAATAAAAAATAACCCTGTTGAGGAAAAGATCTACTTAAAGAATAAGACGAAGTATGATGCACTGGTTGCCAAGGGCAAGACCCCTGACTGGGTGCTGAAGCCTGCTGCTACGGTTGACCTGGAACTGAAGCGTGGCAATATTTGCAAAGTTATTGAAAATCTGATCGCTTCCTATGAGGCTTCCATTGCCAAGGCTGGCCAGTTTGATGCAGATGAGCAGGTGGTTGAAATCATCGACTTCCTGAAAGAACAGGCATCTCGTGTAGTGGTCAGAATGAACAAGCAGATCGCCAAGGCAAAGGCGATTAAGCTGATGGAAGAAGTGGGTATCCCTGAGCCTGCTGCCCGTTATAATCAGTATCCCTTTGAGTTCTCCGGTGGTATGCGTCAGAGAATCGTGATCGCAATCGCATTGTCAGCCAACCCCGACATTCTGATCTGTGACGAGCCGACCACCGCTCTGGACGTGACCATTCAGGGTCAGATCCTAGAGCTGATCAACGATATCAAGCGCAAGAGACACCTGTCTGTTATCTTCATTACCCACAACCTGGGCGTTGTTGCGAATATGGCAGATCGTATTGCGGTTATGTACGCCGGTAAGATCGTGGAAAAGGGTACTGCTGAGGAAGTGTTCTATGAGCCTGCCCATCCCTATACCTGGGCACTGCTGTCCTCCATGCCTGACTTGGATACCAAGGAAAAGCTGGAGTCCATCCCCGGCACACCTCCCAACATGATCTATCCGCCTAAGGGCGACGCTTTTGCACCCAGAAACAAGTATGCGCTGGAAATCGATTTTGAACTGGAACCTCCTATGTTCGACATTACGGATACCCACCAGGCTGCTACTTGGTTGCTGCACCCCAACGCACCGAAGGTGGAAATGCCTGCACTGATCAAGTCCCGCATTGAACGCTTGAATAAGGAGAGACAATAACATGGAAAAAGAAGTTTTGTTAAAAGTTGATAATCTCCAGCAGTATTTCAAGCTGAAAAAGAGGGAAAATAAAGCTGTCGACAAGGTCAGTTTTGAAATCTACAAAGGCGAGGTCTTTGGCTTGGTTGGTGAGTCTGGCTGCGGCAAGACCACCACAGGCCGATCCATCATCCGTCTTTACGATATCACCGGTGGCTCGGTTTACTATAAAGGCGAGCGTATTTGCGCCGGTACTCGAAGCTATGAGGATGCCATCAAGCAGGCACGTCAAGATTGCGCTGATGGAAAAATCACCAAGGAGCAACGGGACGAGATCGTGGAAAAGAATCGTGCAGAGATAAAATCTGCCATTGCTGACCACAAGAAATTCTCCCGTTCCAAGGGAAGAAATAAGCTGACCAATGAGATCCAGATGATTTTCCAGGACCCCATTGCATCGTTGGATCCTCGTATGACCGTCCGTGATATCATCGCTGAGGGTCTGGTGATCCGTGGCGTGAAGGACAAAGAGTTTATCGATCAGCAGGTTTACAAAATGCTGGAAACCGTTGGCCTGGTTCAGGAACATGCTTCCCGTTACCCCCACGAGTTCTCCGGTGGTCAGCGTCAGCGTATCGGTATTGCCCGTGCCATCATTATGAATCCGGAACTGATCATTGCTGACGAACCGATCTCTGCACTGGACGTTTCCATTCAGGCGCAGGTCATCAACCTGCTGAATGAACTGAGTGAGAAAATGGGGCTGACCATTATGTTCATCGCCCACGACCTGGCTGTTGTTAAGTACTTCTCCAACAGAATTGCAGTTATGTACTTTGGTAAGATCGTGGAGATGGGCACCAGTGATGAGTTGTTTGCACATCCTTTCCACCCCTACACACGGGCACTGCTGTCTGCAATTCCTCTGCCGGATCCCATCAGTGAAAAGAACAGAAAGAGAATGGTCTATAACCCGGTTCTTGACCATGACTACTCTCAGGAAGGCCCCACCATGCGGGAGGTCTATCCGGGACACTTTGTATACTGCAATACAGAAGAATATAACAGATATTGCAAAGAATATGAACAGCTGAAGAAGTGATCAAATGAAAAAATACGCAATTACCCTGTCAATTGAGACCGTTTTAGTGGCATTGTTGGCCTGGTCAAAGGATATCCTGGAGCAGACTGCAATGGTCAATATTTTTCACATTCTGTGTGATTGCTTCTTTGTAGTCGGCGTCGTTGTGACCGGTATCGGTGCGCTGGTGTTTGTCAGTAACGAGGGTGTGTTTGATGGTATTAGCTATGGCTTGCGTGCTTTTGCCAATATTTTTAGAAAAGAAGTCAATCGCAACATGGAAAGCTATTACGATTATCGCACCAGAAGGTCGGAAAATAAGTTTGACTTCGTTTTCCTGCTGATCTGCGGACTGATTTTCCTGGCCATTGCGGTGGCTATGTTGATGTTCTACAGTAAATACAGTATTTCCAGTGTATGATCCATTGCTTCCGGCATCCAATTTGGATGCCGGAAGTTTTTTGCTTTTGGGATAAGATAGGCACTTTTGAGGCAAAGTAGGGAAAAAGCCATTTGGGGGCGAAAAAGTGAGCAAAAAATTGGAAGTAAAGGATCTGTCGGTTTCTTTTCGCACGGATGCAGGCATTTTGCAAGCGGTGCGTGGAGTTTCCTTTACCGTAGATCATGGAAAAACCTTGGCAGTGGTGGGGGAGTCCGGTTCCGGAAAGTCGGTCACCAGTCGGGCGATCATGGGGATATTGGCAGGAAACGGCAGGATCGAAGGCGGAGAAATACGATATGAAGGCGAAAATATTTTGGCTTTTTCCGAAAAAAGGATGTGTGACATTCGAGGTAAAAAAATCGCCATGGTTTTCCAGGATCCGCTTTCCAGCTTGAACCCAATTGTGCGCATCGGCAAGCAGATCACAGAAGCTATGGGAAGAATGGATAGAAAAGCTGCGAAGCAGAAAGCGCTCCGGTTGATGGAGGAAGTAGGCATCCAAGAGCCTGAGCGACGATTTTATCAATATCCTTTTGAACTGTCCGGAGGAATGCGCCAGCGGATCGTCATCGCCATTGCGCTGGCCTCTGATCCGGAAATCCTGATTTGCGATGAGCCTACAACAGCGTTGGATGTGACGATCCAAGCCCAGATTTTGGAACTGATCAACAAACTGAAGCAAGAACGGGGGCTGTCTGTGTTGTTCATTACCCATGATTTGGGGGTGGTCGCAAATGTGGCAGATGATATTGCGGTGATGTACGCCGGAAAAATCGTGGAGCAGGGAACGGCGGAGGAAATATTCTATGATCCCCGGCACCCCTATACCTGGGCGCTGTTGACTTCAATGCCGGATCTGGATACAGAAGATGTGCTGGAGGCAATTCCGGGAAACCCTCCTGATATGACCTGCCCACCCCAGGGGGATGCCTTTGCACCCCGTAACCGCTATGCGCTTGAGATCGATTTTCTTGAGGAACCGCCCATATTTCAAATATCCGAAACCCATTGGGCAGCCACATGGCTTCTGCACCCGGATGCGCCCACGGTGGAGCTGCCTGCGGTGCTGACCAGACGAATTGCGACCATGGAGGAGCAGCGATGAAGGAAGAAGTGTTGCTGCAAGTGGATGGCCTGTGCCAGCAATTTGGGAAAACAGAAGTGGTAAAAAATGTTAGCTTTCAAGTGTATAAAGGGGAAGTTTTTGGGCTGATAGGAGAGTCCGGATGCGGAAAAACCACCACAGGTCGTTGTATTATGGGACTGTACAGCCTGACTTCCGGACAGATTTACTTTGAAGGCCGATCCATTGGCGGGCGAAAAAGGGCGGAAAAGGATATTCAAATGATTTTTCAAGATCCCATGGCATCACTGGATCCCCGGATGACGGTGCAGCAGATCGTGGCTGAGGGACTGATTATAAACGGGATCAGAGATAAAAAGTTGATCGAGAAAAAAGTCAGTCAGACCCTGAATATGGTGGGAATGCCCCAAGGATGTGGGGAACGCTATCCCCATGAGTTTTCCGGGGGACAGCGGCAGCGGATCGGAATCGCCCGTGCCATCATTATGGAGCCCAAATTACTGATCGCTGATGAACCGCTGTCGGCACTGGACGTGTCTGTTCAGGCGCAGATCATCAATTTGCTCAATGACTTGCGAAAAAAACTGGGACTTACGATTTTATTTGTAGCCCACGATCTGGCGGTGGTAAAATATTTTTCTGACCGGATTGCGGTTATGCGCAGCGGAGAAATTGTGGAATTGGCAACATCGGAGGAGTTGTTTGCAAAGCCGTTGCACCCCTATACCCAAAGTCTGCTGTCGGCCATACCCATTCCTGATCCCCGACGGGAGAAAAAGCGGATTCGCATTCTCTATGAGCCTGCTGCTGAGGGGGAGGGGCAGTTGCGACAGATCAGTGCCGACCATTGGGTGCGCAGCTGACCGACAATGGGCGAATGCAGCTTTTTCTGTGACTTGAAAAAAGTTATCAGGGAGCGGCCATGGTGCCGCCCCCAGAAGTTTGTTCCGTCTTTGTGATAAAGATAATTGGCTTTGCGAGAAAATAATGGCAATATAGATTTGCCATCCATGTCGTTGCGGAAAAAGCTGGTAGGGTTGGAGAAAGGCAATGCCGATGCGGTAATGCCTGTGCTGGGAGGTGACGGACTTTGCCTTATGACCGCAGAAAGAACACTGAAATAATAAAAACTGGAGGCGTCCCAAGAGGAATGCCTCCAAATTTTTTATCGAGTGCGCTGCGGTTATGGCAAAAAGCACAGAGAGGTGTAAGAAATTGCTGTAGTTTTTGATAAAATTACCATAATAACAGTTGACAAAACCGAAAGGGGAATTTACAATAGCTGTGATATGACCAAAGGAATGCCTAAGGCATTCCTCCGGGAAAATGAAAAGGAGCGAGAGAAATGAACGCTTTAAAACGCACCATCTACTACCAGACCCATGTGGATGCCGGTGCC
>CAZHPO010000086.1:0-5923 GCA_964534615.1 uncultured Oscillospiraceae bacterium
GGCATCGTGGGCATTATGACCGGCTATGAAGAAAAATTCCACAGCCTTGGTACGCCCATCAATCGCTGTGAAGTGGTGTGTAAACCTTTCCTGCTCAAACCCGAAGAAAAAGAAGAAAAAGCCGAGTGACCCATGGCCAAAGGGAAGGGTCTGTTTTGGAAGGCCGTGGCGCAAGGAGGAAAATTATGATCTATCACGCAGGAGCGTGCGATGTGGCGGTGATCGGTGCCGGCCACGCCGGAATCGAGGCGGCATTGGCCGCCGCCCGGTTAGGACTTCGCACCATCCTTTTTACTATCAATTTGGATACAGTTGCCAATTTGCCCTGTAACCCGGCCATCGGTGGCACAGCCAAGGGACACCTGGTTCGTGAAATCGATGCTCTGGGCGGAGAAATGGGCTTGGCAGCTGATCACAGTTGCATCCAGTATCGGATGCTCAACCGGGGCAAAGGCCCGGCGGTTCATTCTCTGCGAGCCCAGGCTGACCGCAGAAAGTATCAGCAATATATGAAGCATATGCTGGAATTGCAGGAGAATTTGCAGCTGAAACAGGCACAGATCCTGAAAGTCTTAACGGAAAACGGCGCTGTTTCCGGAGTTTTAACGGCATTGGGGGCGCAGTATGATGCAAAAGCGGTCATTATTGCCTCCGGTACTTATCTGGACAGCACCATCATCACCGGTGAGGTGGTGACGGTCTCTGGCCCTGACGGAGTTCAGGCTTCGGTGGGGCTGGCGGATCACCTGCGGGAACTGGGCTTGCCCCTGCGCCGGTTCAAAACCGGAACGCCGCCCAGAGTCAATCGCCGCAGCATAGACTTTTCGAAAATGGAGATTCAGCCGGGGGATGAACGGGTGGAGCCTTTTTCTTTCCGAACGGATCATAAGCCGGATAATTCCGCTGTGTGTTATTTGACTTATACCAACGAAGAAACCCACAAAATCATTCGGGATAATCTCCACCGCAGTCCCATGTATGACGGAACGATCTCCGGTGTGGGACCCCGGTACTGCCCCAGCATCGAAACCAAGATCGTCCGCTTTGCCGACAAACAGCGCCATCAGCTGTTTATCGAACCCTGTGGCGCAGATACGGAGGAAATGTATATCCAGGGATTGTCATCCAGTTTGCCGGAGGATGTGCAGCTGGCCATGATGCGAACCATTCCCGGTTTGGAAAATGCGGAAATGATGCGCCCGGCCTACGCCATAGAGTATGAGTGTATCGACCCCACGGCTCTGCTTCCTACGCTGGAAGTAAAGACAGTCCGAAATCTTTACGGTGCAGGCCAGTTTAATGGCACATCCGGTTATGAAGAAGCCGCCGCCCAAGGGCTTGTGGCCGGCATCAATGCTGCCTTGCGCATCCAGGGAAAAGCACCCCTGATCCTGACCCGTGACACCAGCTATATTGGCACGCTCATCGATGATCTGGTGACCAAAGGCACCCAAGAGCCTTATCGCATGATGACCAGCCGTTCGGAATACCGGCTGCTCCATCGGCAGGACAATGCCGACCAGCGGCTGACCCATATTGGCGCCGCTGTGGGATTGGTTTCTCAGGAACGGCTTGCCCAGGTGGAGGAAAAATATCGGGCGGTGAAAAAAGAGATCAGTCGTCTGGAGGGTAGCGGTGTTCCGGCTTCAGAGGCACTCAACGCCATGCTTGCAGCGCTGGAGTCTCAACCGGTGGCAAATTCTGCAAGACTTGCCGACCTGCTGCGCCGCCCCAATGTGGGATATGAAGACATTGCTCCTTTCGACCCGGACAGGCAGCCCCTGCCGCTGTCCGTAACGGAGGAAGTGGAGATTCAGGTGAAATACGCAGGCTATCTGTCCCGACAGGAAAAGCAGGTGGAAGCCTTCCGCAAGGAGGAAAATCGGCTTTTACCGGCGGATCTGGACTACAATGCCATTGCCGGTCTGCGACTGGAAGCCAGAGATAAACTCAGTCAGATCCGCCCCATGTCCATCGGTCAGGCAGGAAGAATTTCCGGTGTCAGCCCAGCGGATGTGGCGGTGCTGCTGATTTATCTGGAGCAGCAGAAAAATTAAAAAACAGGCATTCAGCTTTGGCGCACAAAAATCGACCACGGTGCATACATTGACCAGAGGTGATTTTTGTATGCCCATTGTTACCACGGATGTCCCCATAACTTCTGCACGAAATGTGCAGCTGATCCAAGCGCTGGAAAGCGCCTATCCCTTTATCCGTACCAGACAGTTCGGAAATACCGCTTTTGGCCGTCCCCTGTGGGCGATGACCATTGGCAATGGGGAGCGGAATGTGATCTACTCCGCAGCCCACCATGCCAACGAATGGATCACGGCCTATGTACTGCTGAAATTTGCGGAGGATCTGGCATCTGCCATTGCTTCCGGCGGCAGCGTGTACGGCGTTCCGGCCAATACCATTGCCAATGCTGCTACCATTACCATCATTCCACTGGTGGATCCTGATGGCGTGGATCTGGTAACCGGAGCCATTGCCCCCGGCTCAGTGGAATATGAACTGGCTCGGACATTGGGGCGTTTTTATCCGGATATTCCTTTCCCGGATGGATGGAAAGCCAACCTTTTGGGCGTGGATCTGAATTTACAGTACCCGGCCGGATGGCTGCGTGCCAGAGAAATCAAATTTTCTCAGGGTTTTACCCGTCCCGGTCCCAGAGATTTTGTTGGGCGGGGGCCGTTGACACAGCTGGAAAGCAGAGCGCTGGCTGAATTGACCGATGAGATAGACCCGGATCTGGTACTGGCCTATCATACCCAGGGGAAAGTGATCTACTGGCAGTTTCAGGACTACGTGGTACCGGGCGCAGAAGCGTTGGCCAACGATTTTGCCCGTACCAGCGGCTATGCTCTGGAGGAAGTGCCTTTGAAGTCCTCCTTTGCAGGGTATAAAGACTGGTTTATCCAGAATTTTCGTCGCCCCGGCTTTACCATTGAGGTGGGGGAGGGAGAAAATCCATTGCCCCTGAGCCAGTTCGATGAAATATATGGGGATAATCTGGGGATCCTGACGGCGGCTGCCACAGGATTGCCGGGCGTGGAACATTCCAGCAGATAATATGACCATCCTTTTGGGGGAAGGCCTATTGTACCTTATAAAAGAAAAAAGCGAGAGAAACTTATGGTTATTTTCTTCGATATTGATGGAACTTTGGTGGATGAAAAATCCCAGATTCTGCCCCGATCTACGGCAGAAGCCATTGAAAAATTGATCGCTCAGGGGCATATCCCGGTGGTGAACACTGGCCGCCCCTATACCCATATTGATCCAAGAGTTCGGGCACTGCCCTTTGCCGGTTGCGTAGCAGCCGGTGGATCGGAGGTGCGCATTGGGGACAAATGGTTGAAAAAAGAAACGGTTTCCCCGGAGGTGATGGAGACGCTCATCCAAGGGGTGCGGCGGTATGGGCTACAGGTGGTATATGAAGCAGTGGGCGGCTACTACCTGGATGGTGAAAATTCAGCCCATCACCCGGAAATCGATACCCAATGTGCGTTTATGCGCCGCAGCGGTAATTACGTCCGGGATGTGAAAGATGGCATTACGGACCCGGTGGTGAAGTTTTGCACCTTTGATGTGGCCGGTTGCGATCGGACATCTATGGTGGCAGAAGCCAGCCAGTGGTTTGAATACATCGATCGCCGGGGAATGGCAGAGTTTGTGCTGAAAGGCAGCTCCAAGGCAGAGGGCATGAAGCTGATTCTGGATGAATTGGGCTGCCCCAAGGCGGAAACCATGGCTTTTGGAGACAGTGCCAATGACATTCCCATGCTTCGTGCTGCCGGTATCGGCATCGCCATGGGAAACGCTGTGGAAGAAGCCAAAAATGCTGCGGATTTTGTTACGAAAAACGTGCTGGAGGATGGCATTGCCCATGCACTGAAACATTTTGAGCTGATTTAAGGAGAGAAACAATATGAATCTGAATCGATTTTTGGATGTAAATCCGGAAGTGGCAGCTGCGGTTCGTGCCGGAAAACCTGTGGTAGCGCTGGAGTCCACCATTATCTCCCATGGTATGCCCTATCCTCAGAATGTGGAGACGGCTTTGAATGTGGAGAAAATCATCCGTCAAAACGGTGCCGTTCCTGCAACCATTGCCATCATTGGTGGACGGTTAAAGGCTGGTCTGACTCCGGAGGAAATCGAATATTTCGGCAAAAAGGGGCAGGCCATCGCCAAGGCTTCCCGTCGAGATCTGGCTGTGCTGTGCGCCAGAGGGGAAGACGGTGCAACAACGGTCACCACTACCATGATGATTGCACATATGGCAGGCATCTCTATTTTTGCCACCGGCGGCATCGGCGGTGTTCACCGGGGGGCAGAGACCACCATGGATATTTCTGCCGACCTGGAAGAATTGGCACAGACACCGGTGATGGTGGTTTGCGCAGGAGCAAAATCCATTTTGGATCTGGGATTGACTTTGGAATATCTGGAAACAAAAGGCGTTCCCGTTATTGGCTACGGCACACAGGAGCTGCCTGCCTTCTACACAAGAAGCTCCGGCTTTAAGGTGGATTATCGCATTGATACCCCGGAAGATCTGGCAGAAGCCTTCCGTGCCCAGCATGATATGGGTTTGGGCGGCGGTATGCTGGTGACCAATCCCATTCCGGAAGAATTTGCCATGCCGCCGGAGACCATCAATGCTGCCATCGATCAGGCCGTTGCCGAATGTAATGAGAAAGGAATCCATGGCAAAGCCACCACGCCTTTCCTGCTGGCAAGAGTGGCGGAGCTGACCGGGGGCGACAGTCTGGCCTCCAACATCCAGCTGGTGTATAACAATGCGGCACTGGCAGCCAAGACGGCGGTGGCTTACGCCCAGCCGAAGAAAGCATATATTGCCGCAACAGCCCACATTTCCGGGGATGTGCGGTTGGGTAAAAATTGTAACATCTGGCATGGGGCAGTGCTCCGTGGAGACGAAGGCCCCATCATTCTGGGGGACGACTGCAACGTGCAGGATAACTGCGTCATCCACCAGAAAACGACCTTGGGCAAGGGCTGTACCATAGGGCACAGTGCCATCGTCCACGGAGCCACCATCGGTGACCATTGTATGGTGGGCATGGGTGCTGTGGTCCTGACCGGTGCGGTTATTGGAAATAACTGTCTCATCGGTGCAGGAGCAGTGGTCACGGGGAAAATGAATGCCCCGGCAGGTTCCCTGATTTTGGGTAGCCCTGCCAAGGTGGTCAAGGAGCTGACCGCCCGGCAGATCGAAGAAATCAAAGAAAATGCGCTGCATTATGTAAACTACGCAAAGGAAGAACTGCTGTAAAACACACCCTCCGACGAAAGCACAGTAGCCATAACAGCTTTATCTGCTGCGGCTGTTTGGCGTCATGTGTTCGGTTGCGACCCTTGGCTCTCCCTTTGAGAGAGCCAAGGCTACATATTCATAGACAAAAGTGGAGCGTATCGATACCGATACGCTCCACAAATTGTTTTATGAACACCCAGCCAATGTCGGAGGGCGAGTTTTACATCTTTTCCATGGGTTTGCCGCAGCAACGGGGGATGACCTGCCCCTTATCCACATGGAGGATCTTATGGCAGATGGGGCAGTAGACATCACATTCTTCTTCTGCACGCACCACAGTGGAAAGACCGCTTTTCAGTTCGTTTTCCATAGCTCACTCCGTGAAGGTGTAGCGGATCATGCGACCCTTGCCGTCGCCGGTGGTGATGATGGTGTCGCCATCGGGGGTAGCACCTACATTCAGCACCGGATACTGGCCGTTTTCGGACACATAGGCTTCGGGACTGGCAGCATCCACTTCCAGAAATTCTTTTACTGCGTGCTTTTCGCCGCCGCAGGGATTGATGTATTCAATGAGCAGTTCGTAATTGTGCATAAAAACTCTCCTTTGTAATGGGTTTTATACCATTATAGCGGAAA
>CAZHPO010000087.1:0-5686 GCA_964534615.1 uncultured Oscillospiraceae bacterium
TGCCGATTTCCTCGATGCAGCGGCCATCACGGGGAGAACGAGCATCAGCAACAACGATCCGGTAGAAAGGAGCCTTCTTTGCACCCATTCTTCTCAGTCTGATCTTAACCATTGAGATTCACCTCCATAAAATTTCAAAAAATAATTTCTATATCGCAAAGCAATTTTGCTTAGACGAACTCACTTACAGGCCGGGAAAACCACCCAGGCCGCCAAAGCCCTTCATGCGCTTCATTTTCTTACCTGCGCCGGGGCCAGAAAACTGCTTCATCATTTTCTGCATCTGCTCAAAGGATTTCAGCAGTCTGTTTACATCTTCCACCTTTACACCAGCACCAGCTGCAATCCGCTTTTTGCGACTGCCGCCAATGATGCTGGGATTTTCCCGTTCCCTGGGAGTCATGGACAGAATGATTGCTTCTGTATGTGCCATGGCTTTTTCATCCAGCTGGACATTTTTCATGGCACCGCCTCCGGGCAACTGCGCCAGAATATCCTGCATAGAGCCCATAGACTTCATTTGTACCATCTGATCGTAGAAATCCTGGAGTGTAAAGCGGTTGGAGCGGAGCTTTTCTTCCATCTCTGCCGCTTTCTTGGCATCATATGCCTTTTCCGCCTTCTCGATCAGGCTCAGCACATCACCCATGCCCAAAATACGGCTTGCCATTCGGTCCGGGTGGAAAGGCTCGATATCCTCCAGCTTTTCGCCCATACCTGCAAACTTCACAGGCTTTCCGGTAATCGCACGGACAGACAGCGCAGCGCCGCCACGTGCATCACCATCCAGCTTGGACAACATGACCGAATCAATATCCAGCCAGTTGTTGAAGCTTTCAGCAGCATTGACCGCATCCTGGCCGGTCATGGCATCCACCACCAGCATGATCTCATCCGGATG
This sequence comes from uncultured Oscillospiraceae bacterium, assembly GCA_964534615.1. Taxonomy (GTDB): domain Bacteria; phylum Bacillota; class Clostridia; order Oscillospirales; family Oscillospiraceae; genus Faecousia. The sequence continues at coordinate 902 of CAZHPO010000087.1, forward strand.
AACGTTTTCTTTGATATTTTTCAGTTCTTCCATCAGCGCTTCATCTACGTGCAAGCGGCCGGCGGTATCCAGGAACACCATATCATGGCCACGTTGACGGGCATAAAGCACGGCTTCCTTGGCTGTTTCCACAGGATTTTGGGTTCCACGTTCAAAAACCGGAATTCCCAATTTTTCACCACAAACCTTCAACTGCTGGATCGCAGCAGGACGATAAATATCGCAGGCAACCAGCAATGGGTTTTTGCCCTGCCGTTTCATCAGGCCAGCCAGCTTGGAGCCATTGGTCGTCTTACCGGCACCTTGCAAGCCAACCAGCATCACAACCGTTGGGCCATTGGGATTGATGGTAATATGCTTCACATCGGAGCCCATAAGTTTGGTAAGCTCCTCATTGACGATCTTAACGATCATTTGCGCCGGGGTCAGCGATTCCAAAACATCTGTGCCGACACAGCGCTCAGTAACGGATTTGGTAAAATCCTTACATACTTTATAACTGACATCCGCTTCCAGCAGTGCCATGCGGATCTCACGCATGGCCTCCTTGACATCGGACTCTTTTAGACGGCCTTTGCCACGGAGTCTTTTGAAGGTTGCGGAAATTTTTTCAGTTAAGCCTTCAAATGCCATAGGTTACTCCTTTAGTAAATCGAGAGCGGCTTTTATTTCACAGGCAGCAACTGCGATCTGCGGATCATCGCTGCTGTTCAGAGCCGCCAGAGCAACTTCGATCCGATCACAGGCTGCTGTTGCTGCCCGATCGCGCCGGACACAGCCAATGTTTTCTTCCATCCGATGCAACAGTGCTTCCGTCCGACTCAAATTATCGAACACAGCCTGACGGCTGACACCCTGCACCTGGGCGATCTCACCAAGAGACATATCCTGATTATAACGCATATCCAAGTATTCACGCTGTTTTTCCGTTAGCATTTCGCCGTAGGTATCAAACAACAAAATAATTTCAAATGCGTCCATATCGTCCCTCCCGTCAAGGGTTTCCCCTTGAAACCTGAGGTATTATAACACAAGGAAACGGCGATGTCAAGTGTTTTTCCTGCACATCTGAAAATTATTTATAAACCTGAAACCATCTGGACTTTTCCCTTGTTTTCAAGAATCCCGCCCCTTCATAAAGTCGAATCGCACGTACATTTGTGGATGCAACTTCCAGCCGGATCTGCTTGTCCGGATAAATGGACAACAGTGTGGCAAGTACCTTTCGCCCCGCTCCCGGATATGTGGTAGCGATTAAATGTAAAGTCTCATTCTGCACCAGCCCAATGCCCAACAGTTCTTTCTGTTCATGAACAAAATATGCACCGCCCTCAGCCAGCAGCTTTTTTCCATCGACCGCTGTTATCGTTGCACTGTTATCAACATGCAGCAGCCGTTCATTGGCAATTTGTCTCCAGGTGTCCATGGTTTCTTCTATAACAGGCCACAAATTTGCTATTTCTCCGGCGGTACATGTGCCCATCATTTCATAAATAACACAATGCAGTGGATAGCTTTCAAGCTGATCATCACCGGTAGCAAACACCCGCTGAGCACCACAGGCTCTGCAAAAGCCAATACATTCTGACAAAAGTTTTTCTATTTCTCCCGGCAAACAGCTTCTGATCCGGATATACGCCGTTCCTTTGTAGGGAATTTCAGCCAATCCCAGGCTTGCTATGCCATAGTCCGTGGTAAAGATCGGAATATCCTTCATTTCATCCCCTCCTTATGCTCTATTCTATCATAAATAAGAGCCATGAGCAAGCAGCACCATTATTCCACGTGGGGTAATTTCAAAAAAGCCGTCGAACAGATTGTGCGTTTTGACGAATTTTCGCATTGGATATCATCTCAAAACTAACCGCTTCAAACAAATCGGTCTTAAAAAGCCAGTTTTTACCGAAAATATCCTTGCATTATTTCTAAAATATTGTATAATATTTTTCAAATCAACTGTTCGGGAAAGGAGGTCAGAACCATGAAGAAAATCATTTACAAAAAGGAATATGATTCCGAGACTGGAAAGCTCATCAAGAAGTGTACCTATGGTGCTTACGGCGATGCCGCTGGTTATGAGGAGATCCTGTTCCAGAACGAAGGTGGTTTGTATTTTATTTACACCCGTGGCGGCGAGGCTTCTCCCTACCCCGGTGAGGATATTCAACGTCTGGCGAAAGCCAAGGTCAACGACTGGCTGGAAAACCACTAAGATACATGCAAGTGGAGGCAATCGCCTCTGCCGGTAAAACAAAGCAGGCACGACTTGTCGTGCCTGCTTTGTTTTATAGCAAGTGGCCATCCATGACCTTTCGCAGCTCCCGAATAAGCAGTCCATAGTACTTTTGCAGTTTTTCGCTGCATAAACATATGGTTTTCCACGGGTGGAAATCCGGGGTTCCAGCACTTTCAGTCCAGCTGCCTTTGAAATATGGTACAACATTTATTTTCCTTTCATCCGTGGGCAATGCCCAGTATCACACAACAAACGCCGATTGATATAAGAACATCGTCCTTTCCAATCAAGGCTGTCACAACAAGCAGCCTTGCAACCATATATAAATGCTGACACTTTTCCGCTCATATTATTTTTCTCTCATATGGTAATCAGGGAAATACTCCTCAACAAAGTCCACTTTTTCCACTTGGAACTTTTTCCCGTCGAGATACGCCAAGCCCTCAGCATCAGTGGTAAATTTAAAAGTCAGCTGATAAGAATAAAGTGCCTGATAATTGCGATCAAATCGCTTGTCCAATTTGCCATACTTACCATCCCCCAACAGAGGATGGCCGGCGTGGGCAAACTGGGCACGGATCTGATGGGTCCGGCCAGTGATCAATTCACACTCCACCAGCGACAAACCGTTACTGCTGGTCAGCACTTTGTAATTGGTCTGGCAGGACTTGCTTCCCGGCTGCGGCTTATCAGAAACAAACACCCGATTCTTCTTGGCATCTTTAAAAAGATGGCCTTTTAGACTACCCTCTTTGGGCTTTGGTGTTCCTTCCACGATGGCCAGATACCGCTTATCCAGTTCCCGGTCTTTTATTTTCTGGTTCATCACACGCAGGGCTTCCGCCGTCTTTGCCGCAATAACGATGCCTCCGGTATTGCGGTCAATGCGATTGCACAGTGCCGGTGTAAACGAATTTTCCAGCCGGGGCTGCCATTCCTTTTTCTGGTACAAATAGGACTGGATATGATCGATCAAAGTTCGTCCACACTCCGCTCCATCATGGGGATGGACCGCCACGCCCGGCCGTTTATCCACCAGCAGAATATTTTCATCTTCGTATACAATATTTAATTTGGGAGCAGCCACCGTCAAATAGGCGTTGTCCTCCCTTGGTTTGTCAAAAAACTCATCATTGATGTAAAGTTGCAGCAAATCTCCTGCATTCAGGCGGCTGTCACGCTGGGCACGACCGCCGTTCAGCTTTATCCGTTTCAGCCGAATATATTTCTGCGCCAAAGATGCCGGCAACAGGGGCACCGCCTTTGCTAAAAAGCGATCCAGTCGCTGCCCTGCGTCATTCGTTCCAATTCTTAATTCTTTCATACGTTGTTTCCTGTATTCGCATCAAAGCTGCGGTTGATCTGCTCGGTCAATTCAATGGCCGCATTATAACCCATCTTGCGCTGACGGTTATTCATAGCCGCCACTTCCAAAATCACAGCCAAATTTCGGCCCGGTGTAATGGGGATATTATATGTGGGTACTTTTACGCCCAAAAGCTCCGTATGTGTTTCATCTGCACCCAGGCGGTCATAAACACTCTTGCTGTTCCAGGGTTCAATGTTGACTACAAGATTGATTTCATTTTCCGCCTTAATTGCACCCATACCAAACAATCTGGCCACGTTTATAATGCCAATGCCACGCAGTTCAATATAATTTCGAATCACTTCCGGTGCGGTACCGATCAGGGTATTACCAGAGATCTTTCGGATTTCCACCGCATCGTCAGCAATCAAACGGTGTCCACGTTTTAATAGTTCCACGGCAGTTTCACTTTTACCCATACCGCTTTCACCGGTAAGCAGAATACCTTCACCATAAACCTCTATCAGCACACCGTGACGTGTGATACGAGGCGCCAGCTCATCACGCAGGTAAGCGATCAGCGCCGACAAAATCGCAGAAGTAGGTTCCTTACTGCGCAACAATGTCACATCGTGCTTTCGAGCCATTGCCACACAACTTTCGTGGAGCTGCAAACCTCTTGCCAGCAACAGCGCCGGAATTTTAAACGAAAAAAGTTTATCATAGATTTCTTCCTGTCGATCCAGAGGAAGCTTTTCCAGATAGCTCATCTCCACATTTCCAAGCACCTGAAGCCGCTGAGGTTCAAAATGATCGAAAAAACCAGCCAGCAACAAACCTGGGCGGGCAACGTCTGCCACCGTCAAGCGGATCTTGTCGTAATCAGAAGAAGCATATTCCACCTGAAGATCAAACTCCTGTACCAGAGTTTTCAGGGGCAAAGAGTAAATATCGGCCACAAAACCACCTCTTTCTCTCATGTTACGACCATTATACCCGTCCCGAAACGGAATAGCAATCAATTTTTTGAAAAATTTTCAGAAAAAAGTAAAAATAATGCTTGCATTTTTTCACAATCTCTGGTATCATATTCTAGCGCTTGCGAAAGGCGTCATTTCGTGATTTGAATTTGGATGGGAGGTGCAACGAATGGCGAAGTGTGATTTTTGCGGTAAGGGTGTAACTTTTGGTATCAAGGTTTCCCACTCCCACAGACGTTCCAACCGTGCTGTCAAGCCCA
>CAZHPO010000088.1:0-5593 GCA_964534615.1 uncultured Oscillospiraceae bacterium
CTCCACATAAGCATTCATTTGACAAAGTCTCCTTTATGAATTTCTTCATGTAATCTTTTATCTGTGGGTGTACCCCACCAACGAACATTATAGCAGATGTCGTCCGGTTTTGCAAGATGGACATAGTAGCCGATTATTCCCGTCTTTATTGTGCGTTCTGCACAATTTTAACGAATTTATTCAATTATTCGCTGTGGAACAGGCAAAATCAGCGTCCACACAGAACGGACAAACATTTTTTGATTCACAACTGTGCTTTTTCGTTCCCATCTTTTTCTCAAAAACAGCCTTCCCCTGCTGTCCACCGGACCTTACCGGAAACAAAAATTCCGCCCGAAGGCGGAATTTCTCTTATGCCAGATCCGGCTTGTAGGTTTTAACACCGAAAATGAAATACACGATGTGAAACAGCCATACGCCTGCCAAAATTGCGCAGGGAATATAGAGTGCTTTGAGCATCATCATGGTAAAGCCAATGGTCATCAGCAACGTTACTGTGATCATCACCCGGATCTTTGTCGGCCAGGTCATGCCCTGGCCTTTTACATAGGTTTCCAAGTTTTTCTTATAAAGCTTGGTGTTTATAAACCAGCAATGGAGTCTTGGGGAGCTTTTAGCAAAGCTAAACGCTGCCACAACAAAAACGGGAAAGCCGGCAACATCGGCAACACCGCGCCAACAGCACCCAGCCCCACGCCGATACATCCTAAAATGATCCACAGGATTTTTTTAAGAGACATGTTCTTTCTCCAATCTTTTCTTCTCTTTTTTGCTTTCGATCAAATGTCGAATGGCCATCACCGGATGATGAAAGATCATACGGGGGCCAGAAAATGCCATGACCGTCCAAATCCGCTCCCGCATATCCTGCTTATAGCAATGAACCTTACAATTGGAGCAAAAGGTTTTACTTTCCATAAAAGGGCATTTATCGGAGCGTTGTAGCGCATACTCCAACAGCTCTCTACACGCAGGGCACAGCGTTTTTTCACCGTGGTTTTTGCGGCAGTAGAGTTTTATCATTTGCTCCACAGTTGCCTTCTCCCGGTGACGTTTTCTTTCAGTTTTGCTCATAAATCCTGCCTTTCTCTACCCGATAGATCCGATCTGCAATGGCCATGGTAGATTCTCGGTGGGACACCAGAATAATACACTTATCTTTTTGCGCTTTCAGGGCCTTGAGGATAATTCCCTCGTTTATGCTGTCCACGTTACTGGTTGGCTCATCCAGCAAGATCAGTGTACTTCCACGCAAAAATGCACGAGCCAGACCAATGCGTTGTTTTTCGCCGGCTGAAAGATGATCCCCCAGGGCACCGACTTTGGTTTGGTAGCCATCGGGTAGGCTTTGGATAAAATCGTGAACAGATGCCTGACGGCAGGCACTTTCGATTTCCTCCATTGTGGCATGGGGTTTTGTGATCCGCAGGTTGTCTTCAATGGTTTGGTCAAACAGATAGGTCACCTGGCTCACCATCATCACATTGTCCAGAAGATTATCACTGCTGATATGGTCAATATCCACGCCGTTGTAAGCGATCTGTCCCTGCTGTTTTTCCCAGAAGCGCAATAGAAGCTTCAAAAATGTGGATTTTCCGCAACCGGACTGTCCAACAATGCCCACAATTTCGCCTTTTTTCGCCTCCATGCAAATCTTTTGCAGCACCTGGATCTGACCATCATAGGAAAATGACAGGTCCGTTACCTTCAAATCGTTGAAGCTGATATTTTCTCCTGGTTCAACAGGGTAAACAACAGGCTGCTCTGCCAGAAGATCCAACACCCGGTCACCGGAAGCAAATGTTTGGGTCAAATTCCCAGGCAAGGCGGAAATGGCGATCACAGGCCCAAAGGAGCCAAATACAGCCACCACACCGATGACCATTCTGCCAACGTACAACGCTTTTACCGCCACCAGTGAAATACCAACAATCAAAGTTGCAATGATAAAAAAGGATACCCATACCTCTGTAGCAGCAGAAGCCTTGGTGGTATCATGTTTCATTTTCCGGGTTTCTTCCAACAGCAGGTCTGAGCGGCGGTTGATTTCCTGTTCCCGATATGAGCCAGCGTTGTTTAGGACAATATCCTTGATTCCCTTGATACTGTCGAGAAAATAGGCATTAAAAGACACAAATTCTGCTCGGTAGCGGACACCGGATGTTTTCATCTTCCCGGAGGCGATGACAGGTATGACAATACCAACGGTCACATATCCCAGTAACGCTGTCAAAGCCAGATACCAGCTGGACACAACGCCCACAAAAATCGTTGCGCAGGCAGATACGATCACTGCAATGCAAATCGGTGAAATGGTATGGGCATAAAACACTTCCAGCGTTTCAATATCAGAGGTGATCATGGCAATGATCGCGCCTTTTTGCTTGGTTTCCAATTTTGCAGGGCACAACACCCGTAACGCCCCGAAAATTTTATCACGAAGCACTGCCAGCAAGCGAAAAGCAATATAATGGTTGCCATACTGCTCTAAATAACGCAGCAGACCCCGCAGCAAACCACAACCAACAGCCATGGCAATGATGACTTCATAAGACAGCCCAATGCCTTCTCCCAATGTTTTTGCAACGCCCAAGGCACCGCAAAAGGTCACGCCCATAGCGCAGAAAAAGCCCAAAGAGCCGTTGACCACAGCCAGGATCATTCTGCGCCTTCATCACGCATCGACATACTTGCTTTAAAAGTCTGAAATTCCTTAAAAAATGTTTGCAACTTCTCAAATAATATGATAAAATATTCTACTAGTGCTGTCCACATTGCAGCACTAGGATACTCCCAAAATCCATCGGGTTCAACCCCCAATATCATAAAATGAGGTTCTGTTATGTTTGAAGCTATTTTACAGGAAATCAAAAATTTTGACACCATCATCATCCACCGTCACAGCTCACCGGACGGTGATGCCATCGGCTCTCAGGTGGGTTTAAAGCACATCATCACCCGCAATTTCCCCGGCAAAACAGTCTACATGGTCGGTGACAACGCCGGCCGTTATGGTTTTGTGGAGGACAGCATCATGGATACCATCGACGATGGCATTTATGCAAACGCCCTGGCCATCGTACTGGACACCTCTGCCAAAAAACTGATCAGTGACGATCGCTACACCACCGCAGCCCGTACCGCTCGTATGGATCATCACATTTTTGTGGAAACCATCTGCGATGTGGAGGTCACTGACACCAGCTTCGAAAGCTGCTGCGGTCTGGTAACCGCCTTTGCCAAGGAGTGTGGCCTTGAACTGACCGCCACCGCTGCCAAGGCACTCTATACCGGCATGGTCACCGATTCCGGTCGCTTCCGCTACGACTCCACCACTGCACAAACGCATCAGATGGCCGCTTTCCTTATGGAGCAGGAATTTTCTACCAACGATATTTATCGAAATCTCTACTCTGACGATTTTGCAAAAATTCAATTAAAAGCAAAATTTATTTTGAAGATCCAACTAACTGCCAAAAACGTGGCCTATATCTACACGACCAATGAAGAAATGGCTGACCTGGGTGTTGATACCTTCAGTGTTTCCCGTGGTATGGTAGGCACCATGGCCGATATCAAAGGCGTGGATATCTGGGTCAATTTCACGGAAACCGAGGCCGGGGTTCTGTGTGAACTTCGTTCTTCCAAATACAATATCAACCCCATCGCTGTGAAATACGGTGGCGGTGGACACGCCAAGGCCAGCGGTGCAACCGTTGCATCCCGTGAGATTGCAATGGAAATGCTTACCGACCTGGAAAATCTGATTGGAGAATAATATGGAAAAACTGAACATTATCCTGAACAAAATCAAAGAGTATGATACCATCATGCTTTTCCGGCACTTCCGTCCCGACGGAGACTGCAAGGGCGCAACCATGGGACTGCGAGACATTCTGCGCCTGTCCTTCCCGGAGAAAGAGATTTATCTGATCAACGACGATCACAGCGACTATCTGGAATTTATGGGCGAAGAAGATGCAGAGGTTGCAGACACAGTATATCAGCGTGCGCTGGGTATCGTACTGGACACCGCTACCCCCGACCGCATCCACAACAAAAAGTATACACTCTGTAAAGAATTGATCAAAATCGACCACCATATCGAAGTCGTCCCCTATGGTGACTATTCCTGGGTAGAGTCGGAGCGGTCTTCTGCCTGTGAAATGGTAGCAAAATTCTATGAAACTTTCCAAAATGAACTGAAAATTGACAGTCAGGCCGCCGCCCATCTCTACACCGGTATGGTAACAGACTCCGGCCGATTCCAGTTCAGCTCCGTTACCGGCGAAACGCTGCGACTGGCAGGTCTGTTGCTGGATGTGGGCTTCAACACGGAGCTGATGTACGCCCACCTCCAGTTGAAAGATTTTGACGAATTGAAGTTCAAATCCCACGTACTGCGGAAAATGAAGATCACCCCCAATGGTGTCGCCTACGTTCATATCGATCGAGCCACCATCGAAAAATTCGGCCTATCCTCAGAAGCCGCCAGCAACTGCGTTGGAGCAATGTCCGACATCAAAGGATGCCTTTGCTGGATCGCATTTATTGACAGTATGGAAGACGAGAAAATCCGTGTTCGTCTGCGTTCCCGTTTTGTTGCCATCAATAAGGTGGCCGAAAATTATCGGGGCGGTGGTCACGCCCAAGCCTGCGGATCCACTCTGTTTGACAAAAAAGAGATCCGCAAGTTGCTGAAAGAAGCAGATGCAGTCGTCAAAGAATATAAGGAGACACACGACAATTGGCTATGAGAATTTTAATCACCAACGATGATGGAATCAACGCAAAGGGTCTGCTGCCCTTCGCTCAGTGGGCCCAGCGCTTTGGCGAGGTAACGGTTTTTGCTCCGAAGGTGGAGCAGAGCGGCAAAAGCCACGGCATTGAGATTCACAAAGCATTTGAAGTTAAAAAAGTAGATTTTGCCCCCGGAATCACTGCTTATTCTGTGGATTCCACGCCTGCTGACTGTGTCCGTATCGCAGTTCTTGGTATGAAAATGCAATTTGATCTGGTTATTTCCGGCATTAACAAAGGGCTTAATATCGGCCAGGATGTTATTTATTCCGGTACAGCCGGTGCAATCTTTGAGGCAAACGCACTGGGCATTCCTGCAATTGCCTTTTCCACCTCTCCTACTTACTACGATCACGCTGCCCGTCATCTGGATGAGATCTATGACTATATCCACCGCAACGGTCTGATGGAAAAATGTGATCTGTATAATGTTAATATTCCTGACGATCCGGTAGGTTACCGGATCACCCGTCAAGGAGGCATGTACTATTCCGATAATTTTGGCCGTTTGGAAAATGATATGTTCCTCCCCCAGGGCATTGATGTGTTCCAGTCCTCCAATAATATGGATCTGGATACGGATGCAGTTCTGGTTGGCCATTACATTTCCATCAGCCCTCTGACCCTGGATCGAACGAATAGAGCCGTCTACGAAAGTCTGTTGGAACTGAATCGATAATAAAACAGCCACCCCTTGGGTGGCTGTTTTCCTATGTATCCCCTGCATCCAGTAGGCATAGTAAGCGTCAATTCTAACAGCGTATAAAAAGCTCCGGCTCTGAGAGTTTGTCTC
>CAZHPO010000089.1:0-5579 GCA_964534615.1 uncultured Oscillospiraceae bacterium
TCTTTTGGCCCCCGGTCGCGCCGGGAGCAAGGATTTGTCCGCATTTGCAGACCTAACTATTTTACAGGAAAGAAGTCAAAAAGTCAAGAACTTTTTTGAAAAATATTCGATTTTTTGAAGAAATTCAGGTGACACCCCGTAAAAATACCTCCAATAAAAGAAAAAAGGCCCCCGATTGGGGGCCTTCCTTTCCTTAGCAGCAGCGATTATTGTCGCAGCCACAGTCATTTCCCTGACCACAGCCACAGAACAGGATCAGCAGGATGATGATCCAGCACAGATTGCCACCGCAGCCGCCATTACCAAAGTTACACATAATACATACCTCCGAAAAATTTTGATGCGGTTCGTCACCACTCACCCCATGTTATGTTTCAGGAGGGAAAATGTGCGCCGTTTTCTCGCTCTAAATCACTGATGCGATGTCCAAGAGATTTGATCTGTTCTTCTACCACCGGCATACGGCGGGCAAAATGATTGTGTTCCCGGACTTCTCTGGTCAAAGCATCCAGTTTTGTGTCGGTCACTGCCTGTGCAGTGCGGATGGCCGTTTCGCTTTTTCGGGTAGAGAGGGCGTTACTCAGCACCACACCAGCAAGGGAAAGACCTCCGGTGATTAGCGCTACCACAATGGCCTCGCTCATAAAATACCTCCTTTTTTCAAAATTTTTTCTTCACTGATGGTGAAAAATGGGGTGCAAGTTGCACAAAATTGTGTGTTTGTCGAAAAAAGTCGAAAAAATATACGAAAATAGCCGTTGCAATATGCGACAATTTCTGATAATCTTATAACAAAACAAAATTTAAGAGAGGGCGGTGGTATTCAGATGCAGAAGCTATTGATAGCGGATGGTATTGAGGAGAGCAGACTGGCCTTGGAGTCCCTATTTCAAAATCGTTGTGAGGTGAGGTCCTGTGCCGATGGGGAATCGGCCATGGCGTTGTTGCGTGATTTTGCGCCGGACATTCTGGTGGTGGATCTGATGCTGCCAAAGACAGACGGCCTGAGTATCATTCAGCAGCTGCGCCAGTGGGATATGCAGCCGATGATCCTGGCACAGACAAGTCTGTCCAGCCCTTATGTTATGGAGCGACTACAGCGGTTGGAAGTAGATTATGTCATGCAGAAGCCTTGCCAAATGCAGGCACTGGAGGTGCGGATCTGTGACTTTTTGGCGCAGCTTCAGGATGCGATGCCCCAAAATCCTGCCGGAGACATGGTGATCACAGGTTTGCTGATGCACCTGGGTTTTTCTCCGAAACTGGATGGTTATGGATACCTGGTGGAAGCAATTCCGCTCTATGCCAGAGACCCTTCTCAGGCAATCACAAAGGAATTGTATGCAGCGGTCGGGCGCTTGCGCCAGAAGGAAGCATCCCTGGTGGAACGTTCTATTCGCAGCGCCATCGACAAAGCGTGGCGGGAACGGGATGAGGCTGTTTGGCGACAGTATTTCCGTTGTGCGCCGGATGGAATGATACCCCGACCCAGCAATGGGGCATTTATCGCACGGATGGCGCAATTGCTGGCAAGCAAGATGGGCCGTATGGCCCTGTAAAAAACATCAAGATCCCCGGCGGAATTTCCACCGGGGATCTGTGTTTATATCCCGTTGCAGTGCTTGCACAGGGGAGACAGGGGACAACTGCCGCACTGAGGATTGCGTGCTGTACAGATTTCCCGACCAAATAAAACAATTCGATGGCAAAAATCGCTGCTTTCCTCCGGAGGCAAAATCCTCCGCAGTTGTTGTTCGCATTTTTCCGGATCTTTGGTACCATCTGTCAGCCCCAATCTGCCGCAGATCCGAATGCAGTGGGTGTCGCAGACCACACTTCCGGCGATGCCATACAGGTCGCCTAACAGAAGGTTGGCTGTTTTACGTCCCACACCGGGAATACGCAATAGCTCCTCCATGGTGGCAGGAACCTTTCCACCGTATGTGGTGAGCAGCATTTGACAACCCAGAACAATATCTCTGGCCTTGTGCTTATAAAATCCGCAGGAGTGGACCAGTTGTTCAATGTGGCTGACGTCTGCGTTGGCCATGGCCTCCAAAGTGGGATAGGCGGCAAACAGTGCCGGTGTGACCAGGTTGACCCGTGCATCGGTGCATTGCGCCGACAAGCGGACGGCGATCATCAGCTCGTAGTCTTTTTGATAGTGCAAGGCACAGGGGGCTTGGGGGTATTTGTAATTCAAAATGGAAATGATATCCGCAACTTTCTCCATGGCAATCTCTCCTTTGGGTCCATTTTAACACGAGCCCAGGGATTTGACAAGTTTTTTGCACAAAAAACCTCCGGCTGGGATAAGATGGCATAGAAATTCCGGGAGGGATGGGTATGGAACTTTGGCTGGATGGATTGATGCCGGGAATGGAGGCTGTGGTGACGGGCTTTTTCTGCTCAGAGCAGTTGCGACAGCGTCTGGCGGATTTTGGGATGATTGAGGGGACGAGAGTTTGCTGCCGTTATCGCAGCCCAGGAGGAGACGTATCGGCTCTGGGACTGCGGGGGACAACGCTGGCCATTCGGCGGGCGGATCTGGCGCAAATTGCTGCCCGGTGGATATAAATGGGCACCAGTACAACACCAAAGATCAGAGTTGCGTTGGCCGGCAATCCCAATGTGGGCAAAAGCAGCGTGTTCAATGCGCTGACGGGACTGCGGCACCACACCGGAAATTGGAGTGGAAAGACAGTGGATATTGCCTCCGGTTTTCTGCGGGGGAGCCGGAGAGCAATGGAATTTGTGGATCTGCCGGGTACATATTCCCTGACCGGGCAGTCGGAAGAAGAACGGATCGCCGGGGAATATATTGCCACAGGTCAGGCGGATTGTACGGTGGTAGTGTGTGACAGCACGGCATTGGAAAGAAATCTGATTTTAGCAATTCAGATCCTGCAACGGACGGAAAAAGTGGTAATCTGTGTGAATTTGGTGGATGAGGCACGCCGACAAGGGCTGGAAGTGGATGCACAGGCACTTTCAAACCAGCTGGGTGCTCCGGTGATACTGACAGCAGCCGCTCGTCATCAGGGGATGAAAGAACTGGTGGATGCAATTGACCGCTGTGTGGCGGGACCAGCGCAATTACGACCTCAATGGGATCAGCCTATTCTGGAAGCGCAGAAGATTGCAGCCCGATGTGTGCGACAAAGGGAAAACACGCAGACATGGCGCATTACACTGGATCGGATTCTGGTCAGTCGCCGTCGGGGAGTGCCTATTATGTTAGGACTGCTGTTTCTGATTCTGTGGTTGACCATTTGGGGAGCGAATTATCCGTCTCAGGGGCTGGAATGGGTATTCAACTGGTGCTATGGAAAACTAGTGCTGATACCGATGCCCTGGTGGTTGCAGGGGATTTTGTTGGAGGGGATGTATGCCACGGCGACCCGTGTACTGGCAGTGATGCTGCCGCCGATGGCAATTTTCTTCCCCCTGTTTACCATTTTGGAGGATGTGGGATATCTGCCCCGGATGGCGTTCCTTTTAGATGGTAAAATGCGCCGCTGTGGTGGCTGTGGCAAGCAGGCACTGACACTTTGCATGGGATTGGGCTGCAATGCGGTGGGAGTATTGGGCTGCCGGATCATTGACTCGCCCAGACAGCGTCTGGCGGCCATGCTGACCAATGCCATGGTGCCTTGCAATGGCCGATTTGCCACATTGATCGTATTGGCAAGCCTGTTTTGTGCCGATGGCTGGGCGGCGTTGGCAGTGGCAGGTGCGGTGGTGCTGGGGTTTCTGGGTGCAATGATCGCCACCGGGGTGCTGAGCAAAACGACCCTACGGCATGAACGCAGCCTTTTTCTGCTGGAGTTGCCGCCTTTGCGCAGACCCTATATCGGGCAGATCCTGATACGCTCTTTGTTGGACAGAACGCTGAAGGTGGCTGGACGGGCACTGGTGGTAGCGGCACCTGCAGGGGCGCTGATCTGGCTACTGGAACAAAGTGGCTCTGTGCGGATTTTGGCAAATTTTCTTCATCCTGTAGGAGCGGTTTTGGGGCTCAATGGTGGGGTGCTTCTGGCTTTTTTTCTGTCATTTCCGGCCAATGAACTGCTTTTGCCGCTGATGGCCATGATTCTGGGAGAAAACTTGACCATGGCATGGCCCATGGCAGTATGTGCTATGGTGCTTACCGTTTTCCACTGGCCCTGTTCTACAACGCTTTTGACCATTTATCAGGAGACAAAAAGTGCGAAAAAAACAGGGTTGGCATTTTTCCTGCCAACCGCTGTGGGATTTGGTCTATGTATGGTCTTAAATTGGATCTTCCAAAATTTCTGCTGTTAAAGCAGAAATTTCATAGGCGGTCCGTTTTTCACTGCCTTCTTCGGTTTGCTTGGTATAAATGCGGCTTTGAAGTCTGCCTTTGATGCAGATAAAGTCACCGGTATGACAGCCGGCGACCTGCTGGGCGGTGCGACCCCAGAGAATGCAGGGCAGGTAGTCTGCTCGTCGGAAGGCACGGGGAACGGCCATCATTGCATCGCATATTTCCCGACCCAAAGGCGTGCGGCGCAGATTTGGCTCCCGGCAAAGAGGCCCTTGTAATGTCACTTCATTGATCGGTGGGCCGTCGGCGGAGATGATGCTGCCGGCAAAAACAAAAATCAACAATCGTCGGGTGCCGTTTTCCCGGAGATTGTGGGAACGGATCTGTCCCTGAATTTCCAAAATTTCGCCGGCACAGGCCGTAATATTTGCCAATAGCTGCTCGTCAGCCACCACCGGCAGGATATCCACCGCTCCTGATAACCGTGCCACCGCCAATTCAAAGCGGAAAAATCGCTTGTAATGATTTTCGTGGGAAAAACAGGGCGAAGCCAGCAGTTCGCCACGAATCAGAACGTTATTTTCAGAATGTTCCATAAGTACCACCTCAACTTCAGTTGTATGGAACATTCTATGCACGCAAGCAATGCCAAATTCCAAAGAGGAAAGGGATTTTCGTCTGGCAGGGGTTCCCGGATGTGCCGATTTGGTACAATTAATTGAGAAAATACTGAACGGAAAATCCCCGTGGGAAGTTTATTTACTGCCCACGGGGATTTGATCTACTTAAATTCAGCGTGATTTCTCTTTAAAAAGTCCATATCATTTCCATATTCGGATGCAAGATCAGGGTCATTATCCAGAAACAGGGCGTAAATTTCCGGGGCGATTTTAGCAGGTTTTGTCCGCTCGTAAATCTCCAAATTCCAGGAATGCTTACATTTCTTACACCGGTAGATCAGCCAGATATCCACCCGGTTGCCGTTGGCATTGACCCGAAATTTTCCGGAATTTATAAATTCCTGTTTTTTTCCACAACCGCCGCAGCGATGAAAGATTCGGATGGAATTGCGATCATCCATGAATCTGTACATCTCGCTCAGCTTCACGTAAAATGCGTTGAATGCTCTTTTCTGACAGGGCGTATTGGGTGGCAAGCACCTTGACACTGACACCTTGGCTGTATTTGGAATAGATTTCCTGATTTCTTTCCTGATAATACTGCCTCGTGCTGGTTCGGCTTCCCCAGACCTCTTTCTCAATACAGGGAATGTATATGCTTTTTCCGCAAA
>CAZHPO010000090.1:0-5348 GCA_964534615.1 uncultured Oscillospiraceae bacterium
CGCTTGGAAAGCTTGCGCTTGGAGTTGCCGTCCATCTTCATCAGCGGTCCAATGTGGACATACTTGGGCAGCTTGAAGCCCAGCGCCTTGAACAGCTGAATATGGAAGGGAAGGGTTGCCATCCATTCGTCACCACGGACGACATGGGTAGTGTGCATCAGATGATCGTCTACGGCGTGGGCAAAGTGATAGGTGGGAATGCCATCGGACTTGAGCAGCACATGGTCAATGTTGTTCTCGGTGATGGTCAGCTTGCCCTTGACCAGGTCATCGAATTTGAACTGGTTTTCAATAGAACCTTCGCTGCGGAAGCGGAGCACCCATTCCTTTCCGACGGCGATCTGCGCTTTGATGTCCTCCAGAGAGCGATCACGCCAGATGGCATATTCGCCCCAGTAGCCAAAATTATCCTTGGTGGCTTCCTGCTTTTCGTGCATGGCGGCCAGTTCTTCCTCGGTGCAGAAGCAGGGATAAGCCTTGCCTTCTTCCACCAGCTTCTTGGCAAATACATGGTAAATGGCGGCTCTCTGACGCTGACGGTAAGGCCCATAGTTGCCGTTGTCGCCGTCGATGGTGGCACCTTCGTCGAAGCAAATATCGTAATGCTTCAGCGTGTTGATCAGCACTTCCACTGCACCGGGGACTTCACGCTTGGCATCTGTGTCCTCCACACGCAAAAATAGCACGCCGCTACTCTGGTGGCTCATGCGTTCGGAAATGGTGCCCTGCACCAAATTGCCCAGATGGACAAAACCGGTGGGAGAGGGAGCCATACGGGACACCACAGCCCCTTCCGGCAGGTTACGGGCAGGAAAGCGGGCTTCTACCTGCTCAGGAGTTTCGGTCACATTGGGAAACAGTAATTCAGCTAATGCTTGATAGTCCATAGTTTCTACCTCATTCATCAAAAATCTTACAAGCAGTATAGCACAATTGCTCCCATAAATCAATTCCTGACCGCAGAAAAATACCTTGCGCAAAGCAGTTATCTATGGTAAAATATAAAAAAACATTCAAAGGAAGCGTTACTATGAGCGAAATTATTGTGGAGCAGCCGAAAAAACGAATGCTTTCCGGCATCAAGCCCTCCGGTGATCTGACCCTGGGTTCTTATCTGGGTGCCGTGAAGAATTGGGCAGAGCGAGCTGACCAATTTGACTGCTTTTATTTTATGGCGGATATGCACGCCATCACCGTTCGTCAAAACCCGGCTGATCTGCGCCGCCGCACCTTGGAACAGCTGGCACAGTACATTGCCTGCGGTCTTGACCCGGAAAAGAATACCCTGTTTATCCAGAGCCATATCCACCAGCACGCCGAGCTGGGATGGGTGCTGGACTGTTATGCCATGTTCGGTGAGCTGAGCCGGATGACTCAGTTTAAGGATAAGTCCGCCAAAAATGCAGACAACATCAACGGTGGCCTGTTTACCTATCCGGCACTGATGGCAGCGGACATTCTGCTGTATCAGCCTGATCTGGTGCCGGTGGGCGAGGATCAAAAGCAGCATGTGGAATTGACCCATACTATCGCTCGCCGTTTTAACGGTATTTACGGCGATGTGTTCAAAATTCCGGAACCTTTCGTTCCCAAGGTGGGTGCCCGGATCATGAGCCTGACCAATCCAACTGCCAAAATGTCCAAGTCCGAAAACGATGATACCGGTCGGGTGCTGCTGATGGACGATCCTGCCTTTATTATGAAGCAGTTCAAGCGTGCCATCACCGACTCCGATACGGAGAACTGTGTCCGCTACGATAAGGAAAACAAGCCCGGCGTGGCAAACCTGATGACCATTTATTCTGCTGTCACCGGTAAGACCTTCGAACAAATCGAAACGGAATTTGCCGGTTGCGGCTACGGCATGTTTAAGCCTGCCGTTGGTGAAGCGGTGGTAGAGACCCTGCGCCCTATTCGGGAGGAAGCCAGCTGCCTGATGAAAGACAAGGCTTATTTGGAAGGTATCTACAAGGCCGGCGCAGAAAAAGCATCCTATGTGGCCGAAAAGACCCTGCGTAAAGTATATAAAAAAGTGGGCTTTGTGGCCCGATAAGAAAAAGCTGTCCATGAAAAACATGGACAGCTTTTTTATACCTTTGATGCAAAATCAGGCAGGCCATAGCCGCGGATAAGGCTGTCACCTACCCAAAGGTGTCGATAAGCTACTTGACCGTTATAGTTACCTTCAATTGTGGTGATATACCTGCCACGAACCGAGACGACAATGCCGACATGATCCGACCAACCGGTGTTGCCGGCAAAAGCCTTTGCACCATTGGTGGAGTAAAAGATCAAATCTCCGGGCAGTGGGATATAACGATCATCTTCCTGCCAGGCGTTCAGATTCTGGAATAGCTCGATCTGCTTCTGGCAGCCACACTCGGTGGGGATGATGTCGGTCAGGCTGCATTCGATGGCAACGGTGCTGACAAAGGTTGCGCACCAGGCATCGTCATATTTTACGGTGTAGCCACGGGCCAAAGGCAGGTGGCTGTTGTATAGATCAATGATGGGTTTGTGAGAGCCATCTTCTTCTTTGCAGCCCAGCCATTTTTCAGCGGTTGCAACAAACTGCTGGCGCAGGGCTTTCTCATCTTCACTCATTGGCTTCAGACGCTGGCTATTGTGCCAGAAAAGAAAGCCGATCAATATTGCAATGGCAAGAAAGCAGATGATGACCGCCGCCAGAATGGAGCGCTTTGCCTTTGTGTGGTTCAAAATATCGCCTCCCTGAATTTTCTCAATTATACCAGTTTTCGGCAGAGAAAACAAGGGGGATATTTTACATAAACAGATACAGCACCAGTGTCAGCATGGCAGTGGAGCGGTCTTCCTCACAATCGCCTGCCAATAGTAGCAGAAGCAGCACTACGATCAGATCCCCGGTATCAAAATCCGGGGGCAGCAGGTTTCGCAGGAAACCAGAGACACTGCCATGCTCCGGTGGCTTGGGTGGCGGCCCGTGATGAGGCGGCGGAGGTGGTGGGTCCGGTATTGGCGGTGGCGGAGGAGGGGGCGCCGGACGGCGTGGGGGTTGAGGCGGCCGTTTGTCCGGAACATGACTACATTGGTATGAGCCGTCAGGCTGGGGGATATATCGATTGTACATAAAATCACCTGCCTGTGGTAGATGGGGAATTACGTTGACCGATGGTGCTGGAGGCAATCTTAGCGATTTTTGCCGCACGCATAGCTTTCTCCAACTTGCTGACCCGGTCCTTACTTAAGTATGCCCCCAGGGCCTGCAGCAATGCTTTTTCACGCTTGTCGATGCTGCTGGTTTGGGCAAGATTGGAAATCTTTTGGATGGTTCCTATGTCGATATTTGAAAATGGATTGTCCTGCCTGGGGGGTGCGGAGGGCTGCTGAGGTGGGGGAAGGGGTGGGTCGTCTTTCTTTTGACCGCCCATGGCTTGCGCCATGGCCATGATCTGCTGCATCATTTGCGGATTGTTTAAGATGTTACCCAGTTTGCCTTCCATTTCATCCATGGCTTTGCTCCTCCAACTGTTTTAGAAGCGCCTGGGCTTTGGGGTCGGAAAGAAAATCGGATAGAGCGTCTTTGGCCTCATCCATATTGCCGGATCGGGCGCTGGAACGAACCAAATCGACTGTACTGCTGCCTTGCAGCAGCGCCATCAACTGGCGACCGGTCTCACTTTGGGCGATTTTTTTGATTTCATCCATGGAAAAGTTGTCCTTATTTTTCTCCATAATATTGCCTCCTGTCAAAGCTTCTGCTATAATATATGCAATACTGGAACGGACGGTGAACTATGAAAATTTTGGTTTTGTCTGATTCCCATGCGTCCTTGCATTTTATGCGCCGATGTGTGGCAGATATTTGCCCCGATGGGATCATTCATTTGGGAGATTATTTCAGCGATGCAGAGACCTTGGCAGAGGAATACCCTGCCATTGCATTTTATGCAGTTCCCGGCAATTGTGACCGAGGCAGAGGGTGGTGCCGGGAGCCGGAGACAAAATTGGAGATCATCGGCGGCGTCCGCATTATGCTGACCCATGGCCATTTGCATCATGTAAAAATGACGATGGAGCCGCTGCTGGCGGATGCCCGGACAATGAAGGCGCAGGCGGTGCTGTTTGGCCACACCCATCAGGCGTACTGCCAGCAGAAGCCGGACGGCCTGTGGGTGCTAAATCCCGGTTCTTGCGGCTATGGAGGCGGCAGTGCCGGTGTGATGGAGGTGACCGATGGGAAAATCATTAATTGTCACCTGATCAAGGGCTAAGAAACGTGTTTGCAAAACAATGAAAAGATTTACTTGCGCATTAGAATTGAATGTATTATAATGTAGCAGGAAAAATGACAGGAGGAAGCGGTCTTTCCGCAGCGAATATATGAGTGACTATTTGGTTCGTGGTATGAGCATGGATGGCTTTGTGAAAATGGTGGCCATTCGATCTACTGATTTTGTGCGTCGGGCGGCGCAGATCCATAAAACAGCACCCAATGCGACGGCAGCTCTGGGTCGGGCACTGACAGCAACTTCGATGATGGGAAATATGCAAAAAGTGGAAAATGGATCCATGACTTTGCAGATCCGTGGAGGTGGACCAATCGGCACCATTACCTGCGTGTCCGATTCGACCGGCAATGTGCGCGGTGTAGTCACAGAACCCAATGTGCCTCTGGTAGAAAAATATCCGGGCAAGTTGGATGTAGGTGCAACCGTGGGCGTGGAAGGTACGTTGACCGTCATTCGTGATTTGCAGATGAAAGAGCCGTATATTGGCTCTGTGGCTTTGGTTTCCGGTGAGATCGGCGACGATGTGACAGCCTATTTTGCTGAAAGTGAGCAGACACCTACCGCCTGTGCTTTGGGAGTTCTTGTGGATACGGATTGTTCCGTAAAGGTGGCCGGCGGTTACTTGGTACAATTGCTGCCCGGTGCGCCGGATGAGATCATCGACAAGCTGGAAGCTGGCATCAAACGTGCCGGTGCAGTTACGGCCATGCTGGAAGCAGGATTGACTCCGGAAGATATTCTGGGACAGGTTTGTGGCGAACTGGGTGTAACTTTCCTGGAAACCACAGAGGTGGAATATAAGTGCTATTGTTCTCGTGAACGAGTCACAGCGGCACTGATCAGCCTTGGAAAAGAGGAATTGACACAGATCATGGAGGAGGGAAAAACCTTCCCGGTGGAATGTCAATTTTGTGATACCATTTATTCCTTTACGCCGGATGATGTTAAGGAATTGATTGGAAAAGTTTGATTTCTATGATGTTTTCCAGGTATATGTCTGAAAAATATGCCCGGAAAATTTCTTGAAAAAAATCGAAAAAAACGCTTGACAAAATGGGTTTCCATGTGTATAATGTG
>CAZHPO010000091.1:0-5207 GCA_964534615.1 uncultured Oscillospiraceae bacterium
AATTTCCCCAAAGGAGAATTTCATGTATTTACAGTTAATTATCAACCCCGGCTCCACCTCTACAAAGGTGGCAATCTACCGGGATGAAGAAAAGATCGTCCAGGAGGATGTGACCCACGACCCGGCGGAAATTGCCAAATACGCCAAGATCACGGACCAGATCCCCATGCGTCGAGCCATGATCGAGGACTTTATGCGCCGCAATCATGTGGAGGCAGGCCAGTTATCCGCAGTGATGGGTCGTGGCGGACTGCTGCCGGGGCTGAAAGCCGGCGGCTATCAGATGAATGATGATCTGGAAATTGCACTGGGTGGTGATCTCAGCTCCCCCCATGCTTCCAACATCGGTGGTATTTTGGCCTATGAAATTGCCAAGCCCCTGGGGATCCCTGCTTATATTTATGATGCAGTGACCTCTGCGGAGCTGCCCCATTTGGCACGGCTTACCGGCACACCGGATGTGTACCGAAACTCTTTCTGCCATGCACTCAACTCCCGTGCCCAGGCAATCCGCTACGCCGGGCAGATTGGCAAGCGCTATGAAGATCTGCGCCTGATCGTAGCCCATTTGGGTGGTGGTATTTCCCTCAGTGCCCATGCAGATGGCCGTATCGTGGAAACCATCGGTGATGATGAAGGTCCCTTCTCTCCGGAACGTTCCGGGTCCATTCCTGCACTGGAATTGATCCGGATGTGCTTCTCCGGCAAATATACGCAGGCAGACATGAAGAAAATGATGCGTGGCAAAGGCGGTATGATGGCATATCTGGGTACCAGCGATGCCCGTGTCATTCAGCAGCGCATCGCCCAGGGCGATGAAAAAGCCAGGGAGATCTTTGAAGCACAGGCATATCAGGTGGCAAAGGGCATTGGACTGCTGTCTGCTACCATGAAAGGCAACGTGGATGCGATCATCCTCACCGGCGGCATGGCATACTCTCAAATGCTGACGGAGTGGATCACCGATTATGTGAAATTCATTGCACCTGTGGTGGTGCTGGCCGGCGAAAATGAAATGGAAGCGTTGGCCTTTGGTGGCCTGCGTCTGCTCAAAAAGCAGGAGCAGCCTCATATCTACACTTTACCGGAGGGTTATAAAAAATGATCAACCATGATATGCACAAACTGGGCACAAAGATGTCCTGTATTCGGGAACTGTTTATGTATGGTCTGGAACAGGCGAAGATCGTAGGAAAGGAAAATGTTTACGACTTCTCCATTGGCAATCCCTCTGTTGCAGCACCTCAGGTGGTGGTGGATGCGTTCAAGGAAATGGCCAGTCAGGAAGATACCCTGGCTGTCCACGGCTATACTCCCGCACCCGGTGCCCCCGATGCAAGAGAGGCTGTGGCGCATAATTTGGCCATGCGTACCAATACCCCCATTGCTGCCGAGCATATTTTCTTCACCTGCGGAGCTGCACCGGCACTGGTGAGTGTTCTGCGTGCCCTGGCGGTGGAAAACTCTGAGGTGATCGGTATTATCCCTTACTTCCCGGAGTATGCACCTTTCTGCACCTTTGCAGGCCATAAGTTTGTGGCTTGCCCTGCGGATTTTGAAAACTTCCAGATCAATCTGGAGGAACTGGAAAAGTGTATTACGCCCCATACCCAGGCCATCATCGTCAACTCTCCCAATAACCCCTCCGGCGCTGTCTATACCAAAGAAACGCTGGTGAATTTGGCTACCTTGCTGACGAAGAAATCTGGCGAATATGGCCACCCCATTTACGTCATTGCAGACGAGCCTTATCGTGAATTGACTTACGATGATGCTTATGTCCACTATATCCCCGAAATTTATCCCAACACCGTTATCTGCTATTCCTATTCCAAGGTATTCAGCCTGCCCGGTGAACGTATCGGCTATTTCTGCGTGCCCCCTTGCTGTGCAGATGGTAAGGCACTCTTTGCAGCCGCCGCCGGTGCTGCCCGGATCATGGGTCACGTCTGCGCTCCTTCCATGCAGCAGCAGGTAGTGCGTATTTGCGCTGATGTAAAGCCGGATCTGACCGAGTATGACCGCAATCGGAAATTCCTCTATGAAGAACTGACCAAGATGGGCTATGAATGTGTCTATCCCAAGGGTGCATTCTATCTGTTTGTAAAATCTCCCATTGGCACGTCCAAGGCTTTCTCCGATCTTGCAAAGACGGAATATGTGTTGGCTGTACCGGGCGATGATTTCGGCTGTCCGGAGTATTTCCGCCTTTCCACCTGTGTCTCTTACGACATGATCCAGCGTTCTCTGCCTGCATTTAAGCGGCTGATGGAGCGCTGCTGTCAGGGTTAATCCCATATCCAAAGAGGATGTTCCCTGAGCATCCTCTTTTTCCCCTTGAATAAAACCGGGGCGTAGCCCCGATCCTGTTATAAAAAGTCTAAAAATAAGGAAGGGTATCCCCATGTTACAACCCAAGAAAATCAAAAATGTGGTCATTGATGGCCATAGCCTGACTTTTGAAGAATTTATTGCTGTTGCTCGATTTGGTGCAGAGGTGGAGTTGTCTGCCGATGCCAAGGCAGCTATGGAACGCTCCCGTGCTTTGGCGGAGAAAATCTCCGCTGAGAAACGGGTGGCCTACGGCATTACTACCGGTTTTGGCGACTTTGCTACCGTGGCTGTGCCGGAAGAATTGAGTAATCAGTTGTCGACAAATCTGATTTTGAGCCACTGCACCGGTACCGGCGATCCTTATGAGATCGAGCAGGTTCGTGGTATGATGCTGCTGCGTGCCAATGCATTGTGCGTGGGTGTCAGCGGTGTACGTCCTGTACTGGTAGAGATGTTGGTGGAAATGCTGAACAAGGGCGTAACGCCTGTTGTTCCTCAGAAGGGCTCTCTGGGTGCTTCCGGCGACCTGGCACCTCTGTCTCATATGGGACTGGTGCTGCTGGGTAGAGGCGTGGCCGACTATAAAGGTCAGCGGATGACTGGTAAGGAGGCTATGGAAAAGGCAGGTATTGCCACGTTGTCCACATTGGTCAGCAAGGAAGGCCTGGGCATCACCAACGGCACTTGTGCCATGACCAGTGTTGGCGCTCTGAACCTGTACGATACCATCTGCGCCTCTCAGCTGGCGGATATTATCAGCTCTCTGACCATGACCGCTCTGACCGGTCAGCTCAATGCTTTTGAGGAACGTGTTCACACTGTGCGTGGACATCGTGGCCAGATCCGGGTGGCTAAAAACATCCGCCTGCTGACCGAAGGCTGCGAAATCCTGCGCAATGCCAAGGGCGCTCGTGTGCAGGATGCTTATGCACTGCGCTGCATTCCTCAGGTTCATGGTGCCATCCGGGATGCGCTGGAGTTTATTCTGGAAAAGGTAGAGATCGAGCTGAATGCTGTGACGGATAATCCCCTGCTGTTTAACGAGGATGAGGCAGTGATTTCCGGCGGCAACTTCCACGGCGAGCCTATGGCACTGCCCTTTGACTTTTTGGGCATTGCCTGCTCTGAGATCGGCTCTATTTCCGAACGCCGTACCGAGCGTATGGTCAACGCCGCACTGTCCAATGGCCTGACACCTTTCCTGACCACCGAAGGCGGCGTCAACTCCGGCTTTATGATCGTGCAGTATACTGCGGCCTCTATGGTGTCGGAAAATAAGGTGCTGGCACACCCGGCATCTGTTGACTCCATCCCTTCCTCTGCCAATCAGGAGGACTTTGTTTCCATGGGTACTACCGCTGCCCGGAAATCCGGTACGATCTTGCAAAACACCCTGTCGGTGCTGGCTTATGAGCTGCTGACTGCTTGCCAGGCCATCGATATTCGCCGCAGTCAGGGAACCTATGGCACCGGCTTGTCCGCAGTGGATCAGGCAATTTTCGACCGGGTTCGTCAGGATGTGGCATTTATGGAAATCGACCGGGAGATCTGGCCTGATATTCAGGCAGTAGAAAAGCTGGTTCGCAGTGGAGAACTGCTGGAGATCACCGGTAAGCTGGTTCCCGAATTTGAATAAAAAACAGGAGGTTCCTTTCCATGGAATTTAACGCCCATGATGCTATGACAATTATGCTGGACGATGTTCTGCCTGAATATCCCAGCTTTGACCCGGCTTATCGCCGTGCCCCTCGCCGTGAGGCACATCTGACTCAGGCGGATAAAGAACTGGCCATCCGCAATGCTTTGCGCTATATTCCCAAGCAGCACCATGCTCAGATGGCGGTGGAGTTTGCCCAGGAACTTGAACAGACTGGCCGTATTTACGGTTATCGTTTCCGTCCGGAAGGAAAGCTTTATGGCAAACCCATCGAAGAATATGAGGGCAACTGTGTAGAAGCAAAGGCGTTCCAAGTGATGATCGATAATAATCTGGACTTTGATGTGGCACTGTACCCCTATGAATTGGTGACCTACGGTGAAACCGGACAGGTTTGCCAGAACTGGATGCAGTATCGCCTGATCAAAAAATATTTACAGATTATGACCGATGAGCAGACACTGGTGGTCATGTCCGGCCACCCTCTGGGCCTGTTCCATAGCCACAAGCTGGCACCTCGCTGTATTATCACCAACGGATTGATGGTGGGCAATTTTGACGATCAGAAGAACTTTAACCGTGCTGCTGCTCTGGGCGTGGCCAACTATGGTCAGATGACCGCCGGTGGCTGGATGTATATTGGACCGCAGGGCATTGTTCATGGCACATTTAACACCCTGCTCAACGCCGGTCGGTTGAAGCTGGGTATCCCTGCCGATGGCAACCTGGCAGGCAAACTGTTTGTCACCGCAGGCTTGGGCGGTATGTCCGGTGCCCAGGGTAAGGCGGCAGAGATCGCCGGTGCAGTCAGCATCATCGCTGAGGTGGACGAGAGCCGCATTATGACCCGTTACACTCAGGGTTGGGTCAGCGAAAAAACAGACTCTCTGGAGGAAGCACTGGCCATTGCCAAGCAGAAGCTGGCAGCCAAGGAGCCTTGTGCCATTGCCTACCTGGGCAATATCGTTGATTTGCTGGAATACCTGTATGAACAGAATGTCCATGTGGATCTGATGAGCGACCAGACTTCCTGCCATGTGCCTTATGACGGCGGCTACTGTCCTCAGGGCCTGACGTTTGCACAGCGTACTGAAATGTTGGCCCATGATCCCGAAGGCTTCAAAGTGCTGGTCAATAAGACTTTGCAGCACCACTATGAGCTGATCTGCGCTTTCCATGAGCGTGGCACTTACTTCTTTGACTACGGCAACTCCTT
>CAZHPO010000092.1:0-5188 GCA_964534615.1 uncultured Oscillospiraceae bacterium
CCTGAGCAGCGTAATTGCCCTGAGTGGAGTCGTACTTCAGCAGGTGAGCCAGCATAGCGGGGGAAGTCAGGTCGTTGATAGCGACAACTTCAAAACCCTCAGCGCCGAACATCTGACGGAAAGCCAGACGGCCAATACGGCCAAAACCATTGATAGCAACTTTAACAGACATGGTAAAATCCTCCGTTTTTAAAACTTACTGCTTGCGCAGTGAAATTAAAAGATCTGCCTGAGCTGTGCCCAGTACAGATACATTATACTATAAGTAAAAAACAAAGTAAAGTGACAAATTTGTAAAAATATAGTCTTTCCTAGGTGGAATATTGATAAAATTGTACGAAAACTTAGGCTTGCTGCCGGAAAAATTCCAAAATCTCCGCTTTGTCGGCGTTGATGCTGCCCTGGAAAGAACCGGGTTTTCCACCCCCTCTGGTGGGGAAATTTTCCTTGAGCTTGGCGATCAGCGGGCTCAGATCACCGCCGATGATGCACAGATTGCAGCCGGAGGCTGCACTGGTCAGTACCGCTGCCCAGCCGCCACATTCTCCGGCAATGACTTCTGCCAACTCCCGAAGCTGATTTCCCGTAAGATCGTTTTCAAAATGGACGGTATTTCCGGCATTTTTATAATTTTTGGCGGTGATTTTCAGCAGGTTGGTTTGCAGGGTATTGGCTTTTAATTTCCATTGAGCCAGCGTTTCGTTCATGCGGATGGCGGCTGCACCGGTTTCTCCGGGTTTGGCTGAGAAAGCCTGAGATACTAGCTGATTTTGTGCAAAAATCTCCTGGGTCAGCAGAAATGCCCGTTTGCCGCAGACCAGTTCAATGCGCACACCCTGACGCAGTTTTACCATCGACAGCAATTTGACCAGTCCAATCTCTCCGGTTTTTTCCACGTGTACGCCGCAGCAGGCGCAGATATCGTAGCCGGGGATCTCCACGATCCGCACCGGCCAGTCCAGGGGCTTTTTGCTGCGATAGGGGATGGTGGGCAGTACTTCTCTGGTGGGATAGGAACAATGGATGGGCAGGTTTTTCCAAATGGCTTCGTTGGCCAGAAATTCAATTTCTGACAGAGCATCTGCCGGGATGGGACCATCAAAGTCAATTTCCATCACATCTTTTCCAACATGAAAGCCCACATTGTGGCAATGAAATGTTTTGCAGATGATGCCGGATACGATATGCTCACCGCTGTGCTGCTGCATCAGATCCAGTCTGCGATCGGTCTGGATGTGGCCTTCCACCATGGTGCCGATTTCCAGAGGCTTGTCACACAGGTGGAAAATATCCTCTCCCTGTTCCTGCACATCCAGCACATTGGCCTGCCCCAGTGTGCCCAGATCACAGGCTTGACCACCGCCCTCCGGATAAAAGGCTGTGGCATCCAGTGTCACAAGGTAGCCCTTTGGACTTGCTTCGCAGCCGGTGACTGTGGCTTGGAAATCATACAGATGGCAGTCTTCATAATATAATTTAACGGTGTGCATGGGCATCGCTCCTTTTTGCATTTTTACCATTGTATCATAAAAGAGCGAAAAAGGGAAGTCGATCTGTTTCCTTCGTTTTTGCCGTTGTGAGCAGGAAAGTTGGTGACTGTTGGGCACAGATTATTTTGGGAAAGTGATGGTCAGTACGATCTCATTTTCCGTTTCCCGTCGCTCGGATACGGCGGCAATGCCGGAAAGCTGGATCTTTGCCAGATTTTGGGTCAAATGTCGAATGAAATTATTGACATTGGGACGCCGCTCTCTGGGCTCATCGGTCTGAAGCAGGTTCTGGATGTATTGCTCGGTTTTTGCCACGTTCATGTCCTGCTGAACGATGGCTGCAATGACGGCCATTTTCTGCGCTTCACTGGGTACCTTTAATAAAGCTCTGGCGTGGCGCTCGGTCAACTCTGCCTGCCGCAGAGCATCCAGAACCTGCTCGGAGTGTTTCAGCAGCCGCAGCTTGTTGGCAACACTGCTTTGGCTCCGTCCCAATAGACTGGCGGTTTCTTCCTGACTGATGTGCCATTTGCTCATCAATTGGGCAATGCCACGGGCTTCCTCAATATAATCCAGATCCTGCCGCTGCAAATTTTCCACCATGGCGGCCATGCCTGATTGCTGCTGATCCATGGTCATCACAATACAGGGAATCTCGTTTAAACCTACCAACTGCGCTGCTCGCAGACGCCGTTCTCCGGCAATCAGTTCATAGCCGTTGCCTACCCGTCGGACAGACAAGGGCTGTAAAATGCCGTGCTGCCGGATAGAGTCGGCCAGATCCTGCAAGGCTTTTTCCTTAAAAATCTTTCTGGGCTGCTCCGGATTGGGATGGATGGCTCTGGCAGGGACAAAAATCACCCGACCTGTTTCCATATAGGTTTTCAGTTTCTGGCATTGCATTTTGTGATCCTCCTTGGTGTGATTTCCCATATTGTAATCCCACAAAGCTGGGAAAAACCACGAAACGCTTCACAATTGCAAATTATAAATGAAAGGGAAGGCGTGGGTGGTCACAGGCTTTTATCCAGGCAGTCTCAGCTGGCTTTGACCCCGGACGCAGGAAAGAAAACAGGGGAAAACCATAGAAAAGTTGGGAAAAAATATGGAAAAGTGGGTGGACATTTTGTTTTTGCTGTGCTATGATGTATGCGGTGGAGATTGGTCTTACACTCCAACCCCCATTCAGAATAGACAAGGCAATTTGCCTGATCACATATTGCAGGAGGAATGTTTATGGAATCCAAAAAATTAGAAAAATATGGCATTTTCGGCACTACGGACATCGTCTATAACCCCTCTTATGAGCAGCTGTTTGAAGCTGAGACTGATCCTACCCTGGAAGGCTATGAAAAGGGCCAGCTGTCCGAGCTGGGCGCTGTCAACGTGATGACCGGCGTTTACACCGGCCGCTCCCCCAAAGACAAGTACATCGTCATGGATGAAAACTCCGAAAACACCGTTTGGTGGACTTCCGACGAGTTTAAGAACGACAACCATCCCATGAGCCAGGATGTCTGGGCAAAGGTCAAGGAGCTGGCTGTCAAGGAGCTGTCCGGAAAGAAACTGTATGTGGTGGATGCTTTCTGCGGCGCCAATGCCGATACCCGTATGGCTGTCCGCTTCATCGTGGAAGTGGCATGGCAGGCCCACTTCATTAAGAATATGTTCATCGTTCCCACTGAGGAAGAACTGAAGAACTTTGAGCCTGATTTCGTAGTCTATAATGCTTCCAAGGCTGCTGTGGAAAATTACACTGAGCTGGGTCTGAATTCCTCTACCTGCGTGGCGTTCAACATCACCTCCCGTGAGCAGGTGATCCTGAACACCTGGTACGGCGGCGAAATGAAGAAGGGTATGTTCTCCATGATGAACTACTACCTGCCGTTGAAGGGCATTGCTTCCATGCACTGCTCTGCCAACACCGATATGAACGGCGAAAACACTGCCCTGTTCTTCGGACTGTCCGGTACCGGCAAGACCACCCTGTCCACCGATCCCAAGCGTCTGCTCATCGGTGACGACGAGCATGGTTGGGACGACAACGGCGTGTTTAACTTTGAGGGCGGCTGCTATGCCAAGGTCATCAACCTGGATGCAGAGTCCGAGCCTGATATCTACAACGCCATTCGCCGCAACGCTCTGCTGGAGAACGTCACTGTTGCCGAAGACGGCAAGTGCGACTTCGCTGACAAGTCTGTTACGGAGAATACCCGTGTTTCTTATCCCATCGAGCATATTAAGAACATCGTTCGTCCCATTTCTTCTGCACCGGCTGCAAAGAATGTGATTTTCCTGTCTGCTGATGCATTTGGCGTGCTGCCTCCCGTATCGATCCTGACACCCGAACAGGCTCAGTACTACTTCCTGTCCGGCTTCACTGCAAAGCTGGCCGGTACAGAGCGTGGCATTACTGAGCCTACGCCCACCTTCTCCGCCTGCTTCGGCCAGGCATTCCTGGAACTGCACCCCACCAAGTACGGTGAGGAGCTGGTCAAGAAGATGGAAGCCAACGGCGCCAAGGCTTATCTGGTCAACACCGGCTGGAACGGCACCGGCAAGCGCATTACCATCAAGGACACCCGTGGTATCATCGATGCCATTCTGGACGGCTCCATTTTGAAGGCCGAGACCAAGACCATTCCCATGTTCAACCTGGAGGTGCCCACTGCACTGCCCGGAGTGAACCCTGCCATCCTGGATCCCAGAGATACCTATGCAGATGTTTCCGAGTGGGAGCGCAAGGCAGAGGATCTGGCTGGCCGTTTCGTCAAGAACTTCGTCAAGTATACCGGCAATGAAGCTGGTAAGGCTCTGGTGGAGGCCGGCCCCAAGGTCAAGTAAGGAAATGATCGGCTCCCCTGTATAAGGGGAGCCCACAATAATGTAAAAATCATTAACGGAGGAAATATTATCATGGCTCAGAAAGTCCTTTTTACTGAAACTGTACTTCGTGATGCCAACCAGTCTCTGATGGCTACCCGTCTGCCTTATTCTGATTACGAGCAGATCCTGCCCACCATGGACAAGGCTGGCTATTATAGCGTTGAGTGCTGGGGCGGCGCTACTTTTGACAGCTGCCTGCGCTATCTGAACGAAGATCCCTGGGAGCGTCTGCGCAACCTGCGCAAGAACCTGCCCAACACCAAGTTGCAGATGCTGCTGCGTGGCCAGAACCTGCTGGGTTACAAGCACTACCACGATGATGTGGTGGAGAAGTTCGTGGAACTGTCCGTGAAAAACGGCATTGACATTCTGCGTATTTTTGATGCACTGAACGACTTCCGCAACATCCGCACTGCTCTGGAGGCCACCAAGAAGGCCGGCGCCATTGCTTCCGGCTGTATCTCCTACACCCAGTCTCCTGTCCATACTGTTGAAAAGTATGTGCAAATGTGTAAGGAACTGAAGACCATGGGCTTCGATACCATCTGTCTGAAGGACATGGCCGGCACCATGAGTCCCTATGAGGCTGAGAACCTGATCAAGGGCATTAAGGATGCTGTGGGTGATATGCCCCTGATCCTGCATACCCACTGCACCACAGGTCTTGCCTACATGACCATTTTGAAGGCAGTGGAAGCCGGTGTTGATGTGATCGATACCGCCACCTCCTGCTTCTCCAACGGCACCTCTCAGCCTGCTACCGAGAGCCGTACTATGCGCTGGAGCAGATGGGCGTGTCCACAGGTCTGAAC
>CAZHPO010000093.1:0-5013 GCA_964534615.1 uncultured Oscillospiraceae bacterium
GAGATTTTACGGTGCGGCAGCAGGCGGTGCTGGGTATTTTCGATCTGGATAATACTTCCACCTCCAAGCGTACCAGAGAATTTCTGGAAAAAGCGGAAAAAGAGGGCATGGTGGTCCCCTGCGACGATCTGCCCAAGTCCTTTCTGCTGACCAACGAATACGGTATGATCAGGGTGTATTTGACGCCCCTGTCTGCATCGACCCTGGAAAAACGAATGAAATAAAAGAAACCGACCCTCAGGGGTCGGTTTCTTTATATGGCTTCCGGGAGAAATTCTGGTGGCCGTTTCAATGGGATCAGGCTCCGAACAGTTCTTCGATGCGCCCGAAAGTATAGCCCAGATCCTCCCACCTGGTCAGCAGCTCGTCCAAAATGGCGGCGTTGGTCTCGCTGGTAGAGTGAAGCAGCACCACCGCTCCGTTGTGGATCCGTGGCAGAAGCTTGGAAAAAGCATAGTCTGCGGTGGGCTGTTTGTCGTTGTTCCAGTCTACATAGGCCAGACTCCAGAACACCGTCCTGTATCCCAGCTGCTTGGCCATTTCCAGATTGCTCTGGGAATAAATGCCCTGAGGTGGACGGTAGAATTTCTGCATTTGTTCCCCGGTGGTTTCCTGAAAAAGTTTTTCCAGATCTTCGAGTTCTTTTTTGAACGTGGATAAATCGGAAATTTTCGACATATCCGGGTGGTGCATGGTATGATTTCCGACAATATGACCATCTTTTACCATTTGCCGCACCAGATCGGCATTTTTCTGGATATAATTTCCCACCAGAAAGAAAGCTGCCGGCACATTGTGTTTTCTTAAAATTTCCAGAATTTTGGCAGTGGAGCCGTTTTCGTAGCCTGCATCAAAAGTCAGATAGATTTTCTTCTGGGTGGTGTCACCGATGTAGGCAGCATCATATCCGGCCAGGGTAGCGGCGTTTGCCGGGCCTACAGGCGGCGAACCTTCGCTCCGGAAGCTCAGTCCCCAGTTACCGGTTTCTACCCGCTCAGAGGCAAAGATGACCACGCCAATGGCAATGGCGATTATGACCACCGCTGCTAAAATATAAATATCACGTTTGAACATAAGATCCCTCCCGGAAAGAGTGTATGAAGCTCGTCCGGGGAGAATTACAAAAAACCTCCATCAAAGGCAGCGCAAAAAACCGACCCCAAATGGGTCGGTTTTTCTATTACTTTCTCTGGGTGGAGGAGCGCAGCATCACATCGTGGTAGCTGCCCTCGACAATGGAGGTGGCAGAAACCAGAGTCAGCTTGGCATTTTCCTGTAGCTGGGGAATGGTCACACAACCACAGTTGCACATGGTGGACTTGACTTTATACAGAGAGCCTTCCACATTATCATGCAAAGTACCAGCATAGGTCACATAGGAGTCCACGCCTTCTTCAAAACTGAGCTTGCTGGAGCCGCCCAAATCGTAGCGCTGCCAGTTCCGGGCACGGTTGGAGCCCTCGCCCCAGTATTCTTTCATATAAGCACCGTTTATCATCACCTTGGGTGTGGGAGATTCGTCGAACCGGGCAAAATAGCGACCCAGCATCATAAAATCTGCGCCCATGGCTAGTGCCAGGGTCATGTGGTAGTCGTGAACGATGCCGCCGTCGGAACAAATGGGAACATAGATGCCAGTTTCTTTAAAATATTCATCACGAGCGGCAGCCACTTCGATCAAAGCGGTTGCCTGACCACGGCCAATGCCCTTGGTCTCTCTGGTGATGCAGATAGAACCGCCGCCGATGCCCACTTTTACGAAGTCTGCGCCGGCTCTGGCCAGGAACAGGAAGCCGTCCCGGTCAACCACGTTACCGGCACCGATCTTCACGCTGTCTCCGTAGTTTTTACGGATCCAGTCGATGGTCTTTTCCTGCCAGCAGGTGAAGCCTTCAGAGGAATCAATGCACAATACATCGGCTCCGGCTTCCAGCAGGGCAGGAACACGGGTTTCAAAGTCTCTGGTATTGATACCGGCACCTACCATAAATCGCTTCTCACTGTCCAGCAGCTCCTGAGGATTGGCCTTGTGGGAGGCATAGTCCTTGCGGAAGACAAAATACATCAGCCGGCCATTTTTATCCACGATGGGCAGAGAATTCAGCTTGTTTTCCCAGATGATGTCGTTGGCCTCTTTCAAGGTAGTCTCAGCCGGAGCAGTGATCAGCTTGTCCAGAGGGGTCATAAAGCTGGAAATGGGATCGGTGGGGCTCATACGGCTGACCCGATAGTCCCGGCCTGTGACGATGCCCAAAAGTTTGCCATTGGCTGTACCGTCATCGGTGACAGCAATGGTGGAGAAACCGTTGTATGCTTTCAGATCCAGCACATCGGCCAGGGTGTGCTGGGGGGTCAGGTTGGAGGCAGATACTACAAAACCGGCCTTGTAATTTTTAACACGGGATACCATGGCTGCCTGCTTTTCGATGGGCTGAGAGCCATAGATGAAGCTGAGGCCGCCCTCTTTGGCCAGAGCAATAGCCAAAGTGTCATTGGATACAGACTGCATAATGGCGGAGGTCAGAGGAATATTCAGACTCATGGGGCACTTTTCCTCCCCTTTGCGGTAACGAACCAGAGGGGTTTGCAGGTTTACCCGGTCAGGAATACAATCCTCGCCGGTATATCCGGGGATCAACAGGTATTCGCTAAAGGTGTGGCTGGGTTCGGTGTAGTAGTAAGCCATGGAAAAATACCTCCATCAGAATATTTATGAATTTGAAATTACAAATGGGAACAAAGGGAAGAAGCTGGGATATTGGCGGTTACAGGCCCGGATCCAGTAGATTTTTTTCCTCGTGACCGTCTTTATCCAGCTGTCGGAAATTGCCGACCACGGCACCGACCTGGCTCATGACCGCAAAGGTATTGGGAAAAGAGCGGATGATGGTATTCATTGCGGCGATCTGGCTTTTGTTGATGACACAGATCAGCACGTTCACGTCCTTGTCCCGATACATTCCCTTGCCGGGGATCAGGGTAACACCATGGTGCAAATTGTCTTTGATGGCATCGTACAGCTGCTGGGGATGATCGGTAATGATCTCAAAACGAATGGCACTGTGGCCGGATTTTGTCAGCTTGTCTGTTACGGTGCTGGAAGTGAAGGAATACAGAATACACAGCACCACCGGCTCCATCTGGAAATTGTAGACAAAGTAGGAGACACCGGCAATGCACAGGTTCAGGATGAAAATGATCCAGAACATATTGGTGTCCGGTCTTTTTTTGTGGATCAAAGCCGCAATAAAATCAATACCGCCGGTATTGGCGCTGACTTTTACCAGTAGAGAGTAGCCGGTGCCCATAATGATACCGGCGACCAGCGGACCT
Organism: uncultured Oscillospiraceae bacterium; assembly: GCA_964534615.1. Lineage (GTDB taxonomy): Bacteria > Bacillota > Clostridia > Oscillospirales > Oscillospiraceae > Faecousia. The sequence continues at coordinate 3,334 of CAZHPO010000093.1, forward strand.
AAAACCTTGCCGCTGGGCGTGTTATAAGCAAAGGCGGAAAGATCGATCTTTTCGAAGATCAGCAATCCCACAGAAAACACGATGGAATACACAGAAGAACGCAGAGCCATGGGTTTGCTGACCAGAAAATATACCACAATGGCCAGAGGAATGTTGATGAGCAGGCTCATATAACCGACGGAAAAACCGGTCAGGTGCTGGATGATGGTGCAAATACCGCTGATGCCTGAGGGAGCGAAATGATTGGGGAAAATAAACAGCTGGTAGCTCAGCGCGGTAATGGCTGCAATGCAGGCGATCATCAGATAGGAAAGGATTTTTTTCAATGATTTCATAGTTCATTCATACCGGGGAAGTGTTTTGCTGTGGCAGGTCTTCCCTGCCCAATACCACAGAAATTTGCATTCTACATTGTCTTCAAATATAGCACAATCGCAGATGGAGGTCAAGGTGGTTTCCATGATTTTTTTCGGGGAAATTCAGAAAAAACCGTCTGAACATTTCTGTTCAGACGGTTTGCATATTTGGAAAAAGGTTCGGCATTAACCGGCTGCTTTTGCAAGCTTATTTTTTTTCCGGGTGCCGGACATGAGCTGGGGTGCATAAACGGTCAGCAGATACACAGCCACAATGGGGAAAATCAGAAGCATATACCAGAACTGCTGGGGCATGATCTTCCAGAAAATCTGCAAAATAGAAAACTCCGGTACCAGAGAATACATATAGTTGACCAGGATCTTCTCCCCTGCCGGGTTGATCAGTCCCAGAGAGTTGATGACCAGATTGCACAGATGCACAAAAGCATAGATGCCAATGGTCAGGCAGATGGTGGAGATAATACATTTGGCGTCCTTTTCCACCAGACCCAGCTTAAACAGCAGGATGGGAATGCCAAATTCCAGTACATGGGGGAAATAATAGAACACAAATACATCGCTCATCAGCTCATAATCAGGCCGGTTGACGATCAGCGCACACAGGGCGCCCAGGCTCCACAGAAGCAGCATATTGCTGATGGTTTTACTTCTGGAGAACACGGCGATGGGCAGCAAAACAGCATTGATGGAGCAAAGATGCAGGGGCAGGTATTCCCAGGGAGACTGACCCCAACGGGAACAAACCATCAGATTAAATACAATGGCGGCCAGTCCGGAAAAAGACAGGACACCCAGAACAGCGACCTGAATACCGGTGCTGGTTTTCTTCAGAATAAAATACAGTCCAACGATTATTGCGGCAGCTGCCAGCAAAGAGGCAATGTGAACCGGGCCAAACGTAGGACCCCACAGAATTTCTTTCATAATTCTCCTTTCCCTCAGGTATTTGGTTTTCAGCCATGTTTTATATACTAAAAATTGGATTTTGTCAAGGGAATTAAGGAAAACTCAAGAATTAAAACTGAAATTTAAATAATTTTTAATAATTCATCCGTCATTGTGTACAGGGATATGTCAAAACCACCAAAGGATTTGTTGATTTTGGAGAATGACCGTTTTTCAGGAATTTGTTCCCTGCATGGCTGGCACCTGATGAAAAAACCGACCCCGGAGGGTCGGTTTTTTGAAAGGAAAAATTACACCAGAGCGGCGGTGATGATGGCCATTTTGTAGACCTCATCAGCATTGCAGCCACGGCTCAGGTCGTTGATGGGAGCGTTCAGACCCTGCAGGATGGGGCCGT
>CAZHPO010000094.1:0-4914 GCA_964534615.1 uncultured Oscillospiraceae bacterium
AAAGAATGTTATATACTATCTAAGCACCGATGCCGGTGTGATGGAATGGTAGACGTAGTGGACTCAAAATCCACCGCTGGCGACAGCGTGCCGGTTCGAGTCCGGCCACCGGCACCAAATAAACCAGAAAGGCTTTTTGCCTTTCTGGTTTATTTTTTATTTGCCGGACGAGGACCCCACCATTGACCTTTCACCTCTCATTTTTCTATCCCCCCCAGGGGCTTGCGGAGCAAAAAATAATGGCATATAATGTCTTCAAAGAAAAGACAAGGAGCGACCTTTATGAGATTTTCCCCTGTTAAAAAAATGGTGTTCACGGCCGTATGCGCAGCACTGTGTATGGTTCTGCCTATGGCTTTCCATGCCATCCCCAACGGTGGAACCATCTTTCTCCCCATGCACATCCCCGTGCTGCTGTGCGGTCTGGTCTGTGGCTGGCCCTACGGCGGTGTATGCGGACTTCTTGGCCCTGCCCTTTCCTGCCTCCTGACCGGTATGCCCATGGTTGCCTACCTTCCCTCTATGATGGTGGAATGTTGCACCTACGGCTTCGTTTCCGGCATGATGATGAAATACCTCCGCACCAGACACCAGACCCTGGATCTGTATATCAGTCTGGTCACTGCCATGGCATTGGGCAGAGTGGTGGCAGGTTTTGCTAAAAGCTTGATCTTCACCCCCGGCACTGCCCCTTTCCTGTGGGTCACAACTTCTCTTGTCACCGGGATCCCCGGCATCATCGTCCAATTGCTGCTGATGCCCCTGGTGGTCTTTGCCCTGACCCGTGCAAGAGTGATTCCCAGCCGCTATCCCAAGGAGGTTATCTGTGAATAAGCAAGATGTTATTGATTTTTTTGACCGTTTGGCCCCCCAGTGGGACGGTGATATGATCCGCAGCGACGAGATCATCAGCACAATTTTGGATCATGCGCAGGTTCGTCCCGGTGCAGACGTTCTGGATGTCGCCTGTGGTACCGGCGTATTGTTTCCGGACTATCTGGCTCGGAATGTAGCCTCTGTTACCGCAGTAGATATTTCTCCGGAGATGGCTAAGATTGCCGCAGCCAAGTATCCCACCGCCCCCATTACCGTCCTGTGTGGCGATGTGGAGCATCTGGATCTGGGCAGAAAGTTTGACTGCGTAATGGTCTACAATGCCTTCCCCCACTTCCCGGACCCGGAAAATCTGATCCGAGTGCTTTCCGGTCTGGTCAAGCCCGGCGGCACCCTGACCATTGCCCACGGCATGAGCCGAGCCGCCATCGATCATCATCACGAGGGCAAAGCCAGCAAAGTATCCAACGGCTTGATTCACGAAGATGATCTGGCTGCATTATTCAGCAAATATCTGACCGTCTCCACCAAAATCTCCGACGAGAAAATGTACCAGGTGACCGGCAAGAAATAAGGCCAGAGCCGCTCCATGGGAGCGGCTCTTTTATTCACAAAAAATTCTTTTCTTCCCTCTGTTTTCGTGTTATACTGTGTTCTATAGAAACTAAGTTAGGAGAATTTACAAATGAATCATTTCTGGACACAATTGAAGCAATGGTGGCTATCTGTCAGTGCTGTACAGCGTTTTCTCCCCACCCTCCTGCTGCTGATCATTGGTCTGATCGTCATTAAGATCATTATGACCATTATCAACCGGGCGCTAAACCGCTCCAAGCTGGAAAAGGCTGCCCATGGCCTGATCCGCTCCGTTGTCAAAATCGTGCTGTACGCCCTGTTGGGTCTGATCGTCGCCTCCGCTTTGGGAATTGATGTTACCGGCGTGGTGGCACTGGCCTCTGTGGTCACACTGGCACTGTCGCTGGCTCTGCAAAACAGCCTGACCAACGTAATTGGCGGCTTTACCCTGCTCTACACCCACCCCTTTGCCTCCGGCGACTATGTAGAGATCGCCGGTCAATCCGGCACCGTCCAGGAGATTGGCATTGCCTACACCAAACTGACCACCCCGGACAACAAGATGATCTCCATCCCCAATTCCTCCGTGGTGGCCGCAGAAATCGTTAATTATACCGTCACCGGTACACGCCGTCTGGACATTACCGTAACCGTCGGCTATGAAGTACCCATTGAGCAGGTTCTGGCAGCTCTCCGGGAGGCCGGCGATGTCCCCGAAAAGCTGGAAGAAAAGGGGATTTTTACAGAAGTGATGAACTACGGTGACAAAGGCATCGAATATTCTCTCCGTGTATGGACCACTGCCGATGACTACTGGGCAGTGAAGTTCAACATCAACCGTCGGATCAATGCTATTTTCAATCAGGAAAACCTGCACATGAGCTACCCTCAGCTTACCGTTCACATGGACAAATAAACAGGAAAACGCCTGCACGCAAGTGCAGGCGTTCACTATTTCAGAACCGGTAGCCGGCATTCAGCAACCGCTGCAATGCGGTGTTGGCCTCCTCGTCGGTGAACAGGCTTGTAAAGCGTTTATCCACTACCAAAGCCTCCAGCGTCCATTCCAGATGATGTTTATCTGCCAGAATGCCAAAGCCATCGCTCTCCCGATGTCCGTTCAGGCACCGATGGGCAGTCTGCAATGCCATATCCTCTGCCATGGGGCGCAGGCGCACCCCGATGGATGCTGCATTTTTTCGAGCCACCATCCAGGCAGCAATAAACTTTTCTTCCATACCCACCTCTTAGTTAAAGAAATCCTTTAAATTATCACGAAATTTCTTGCGTTTGGGGCTGGATTTTCCCTCCATCGTACCCTCCAGCTGTCGCAGAAGCTCTTTCTGTTCTTTGGTCAGCTTCGTGGGTGTCTCCACCACCACGCTGAATCGATGCTTTCCCCGACGGCGAGGATTGGATACATCCGGAATACCCTTATCGGCCAGAACAAATTCCTTGCCGGTCTGGGTACCCTCAGGAATATCATAGGTGACCTTGCCATCCAGCGTCGGAACTTCGATCTCGCCGCCCAAAGCTGCTTGGCTAAAGGAGATCGGCACCTCGCAGTACACATCCATACCGTTACGCTGGAAAATGGGGTGGCGTTTGATGGTCACTTCCACCATTACGTCACCGTTCGGTCCTCCATTGCTGCCCACATTGCCCTGTCCGGGTACCCGGAACATCTGTCCCATATCAATACCGGCAGGCACTTTCACTTTCAGCTTCTGGGTATGGCGGACTTTGCCCTTGCCACGGCAGGTGCTGCACTGGTTTTTAATGATCTTGCCACGGCCATTACACTGGGGACAAACGGATGTAGACTGCATGGACATGCCCATGAAATTCTGGGTCGTGCGCACCTGACCTGCACCACGGCAGTAAGAACAGGTCTCCACAGCGCCATCAGCAGAGCCGGAGCCGGAACAGGCTGCGCAATTTTCAATACGAGCTACAGAAACCTCTTTCTCACAACCAAATGCTGCTTCCTCAAAGGTCAGATCCAGACGAACGCCCACATTTTCACCCCGACGGGGTCCATTGGGGTTGCTGCGACGGGAAGAACCGCCGCCAAAGAAAGAGCCGAAAATATCGCCCAGATCTCCAAAATCACCGAAACCGCCAAAGCCTCCACCCTGTCCTGCGCCGAAATTGGGATCAACACCGGCATGGCCGTACTGGTCATAGCGTGCCCGCTTGTCGTCATCGGACAGCACTTCATAAGCTTCGCCCAGTTCCTTGAACTTTTCTTCCGCTGTCTTATCACCGGGATTGCGGTCCGGGTGATATTTCATAGCTGCCTTGCGGTATGCTTTTTTTATTTCCTCGGCGCTGGCACCCTTTTCAACGCCCAGCACCTCATAATAATCACGTTTTTCTGCCATAAAAATGATCTCCTAAATAGGATTGTGGGGCAGTTTCGCTGCCCAAAGGCTTCCTCTGGGGAATACCTTGCTTTAACGCACTAACAAGGGGCGGCGTTTTGCCGCCCCTTGGGCTGATTGGAATTAGTCCACAGTCTCGTAGTCTGCATCGACCACGCCGTCATTGCCACAGTTGCCACAATTATTGTCGCAGCCGGCCTGACCCTGGGGATTTGCCTGCTGATACAGCTTCTCGGACACTGCATAGAAAGCCTTCTGGACTTCCTCGGTAGCAGACTTGATCGCAGCAATATCGTTGCCCTTGTTGACTTCCTTCAGGTGGTCAACAGCGGTCTGGATGGAAGATTTCTCCTCAGCAGAGATCTTGTCACCCAGCTCATTCAGGGTCTTCTCCGTCTGATACACCGTCTGGTCAGCAGTGTTGTGGGTATCCACTTCCTCCTTACGAGCCTTATCCTCGGCTGCGTACTGCTCAGCTTCCTTCACAGCCTTTTCAATATCTTCCTGGCTCAGGTTGGTGGAAGCGGTGATGGAGATGTTGGCCTCCTTACCGGTGCCCAGATCCTTAGCGGAAACTTTTACGATACCGTTGGCATCAATGTCGAAGGAAACTTCGATCTGAGGAACGCCACGGGGAGCGGGAGCAATGCCACCCAGCTGGAAACGACCCAGAGTCTTATTGTAGGCAGCCATCTCACGCTCACCCTGCAACACATGAACTTCCACGGAAGTCTGGCCGTCAGCAGCGGTGGAGAAGATCTGGCTCTTACGAGTCGGAATGGTGGTATTACGATCGATCAAACGGGTAAATACGCCGCCCATGGTCTCAATACCCAAAGACAGGGGGGTAACGTCCAGCAGGACCACGTCCTTGACGTCGCCGGTCAGCACGCCGCCCTGAATAGCAGCGCCCACAGCCACGCACTCGTCGGGGTTGATGCCCTTGAAGCCTTCCTTGCCGGTAATGCCCTTAACAGCTTCCTGAACAGCAGGAATACGGGTAGAGCCACCCACCAGCAGCACTTTATCCAAATCGCTGGCCTTCAGACCGGCATCGGACATAGACTGACGGACAGGCTTCATGGTGCGCTCCACCAGATCAGCGGTCAGTTCATTGAAC
>CAZHPO010000095.1:0-4887 GCA_964534615.1 uncultured Oscillospiraceae bacterium
TCAGCGGTGCCAATGTAGTCCTGCTGGACCAGCCCACCAACCACCTGGATATGGAGTCTATCCAGGCTGTCAACAAAGGACTCGAAGCATTCCCCGGTGTCGTTTTACTGGCCTCTCACGACCACGAAATGCTGACTTCCACTTGTAACCGTGTCATTGCGTTCCAGCCTGACGGCACCATCATCGATAAGTATGGCACTTACGATGATTATCTGGCTTGGATGGCAGAACACAAAAATTAAGAGGAAAAGAATATGCAAAAAATCTTAGATATTATCACCGCAAAAATGCAACAGGCATTTGCTGATGCCGGATACGACCCTGCTTTTGGCCGTGTCACCGTATCCAACCGGCCTGACCTATGCGAATATCAGTGCAACGGCGCATTGGCTGCTGCCAAGCGGTATAAGTGCGCACCCATTCAAATTGCCAATGCCGTCGTTGAAAAGCTGAATGCCGATGATTACAGCATGATCGAAGCCGTTATGCCCGGTTTCATCAATCTGAAGCTGTCCGGTCATTTCCTGCAGAATTACCTGGAGCAAATGCGTACCGCAGAAGATTTTGGTGTAGAAAAAGTCGGTGCCGGCAAGACCATCGTAGTAGACTACGGCGGAGCCAATGTCGCCAAGCCTCTGCATATCGGCCACCTGCGCCCCGCCATCATCGGTGAGGCACTGAAGCGTCTGCACAAGTTCCTGGGCTACAACACCATCGGTGATGTTCACCTGGGCGACTGGGGCTTGCAGATGGGTCTGATCATCGCTGAGTTGCAGGAACGCCAGCCGCAGTTGCCCTATTTCGATCCCGACTTCACTGGCGAATATCCCAAGCAGTCTCCCTTTACCGTAGATGAGTTGGAAGAAATTTACCCCACCGCCTCTGGCAAAAAAGGGGATCCTGAATTTTCTCACAAAGCGCATCAGGCAACACTGGAATTGCAGCAGGGTCGCCGGGGCTACCGTGCCCTGTGGGATCACATTATGAATGTGTCTGTCACGGACCTGAAAAAGAACTACGACAATCTGGATGTCCATTTTGAAAAATGGCTGGGCGAAAGCGATGCCGACCCCTACATTCCTGCCATGGTCGAAGATATGAAAAACCGTGGCATTGCCGTCCAGTCTGAAGGCGCATGGGTCATTCCCGTGGCTCAGGAAAATGACAAGAAGGAAATGCCTCCCTGTATTCTGGTCAAGTCCGACGGTTCTTCCATTTATGCCACCACCGACCTTGCTACCATGGTTCAGCGTGTGCAGGACTGGAATCCTGATAAAATCCTGTATGTCACCGACAAGCGGCAGAATCTTCACTTTGAGCAGGTGTTCCGCGCTGCCCGGAAAGCAGGTATCGTTCCCGAAACCACCGTGCTGGAACACGTAGGCTTTGGCACCATGAATGGTGCTGACGGCAAGCCCTTCAAGACCCGTGACGGCGGCGTGCTTCGCCTGGAGCAGTTGATCTCCGATATGACTGATTTTGTCCGCACCAAAGTGGTGGAGAACAAAATCGTGGAGGAAGGCGAGGTAGAAGCCACCACCGCTAAGATTGCCATGGGTGCGCTGAAATACGGTGACCTGAGCAATCAGCCCACCAAGGACTACAATTTCGATATGGAGCGTTTTGCAGCCTTCGAAGGCAACACCGGCCCTTACATTCTCTACACCATCGTGCGGATCAAATCCATTCTTGCCAAGTATGGTAGCTGGGAGAATTTGCCCATCCAGATGCCTGTCAATGATTGCGGTAAGGATCTGATGCTGGCAGTTACCAAATTTGCCCCGGCACTGGAGTCCGCTTTGGCTAACTCCGCCCCCAATATGATCTGTGCCTATATTTACGATTTAGCTTCCGCAGTCAATAAATTCTACCACGAGACCCCCATTCTCAAGGAAGAAAACGAAGAAATCAAGGCCGGTCACATTGCCCTGATCGCCTTGGCAAAGAATATTCTGGAAACCTGTATTTATATTCTGGGCTTCTCCGCCCCGGAAAAAATGTAATTTTTACGCCGGGGAAGGCAACGCCTTCCCCGGCTCGTCTTTCCATAAAGGAGTGATTTTATGTCACATACCATCGCTGCTGTATCCACCGGCAACTGTGTCAGCGCCATTGGGATCATCCGTTTGACCGGTGACGACTGCGCTCAAATCGCAGGCTCTATTTTTACATTAAACAGTGGCACGCCTCTGCGAGATGCCCCCGATCACAAGCTTGTACTTGGCAGTCTGAAGGATAAGCAGGGACGCATCATCGACCAATGCTGTGCCATTTACTGCCGTGCCCCCCACACGTATACCGGTGAAGACACCGTGGAGTTTCACTGCCACGGCTCTCCTGCCGTACTAGCCGCTGGGCTGGAATCTCTGTACATTGCCGGCGCAAGCCCGGCCAAACGCGGAGAATTTACCAAGCGTGCTTTTTTAAACGGTAAGCTGGATCTGACCCAGGCAGAAGCGGTCATTGACCTGATTGAAGCAGATACGGCCGATGCCGCTGCCAATGCCGCCGGACAGGTCGGAGGTGTTCTTCAAAAAAAGCTCTCCCCCATCTACAAAGACCTGACCAATCTATGTAGCCATTTCCACGCCGTATTGGACTATCCGGACGAAGACATCGAAGACTTCGGTCTTGTCAACTACGAAGCCCCTCTGAAAGCAGATGCAACGGCACTGCGTACCCTGCTTCAAACCTATGGCCAGGGTCGTATTTTACAGCAAGGCGTAGCCGCTGCCATTGTTGGTCGTCCCAACGTGGGCAAATCAAGCCTGCTGAATGCTTTGGCAGGCTACGATCGGGTCATCGTCACGGATGTGGCAGGTACCACCAGAGACACCGTGGAAGAATCTGTCATGGTGGGTTCGACCCGTCTGCGGCTTATCGACACCGCCGGTATCCGTGATACTGATGATATCGTTGAAGCCATTGGCGTAGAACGTTCCAAAGAAGCAGTAAAAAGTGCCGATCTGGTGGTTTTTGTCTGTGACGGCAGCCAACCTCTGACGGAGGAGGATCACGCCATCATAGAGATGTGTCTGGAACACGAAAATGCCATTGCGCTCATCAACAAGACTGACCTGGGACAAAGGGTCTTCCCCTACGATCTTCCCTTTATGTACGTGGTAGAAATCTGTGCCAACACCGGAAAAGGCCTGGAGCTGTTTGCTCAGGCGGTGGATATGATCTTTGAAAACAGCACCCCCTGCGACGGTTCAATCCTGACCAACGCACGTCAGGTCGATGCCATTCGCCGCGCCCAGGACTCCATTGAACGGGCACTACAGGGTCTGCATCTGGGTTTGACCCCTGATGCGGTATTGACCGATGTAGAAAGTGCCATGGAAGCCATGGGCGAAGTCACCGGTGCCACCGTCCGGGAGGATATTACCGCCCGAATTTTTGAAAGATTTTGTGTAGGTAAATAAGATGATCTATTTTGACAATTCCGCCACCACACGTCCCTGTGCTGCTGCTGTGGAAGCCGTGACCGGCGCCCTGACTGAGAACTGGGCAAACCCCAGTGCTTTGTATTCCTTTGGCTTCGATGCGGCTAAGATGCTTCGCACCGCCAGAAATCAGGTAGCTTCTGCCATGGGCGCAGAAAGTGACCGTGTTTTCTTTACTTCCGGCGGTACAGAAGCCGATAACTGGGCAATCATGGGCACCGTAAAGAAGCTGGGCAAACGTGGCAAACACATCGTCACCACCGCCATAGAGCATCATGCAATTTTGCATACCATGGCTCAGCTGGAAACTCAAGGATATGACGTAACCTATTTGCAGCCGGATTCTATGGGACGCATCACCCTGGAAGATTTGAAGTCTGCCCTCCGCCCAGATACCATTTTGGTATCTATTATGATGGTCAACAACGAAGTCGGCTCCGTCATGCCCATTTCCCAGATGGCACGACTGACCCATCGAGTCTGTCCCAACGCCCTGTTTCATACGGATGCCGTACAGGGTTTCCTGAAAATTCCTTTCTCTGCAAAAATGCTGGGCGCTGACCTGATTTCAGTTTCCTCCCATAAAGTCCATGGTCCCAAAGGTTGCGGGGCATTGTATATCAGTCCCAAGTTAAAGTCCTTCCCTGCCCTGCTCCAAGGCGGCGGACAGGAAGGGGGCTACCGCAGCGGAACAGAGGGTACTCCTGCCATTTTCGGTTTTGGTGCCGCCTGTGCCGAAGTTTTTCAAACTTTCAAAGCTGACATCACCAGGGAAAAGGCATTTCTGGACGAAATTGCCCACAAAATCGCCGCTATGGACGGCATTCAGATCAACGGCTGCCATGATGCCCCTCACATTCTGAGCCTGTCTATCCCCGGCGTGCCCACCCAGAATTCCATCAACATTCTGCAAGACCGGGAGATTTTCGTCTCAGCCGGCTCTGCCTGCGCCAAGGGGCACCGCAGTCACGTGCTGACTGCCATGAAGCTACCCCCGGAAGTGATGGATGGTTCTTTCCGTATTTCCCTCAGTCGGGAGACCAGCGAAGCAGATGTTTTTGCGCTGCTTGCAGGCATTCATGCCATTCTGGATTGGAAAAATCGATAAAGCCACCACACTTGGGCGTTCCTGCTCCAATGCATAAAACAGTTAATCCGACCTATGGTTACGATCATAGGTCGGATTAACTGTTTTATATATGTCTAAAAAATGACAGCTTTCTCATAAACTTTTCAGAAACAGTTTCACCTGGCGGCGATTTTTCAGGGCAATGGTTTCGATGCCTTCCGCTTCATTGAGCAGACGGTAGTACCCTTCCCTTTTGTTTTTGTTAAAATTCCAGACCCATTTTAGAAATTCAAAATCGATCCGTTCCTGGCACCCTTCCCCCATATCCGGGCGCACCTTGCCGTAGGTAGTCAGCACACGCTTGGCTACCCC
>CAZHPO010000096.1:0-4790 GCA_964534615.1 uncultured Oscillospiraceae bacterium
GCATTGGCAAAAATTTCATCGCCTTTTTCGTCCAAAATATCACAAATCGGTGTCAAATCCGGCCGTTTGGAAATAGATGCAAATACATCGCCGTCGTTGTCAAAAACCGCCAGCCAAGTGCCTAAGCCATCTTCTGTTGCACGGACATAATCTGTATTGACCTTGTGAGTCTTGAGTTTACGGATAACGTCTGTACCAATTGCAGAATTGTCTACCAATCCTACAAAAGTAGGCCGCAACTCACAGTTTGCAATATCCTCCACCACATTTCGAGCCACACCACCGTGGATCTGCTCGATTCGACCTGCATTACGGCCTGTGGGTATAAAAGCCGCTTCTGGATACCCCTTAATATCTACAAAAACTGCGCCAATGACCACAATACCCATGGATTATTCCTCCTGTCGTTGTTTGGGGGTATTATAACACAGTTTGTCAAGAAAAGCTATAAAAAGCCAGCTGAGGCAACTCAGCTGGCTTTTTATCGTCAATCCAGTTCTTCCGGTACGCCGTCATCAAAGGGAATGTCATCGTCTTCCGTTCCGGACTGGCCACCACGCATTGCTGCCCACTGCTCCTTTGTGATCAGGATGGCTCTGGGCTTACTTCCCTGGAAAGGACCTACAATGCCTTTTTCTTCCATTTCATCCACTATACGAGCTGCTCTCGCATAACCCAGCTTTAAGCGGCGCTGGAGCATGGAAACGGAAGCCTGTCCGGTCTCCAGAATCACGTCAACTGCTGCCGGTAGCATATCGTCACCTTCCAATTCGTCGCCGTTGGGTTCAGGATCGGATGCAGAAGCAGCACTCTTTCCGGTATTATTACCGGTTTGCGTTGCACGTTTTTCAATGTCCTTCAAAATGGCATCGTCATAATCAGTGCTGAAATTTTCCTTCACATAGCTTGTGACCGCTTCTACTTCTCCATCACTGACGAAGCATCCTTGAACACGCAAGGGTTTGCCGCTTCCGATCGGCGCAAACAACATATCACCCTTACCTACCAGCTTTTCTGCACCCTGAGTATCCAAAATAATACGAGATTCCATGGCAGAAGCAACTGCAAAAGCAATTCTGGAAGGGATATTAGCCTTCATCAAACCGGTGATCACATCTGCAGAGGGACGCTGTGTGGCAATAATCAGGTGAATACCAGAAGCACGACCCATTTGCGCAATACGGCAAATCGATTCTTCGACTTCTTTGGCTGCAACCAGCATCAAGTCTGCCAGCTCATCAATAATGACCACCACCTGAGGCAGTTTCTTTCCTCCTTCAGCATCCATGATTGCATTATACGATTCCAGATCACGGACACCCGCATCGCTCATCGCCTTATACCGGCGCATCATTTCTGTAACCGCCCACTGCAAAGAGCCGGCAGCCTTCTTCGGATCAGTAACAACAGGGATCAACAAGTGTGGAATAGAATTATAAATGCCCAATTCAACCATCTTGGGATCCACCATGATCAGTTTCACTTCTTCTGGGCTGGCTTTATACAAAAGTGAAATAATGATAGAGTTCATGCAAACGGATTTACCGGAACCTGTGGTACCGGCAATCAGCATATGAGGAAGCTTTGCAATGTTGCCAACAATGCAATTGCCTCCAATGTCCTTACCGACAGAGAACGATGTTTTAGACTTGGCATTTCGGAACTCCTCAGAATCGATGACTTCACGCAAAGAAACAGTGGTCACTGCCCGGTTGGGGACTTCAATGCCAACCACAGAGATCCGCCCCGGCACAGCAGCAATTCGGACGCCGGTTGCGCCCAGACTCAAGGCGATATCATCAGCAATGGATGTCAGCTTGTTCAAACGTACGCCTTTATCCAGCTCCACCTCATAACGTGTCACACTGGGGCCACGGGTCACATTGATGATATGAGCCTCAATGCGGAAACTAGCCAGGGTTTCGTTCAAGCGATTGGAATTTTCACGCATTTCCGCAGTACTGTCCACCGTTCCACCGGAAGCCCCCTTCAACAGATCAATGGGAGGGAAACGATACTCCTGCTTCACCGCAGTCTCGTTTTGTGCGATCTCTGCCGCAACCTGAGCCGCCGACTCTGCAGTTTCCACAGATGTCATTTCTACCTTATCATTGTCCATGGAGGTGTTCGATGCCGCAACCACAGGTTGCGCCTTAGCCTCCGTGGGCAATTCATTCATATCCAATTCCGGCATTCCATCTATGAAGCTTTCACCGAGGTTTTTATTGGACACAGCCGCTGCATTGGAGAAAATCGAGTCATCCAGCACAGGTACCGCTTTTTTCTTAGGCGCAGGCTGGGGATAATCGTCGATCTCCGTCAACATCTCCTCTGCAAGGCCCAGAGTCTTCTTCCGTCCTCTGGATGGAGCGTCTGTTGCAACAGGAGCAATCGTCTCGGCTTCTTCCTCCAGCATTGCTTTCGCCTCTTGACGGCGGCGCTTATTCTCAACGTGTTCAATACGCTTCGTGGCAATGTGGTTGACCATCACAGCCGCCGGCTCCGGTACTTCTTCCTGTTCATCTTCCCAATCTGCACGTGGACGATTTTCAATTGCCCGGACAATGCTGGGGATCGTCAACTGGAAGGAAGCCAGCAGTGTCAGCAGTGCCGCAAAGACCAGAATGATCAGCGTCAGAATTTCATTAAAAATCCAAAGCATCAACTCTGCAATGCCGCCGCAAATCACGCCGCCGGTTTTTCCGTCAATACCGCCTTCATACAGATCTGCAATGGCATCCAATTCAAGATCCAATCCAGGAGCAACATCCAGCGCACAGGCACACCACCAATGAGCAATACAGCCAAAACAGATCATAAACACGCCCAGGCAAATACTGCGCATCTTTATAGGACGATTACCGGAAAATGCATGGATCACAAACATCAGCAAAAATCCTGGCACAGCCACATAAAAGGCTGCCTGACCAAACAGGCCACGAACCAGATCATAGAAGAATTCATTGAAAACGCCGCCCTCTGGCTGGATCCACACAACCAGCAGTACCAGGAAAATAATCGCAAAAATTGCAGATGAGATCACACGAACAGGGATCCCCGTTCCCTTCTTCTCATCTATTTCTTGCTGAGCATACTTTCCGTTGGCTCGTTGTTTTGCAGATGTGCCACGTTTTGTTACATTTTCTTTTTGGGTCTGTGTTTTCTTCTGTGTTTGGCTTTTTTTCTCTGCCATTATGTAGTCCCCCCTATTAGAGAATCAGATATAAAATAAAGGTGAACAGGCCCAATCCCCAGTTATAAAATGCGAAACCGGAAAAACCTGTCTTGACTGCCAAAAACCGCATTGTCAAAATGGCACCGACACCGCCGCCGAAAGCCCCAGCGCCAGCAAACAGGCAAATAATAAGATACACCAGAGACAATCCGGCAAATCCAGAAATGACAATTTCTATCAAATCAACGATCATCGTCCCGGCCAGCAACACGCCAACGATCATCAGACAAATATCCAGAATATAGCTGCGATCATATTTTCGCAGCAAGCCCAGCGCAAGCATCAATCCCATTGCCGACAGACCTGTGATAACAGAGCAACCGGCACAAAATCCCAACATAAGCGCTTCCAGTGGAAGCATTGATCTTGCTTTTCGATTTCCTCCGGGAATATAATCCGGTAAATAAATCACAACACCGCTGATCATCAGCATCAATGCGATAGAAAACAGGCCACTGGTCATTTTTTCGGCCAAGGCCGATAAGAAAGCACCAATCAACGCAGGAATTGCAGCAGTGAGTATTATTCTGGTATCCAATACAGCACTGACATCCGGTGGCCGTTTTCGACGTTTGGGTGGCAACGAAACAAGTCGCATTTCCTGATAGAGATGGCTTATACGCTGCCAGAAAAGTAAAATCAGTGCTCCCAGCGCTCCCCCGTGAAGGAACAAGGACAGTAACGGCAGGTATTGATCAGATTTTATAAGCATCGGAAACAGCACCTGATGAGCCGATGCAGAAACCGGGGTGAACTGTGAAAAGCCTGTAACTGCACCATAGAAAATACAACGCAAAAAATCTCCCATTGTCCGTCCTCCTTTCCCAACATGTCTTTATATGATAGCACATATGACCGCTGATTTCCAGCCCAAACAAAAAATTATTTCTTCTTTTTGTTTGTTTCGATCATTTTATGCAGTGCCGCCAAAGCATCACTCAAGCTTCCTAATTGATCTATCAATCCGGAAGCCACTGCTTCTTTCCCATAAAGAATGGTACCTACGTCTGTTGCAATTTCTCCCGTCGCCATCATATAACTTTCAAATTTTTCTCTGGAAATGCCAGAATTTGCCGTTACAAAATCAGCAATTTGTTCTTGTACCCGCTGAAAATACCGAAAAGTTTGGGGTGCCCCCACTACCATACCAGTCATTCGAACTGGATGGACGGTCATACTGGCCGTAGGCGTGATGAAGGATTTTTTTGTGCAAACAGCCAATGGGATCCCAATCGAATGTCCGCCTCCCAGCACCAACGATACTGTTGGTTTTTTCATTCCGGCGATCATTTCCGATATGGCTAATCCAGCTTCAATATCACCGCCGACCGTATTCAGAAGCAGCAGTAAGCCGTCATATTCGTCACTTTCTTCAATTCCAGCCAGCAAAGGTAGAATATGCTCATATTTTGTTGTTTTTACGGTTTCCGGCGCTACCTGATGGCCTTCCACCTGACCGATGATGGTCAAGGTATATATATTCCCTTTGGCAGATTTTGTCTCCTGTGCGCCGAGCTCTACGACCTGTTCCCGTTCCTGCTCCATCTGGTCTGTC
>CAZHPO010000097.1:0-4609 GCA_964534615.1 uncultured Oscillospiraceae bacterium
TTTTTTTCTACATTTTTCGTGTTTGGGCTGTGCTATGATGAAAACAAAAAGGAGGGGGGAAGATGCTGGGACAAAGGATCGCCTTACTGAGAAGGTGGCAGGGATGGAGTCAGGCAGATCTGGCAAAAAGAATGCAGGTCAGTCCAAGTACCATCGGAATGTATGAGCAGGGAAGACGGGAGCCATCCCTGTGGGGGGCGGTGGAACTGAGCCATATTTTCGGGGGAAGATGCTGGGACAAAGGATCGCCTTACTGAGAAGGTGGCAGGGATGGAGTCAGGCAGATCTGGCAAAAAGAATGCAGGTCAGTCCAAGTACCATCGGAATGTATGAGCAGGGAAGACGGGAGCCATCCCTGTGGGGGGCGGTGGAACTGAGCCATATTTTCGGGGTAAGTGTGGATTATTTGCTGACAGGCAAGCCACTGACCCAGACGGATGGACAGGTGATGCAGCAGACCCTGGAACAGAGTTTGGCAGGACTGGAACAGGGACGTGGTGGTTTTTCCAAGGAGGAATTGGCGGTGCTGTTTGCCGCCGTATTGACAGAAGCTTGACAAAGGGCGGGTATTTTCGCTATTATATAGCCAAGAGATGATGAAAGTGCCGAGGTGAGAAAGATGACAGATGCACAGTTTATGGATGAGGCTTTAGATCTGGCCAGGGAAGCGGCGGCAGATGGAGAAGTACCGGTGGGCTGTGTCATCGTTCGGGATGGCCAGATCGTTGGCCGTGGCAGAAATCGCCGGGAAAGAGCCAGAAATGCGCTGGGGCACGGGGAAATCGAAGCCATCAATGATGCCTGTACCCGCTTGGGCGGCTGGCGGCTGTGGGATTGCACTCTGTATGTAACATTGGAACCTTGTCCCATGTGTGCCGGTGCCATTATCAATGCCCGGATTCCACGGGTGGTTTACGGTGCCGACGATGATAAATGCGGTGCCTGTGGATCCGTCTGCGATCTGACCACCATGGACTTTAATCATCATCCGGTGGTGGAGTCCGGTTTGCGGCGGGAGGAGGCAGCGAAACTGTTGCAGGATTTTTTTCAGGATCTGCGGGTACAATTGCGCTCCCGTCCCAAGTGGAAAAGACCGGAAAAATAAGCGAAATGCCTTCCAATCGGGGAAGGAGCAAACCATGAAAAGAAACAAACGCAGCACCGTTTTAGGTGCTGCGCTGATTTTTGTTGGACTTTTGGTGGGGGCGCTGATTGGAAATCAAGTGTCCCAGTCTGGGGGATTTGATTTCATAAAACAGCCTCAAACCGGCATTTCCAAGCCGGGACACAGTACCGGTGGGGCGTTGCCTGTCGGCCCGGTAAAGCCAATGGGCATTACGTTTTCTGCCCTGGACATGAAAAAGGTGAATGTCCGCTATGCACAGGATTTTGCCCACAAGCCGGATCTGCAAAAACTGGTGATGCAGGCATTGGACTGGAATTTGACCGGCCAGGAGCCAACAGTGCTGATTTTGCATACCCATGCCAGCGAGAGCTATAGCAAAAT
The DNA here is from genome assembly GCA_964534615.1 of uncultured Oscillospiraceae bacterium. GTDB lineage: Bacteria > Bacillota > Clostridia > Oscillospirales > Oscillospiraceae > Faecousia. The sequence goes on from CAZHPO010000097.1 coordinate 1,508, forward strand.
GCCCGGACAGGATTACAAGGAAAGCTCGGATTATCGGACGTTGGATACCCAATACAATATGGTGGCGGTGGGAGATGCTCTGACTGCGTTGCTGGAACAGGCGGGAATTTGTGTGCTCCATGATCGGCAGATCCATGATTATCCCTCCTATAACAGTGCCTATGATAATTCCCGGCTTTCGGCACAGGATTATTTACAGCGCTATCCCACCATTCAGGTGGTGCTGGATCTGCATCGGGATGCGGTTCTGCTCAGTGATGGCAGTCAGTATGCGCCGACCATCGAAGTGAACGGAAAGGAAGTGGCGCAGCTGATGATTGTGGTGGGCAGCAATGCTTCTGGCATGGAGCATCCCCAATGGCAGGAAAATCTGTCAGTGGCGCTGAAATTGCAGATCATGCTGGAAAATGCAGCGCCAGGAATCACACGTTCCACCATTTTGCGTCCCCAGCGGTATAATCAGGACCTGTCAACAGGGGCACTGATTCTGGAAATCGGCGCTGCCGGAAATACGCTTGAACAGGCCATGGGCGCAGTGCCGATTTTGGCAGAAGCGCTGATCGGACTGAAAAATGGAACAGTGGAAAATTCGTAATGGCTGAGAAAGCCTTTTGTCTAAAGCAAGTTCCACCAACTGAGCAGATGACTTTCGGCCATGGCAGTGGCCATGAAATACAGGTGGGCACAAGTGGCGGAAAAATGGGGATTTTCCCTGGATTGGGCGTAGATTTCCAGTTCTTCCAGCAGTGTGTCGATTTCATCCATGGGGGTATGGTCAGCGAAAGCTGCAATGAAGCTGTGATACTTTTCCCAACGGCGGTTGGCCTTTTCTACCAGAGTCAGGGCTGTCGGCCAGTCATCATCCAGGGCTTTTTGTGCCGCCAGCTCCAAATCGCTGGCGATGGGAACGTGGATATTTGTCATGGCCACGCTGATGGCAAAGCTACCGCAGAGCAATATGCCTAAAATCAAAATGCCGATCCAAAGTCGTTTCATGGGTGAACCTCCTTGGGAACAAAGGTGATATGGTCAGAGGAATCAATGGTCAAAAGCCAGGTGTTTGCCAGACTTGCCCGATGCTCTGCCAGCACCTGAGATACCCATTTTTCGTCCTTTCCTACCAACGCCAGATTTTCCCGGAACAGATAGCCGTCCTCAATGATGGTATAGGGCAAAAATTGCCGGGAAGCTTCAACCCCTGCATCTTTTGCAGAGGCCGGTTGATATTTCGGATAGGGAAATACGGAAAAATTGCCATCGGTTTCCAAAATGGCAAATTGTACCTGATCGATGCGGAGCATATCCTTTTCACGCAGGTGGCCGGTCAGTTCGTCCATGGTGATGGAGGTACGACGTAAATTCTGCTGGACGATCTTTCCGTTTTCAATCAGGATCACCGGTTTACCGCAGAGCCATCGCCGGAGGGGGATCCAGCGCAGCGACAGGGAGGATAATACCATTCCCACCCCAAGAACGGTCAGAATAGGCACCAGACCCGACAGCAGGGGAATGCCACCGTCTTGCATGGGGATGGCGGCCAAATTCGCCACCAACATCGTTACGACAAACTCCGTCGGTTCCATTTGTCCGATTTGCCGCTTGCCCATGAGCCGAACCACGGCAATGAGAATGAGATAGAGAATAACAGTACGAATGTAGGATAACAGCAAAAAATCACCTCAGAGGCTAGAATACCCCAAAGATAATAAAAAATGCAAAATCCGCAGAAGCTTCTGCGGATTTTGCATTTAAGAAAAGAGGAGAGGAAAAATGAAAAAGATGAAATGTACGAAACTCATTACTTATATTCTACTATGTATTTTTGAAGAAAAAAAGGGATAAATATTAAGAAAGTCTTAAGTTTTGAAAAAAGTTGAAGGACCATGACATCTTTTCCGTTTTTTGAAAAAAGTTTAAAATGGATTGCAAATGTATTGGCACTATGTTAAAATAAAATCAGGCTGGAGGGATGCCTGTGAAGAAAAACAATTGGTGGCTGCTGGGGTTGGTGGCCGGGATATTGCTTTTTTGGGTGGCGATGGATTGGCCTTGTCTCATCCGGCATTTTACAGGGATCCCCTGTGCCAGCTGCGGCTTGAGCCGTGCGTGGTTGGCGGTTCTGCGGTTAGACCTGAGGGCGGCATTGTCCCTTCATCCCATGTTTTGGGCGGTGCCAGTTTTTGGGGGCTACCTGTTGCGCTGGGGAAAGCCGCTGTTTCCGGTAGAAAAGTGGATCTACGGTCTGACTTTAACGGCGTATATTCTGTGTTACATTTTTAGACTGGTGGCCTGGATGAACGGCCAACCTGTATTTTGAAAATGATGGATTTACTCGAATTTTAAGGAGGAAGATGTTATGTATTGTAAAAATTGCGGCGCGCAGCTGGATGAAAATGCTGCTTACTGCTCCAATTGCGGTCGGGCAACGGCACCGAACGTGGCACCGCAGCCCCCTGTGACCAACGGAGAGGCCAAAAGCAAACTGGTAGCCGGTTTGTTGGGCATTTTGGTAGGTAGTCTGGGCATTCATAATTTTTATCTGGGATTTACCAGCAAGGCTGTTGCGCAGCTGCTGATCACCGTGCTGACCTGCGGCATTGGCTCCATCGCCACCAGTATCTGGGGCTTGGTAGAGGGCATTTTGATTCTGGTCGGTAACGAGAGCCATCGTGTGGATGCTAACGGTGTCCCCCTGAAGGATTAAATCTGTATTTGAACGCCGGATCGGCTTTGATCCGGCGTTTTTTTTGAAAATTTGATGCCTGTTGATCGGGAATGTGCCGGTGGGTGTCTCTTTTGAGGCTGTTTTGCAAAAAAATCAAGGATTTTCAGGAAAAATATTTGCTTTTTGCCATTTACTGTGCTATACTATCTGGGCATTATTATACAATGCATGAATTATGCCAACTTTGGGCAGTTTTCTGCCCTAGAAATTGAAAGGGGTTACGATACCAATGAACAAGTATGTCTACCTGTTTACCGAAGGCAACGGAACCATGCGTGAGCTGCTGGGCGGCAAGGGTGCCAACCTGGCTGAAATGACCAATATCGGTCTGCCTGTCCCTCAGGGCTTCACCATCACCACCGAAGCCTGCACCAAGT
>CAZHPO010000098.1:0-4376 GCA_964534615.1 uncultured Oscillospiraceae bacterium
GGCAATACCAGCCCGGTAGATTTTACCGGCAAACCGATCTCATCCACCAGCGTATGTCCACCGCCAATGGCAGTATCTGCTGCATAGCCCACCGCAGAGGGGGCAAGACCGGTGGTGTAGGAATTGATGATAACAAACAATGGATTATCCGTCAGCAACTTGGCTGTTTCCAGCAGGAAGGGATAAAAACTTGTCTCCATTTTCCAAATCTCACCGCTGGGACCCCGGCCATAGCTGGGCGGATCCATGATAATGCCGTCATAACGGCGGCCACGGCGAATTTCACGCTGGATAAACTTGGCGCAATCGTCCACGATCCAGTGGATCGGTCGATCCGCAAGGCCGGAAGCCTGCGCATTTTCCTTTGCCCAGGCAACCATGCCCTTAGAAGCATCCACATGGAATACTTCTGCGCCGCCTGCGGCAGCGGCTAACGTAGCGCCGCCGGAATAGGCGAACAAATTCAGCACCCGAACCGGGCGGCCTGCGTTGGCACATTTTTCACGGATAAAATCCCAGTTGGTAGCCTGTTCCGGAAAAACACCGGTGTGCTTAAAATTCATGGGTTTGACATTGAAGGTCAAAAAGTCCTTGTAGTGTACCTGCCAGCGCTCAGGCAAATTATGATCCGTCCAATGTCCGCCGCCTGTATTGGAGCGGACATAGCGGGCATCATATTTTTTCCAATCGGGAGCGGCGCGGGGCGTACTCCAGATCACCTGGGGATCTGGACGCACCAGGATATACTTTCCCCAACGTTCCAGCCGTTCACCATCAGAGGTGTCCAGCACTTCATATTCTTTCCATCCATCAGAAATCCACATTCTATTTATACCTCACTCATTGGTGTATTGTTTTTCTTCAGTAGGCAACGGAAACAGGGTCGGAGGTGGGATTTGCTCCGTAGGCGGTTGTGTTGATTCCGTTGGTGGCACATAGTCTTCCCAACTCTGTTGGGTGTGCACCCGGCACACTTCATAGGGCAGCTGCAATCCTTCATTGACATTCCCATAAAATCCATAAAAAGAACCGGCTGCCCCATGCTTATCCACCAGATACACATAGTCGTTGCGCAAATAGTCGGAGGACAAGCCCTTTCCGCTTGCTTTCAACAGGGTATCAAATTGACTTTGGGTCAATTTGAGTAGAGCCTTGCTTTCCAGTTTCAATGCGCCCATCGCCGCAAACCGCCGACAATACGCATTGGCCACGCCGTGCCCCTCCGTGCAATAATCCACCCTGATATGCTGGGTGCAATGAGAACTGGGCTGATCCTGCGGATAGACCCACACCTGTTCGACCCGACTTAGTCCATCCTCTGTTCGGATGTCCTGGTAGCAACTGTCGGTTGCCAAAAGTCCGGAGTCAAGGCAAATGTCCACTTTTACCATTCCATCCGTGGAATACAACGGAATGGTCTTTTTCCCATTGTGCAGCTTTTGCATCACTTTTTTCCACAGAACGGCCGCCGGATTTGCAGAGCCTCCTGACAGGACAATCTGCTCCGGTGTGTCATAGCCACACCACACAGCCGCCGTATAATATCCGGTAAAACCGGCAAAATAGCGGTCTTTTTTTCCGGATGTCGTGCCGGTTTTCCCGGCCACATCCATTCCATCTATGTCTGCTACTGTACCGGTACCGATGTCCACCGCACTGTCCAGACAATAGTTCATATAATTAACAGCTTTTTTGCTCAGGATTCGACGACTTTCCTGCTGATTATTCAGCACCACTTTTCCATCATCATCCAGAACCAGTAAAAAGGTTCTTCCCTGCCGCCAGGTACCTTCATTGGCAAACGTAGCATAGGCGTTGGTCACTTCCCGGACGGTCATCCCCTGGGTCAGCGCGCCCATTGCCAGCGGCGCATAGTCCAGATCCGACAATATCTGCCCGGAAGATGTTTCATACCGGGAGGTCAACGTGGTAATTCCAAATTTTTCAGAGGCAAAATCAAAGCTGTTCCTGATTCCCAGGCGTTCCAGCGTATTCACTGCGATTGCATTGGTTGAAGAAACGATCCCTCGCCAAATGGTACGGTGATAGTTGTATACACGGTTGTCGTTTCTTGGGAAAGGGGTACCATCGGAGAATACCTTCAACGGCATGTCTGCAACCACCGTAGCCGGTGAGATCAGCCCTTTTTCAAAAGCCGGTCCATAGACAGTCAGTGGCTTGATTGAGGAACCGATCTGCAAGGGAACGTCTGCCCGGTTATAGGCATCAAAATCCTTTTTTTCTCCCACACCGCCGGCCATTGCCACAATGTCACCGCTTCGATTATCGATCAGAACAATGGCCGATTGTAGCTGCTGGGCACTTTGTGTGGTGGGGATCTGCGCAAGATCCGTGTATACACTGTCAACTGCCAGTTGCGCCTTGGGATCATAGGGCGTATAAATATGGTAGCCGCCCCTGCTGATCAGGGTGGTGTAGTGACTACGCACCGTGTCATTCCAAGCGGTCACGCCATCTTCTTCTGCCAAGGCTCTGGCCACATCCTCCAACACGGTATCCACGTACCAGGAATAAACTTCTTTCGACTCATCGCCGGTTTGGAGCTGCCCTTCTTGAAATATCATTTCCTGCTGCATCGCACTTTGATACTCGTCTTCTGTGATCCATTTCTGATCACGCATGGCAGCCAAAATACTTTCCTGGCGACGACGGTTTCTTTCCTTACCTGTCAGCTGTTCCCCACGATAATGATCCAGACTTTGACGGTAGGGATTGTACAGTGCCGGATTATTGGTAATTCCAATGAGTGCCGCACAGTCAGCAGTGGTCAATTCGCTCAGTTCCTTGCCAAAATAATGCTGCGCTGCGCTTTTGACCCCATTACACCCTTCTCCGAAGTAAATACAATTCAGATACCACTCCAGAATCACCTTTTTATCATAGACTTTTTCGAAGGCAATTGCTCTGAATATCTCCAGCACTTTCCTCTGGACAGTCACATCGTCTGCTGTATCATCGGTAGTCATATAAAGATTTTTCACCAGTTGCTGGGTCAAAGTGGATCCACCAAAAGTATCCCCACCGCCCACCAGCAAATTCAGTGTAGCCTTGGCCGTCGTAATCCAGTCAACGCCCTGATGCTCGTAAAATCGCTTATCCTCAATTGCGATGGCAGCATTGATCAGATCTTCCGGCAGTTCCTCATAAGAAGCCCAGCGTCGATCTGTGGAGGTATAGAGCTGTTGCAGCACCTGGATATCTCCCGCTCCATCGTAGTAGTAAAGATAGGAAGTTTTATCCAGCTCATAACTATCCAAATTGACCTTTGCCATGGGCAAAATATTGTCCTGCAGGTAAGATGCCAAGATATTGACGAATACAACTGCGCCGATCATCCCGATCAGCATAGCCACGCCCATGGAAACGAGTGTTGCCTTTAAGACAGACCGAACAACTTTCCAGACTTTCTTTTTTTCCAATGATCATCCCTCCGTTTGGTCGGCAAATGTGCGCCGAATAAGTCCGAAGGGCAAAGGGAACCCTGTTTTTGGGCATTGGTTCTAAGATTATATCACATCTTTACGTAAAACGAAAGCCCCAATTTATGAATAATACGGAAATTTCCCCTTGCCGTTTTTTTCAGGAATAGCTTTCCCAAAATTGCATACATTATCATACGATACAATATATATGAAAGAGGTTTTCTGCTATGAAAAAACAGAGCTTTTGCCGATTCATATGCACCGTGTTTCTTTTTGGCTTTTTATTGGGGATCCACGAAGGTCGCATTGCCATATGGAAAGACGGGAACACGGACCCCTGGCGCATTTTTCCCTACCCTGTCGCCGTTCTTCCGTCTGACACCCAGGCAGAATTGAGGCAAGGTATTCGCATCGACACCATGGAAGATTTGGACCATCTTCTTGAAAATTTGCTCTCGTGATAATTTCTACTTGATTTTGCGGCTGGATGATAGTACAATAGGGGTGCAGAAAGTGATCATTCGGAAGGAGCATTTTATGTCTGAAGAATTTGGTTCTGATTATATCACCATCGTCGACGAAGACGGCACCGAATACGAACTGGAAATCCTGGCAACGCTGGAATATAATGGCACAACCTATCTGGCTGCCATTCCCGCAGTGGATGCCGACGAAGAACAGGATCTGGAAGTTGCCATCCTCAAGAGCGTGGAAGAAGACGGTGAGAGCATTCTTTGCGCCATTGAAGATGAGCAGGAGCTGGATGCTGTCCACACTTTGATGATGGAGCAACTCTACGAAGAAGACGACGAAGAAGAATAAGTCTTTTTTTCCTGCTTGGTGCGTAATGTGTCCGTTTGGACCCACATTTTATTATCGGGACGTTAGTTTCTCCGCTGGTTTGCAGACCTCCCGCCCCCGCTTTGACGGATG
>CAZHPO010000099.1:0-4322 GCA_964534615.1 uncultured Oscillospiraceae bacterium
ATACCTGCGGATAAAAGGTATGACTGAAAACCTGGGTGGTATCAATATGAAAAAATTATGGTTGATTTTGTTGCTCCTGACAACGCTTTGGGGCTGTTATGGAAATAATGAAGGATTTGATCGAGCTATGGAACTGCGGACAAGTCTTTTGAATGGGCAAGGATGCCAGTTTGAAACAGAAATAACCGCCGATTTTGGGGACAAGGCCTACTCCTTTTCCATGGATTGCCAATTGGATACTGATGGAAATATGTTTTTTTCCGTCCAGGCACCGGAGTATATTGCAGGCATTAGTGGAGGGATTCAACAAAATGGAGGAAAGCTGACCTTTGATGATGTGGCGCTGACTTTCCCATTGCAGGGGGATGGGGTCCTGTCACCGGTCAGTGGGCCATGGATCATGGTGAAAGCACTGCGCAGTGGCTATGTTCGCAGTTGTAGCACGGAACAGGGCTTGTTCCGCATGACGGTGGATGACAGTTATGAGGATGATGCGTTGACTCTGGATATCTGGGTAGATGGAGGGAATGGACCGGTACGTGCAGATATTTATGAGGAAAACCGGAGAATTATGACAATCGTTGTCAAAAACTTTCAGCTAAAGTAGCATTTTGTCGGGCGGTCGCATAGGATAAAACAGCCGATGTGCCGTATGATTTTCCGCTGAGCGTGGGACAATAGTATCAGCCGCGTTACATAGGAATGATCGGTAACGTAGGCAATGATGCTATCGGAGTGTGAAGACAAATGGATTCGACGGTCAAGCGGGGGGATATTTTTTATGCCGACCTGTCGCCTGTGGTGGGCAGTGAGCAGGGGGGAACTCGTCCTGTGCTTATTGTTCAAAATGATACCGGAAACCGGCATTCTCCCACGGTTATTGCGGCAGCCATCACCAGCCAAACGGGAAAGGCAAGGCTGCCCACACATATCAATATTCCCGGCGGCAGCGTAGGATTGAGTAAAGACTCTGTGATTTTAATGGAACAGATCCGTACCATTGATAAACGACGATTGCGAGAGCATATGGGACATTTGGATGAAAAATCCATGCAACAGGTGGACGAAGCAATTGCAGTCAGTTTCGGATTGCCGGATACCCGTACCACGTAATAACATCCCCTCAGGTGCATAATATAAAACCGGAGGGGATGCATCATGGAAGGGATATACGAGGTTTATTTTGGAAATGATCGGATCGGAACCATTCGACTGAGCCGCCGAGGATTATATTACCATTTGAATTGCCGATGCAGGAACTGCGGCGATGAAATGATGGAGCTGGTGGCAAAGGGTAGGGATTTTCAGGAAAAATTAGGGATCCTTGCACCGGTGGAAGATGGGATCGGACTGGAAAGAAAAATTCCAGTCAAACATCTGAGGGAGGAGGTGTTGCGTTTTTTTGTTATTCCAAGAAATACGGATACGCAGCATCTGGTGTCGGTAGAACAAAATGAGCCGTTTCCATATTTACAGAAGCTGCAATATGCGTATCTGGCTGAGGCAGGGGATCGGCCTGTGATCGGTTTTAAAAACAACAGAGAAAAAAGGTAAAATTAGGGGTTGACAAAAGCTGAAAAGTGTTGTATTATATGCAAGCTGATTGTAGCGAACCTCATGGAGAAGTCGCGTAGCTGGCCGAGCGCGCACGATTGGAAATCGTGTATACCCCAAAAGGGTATCGAGGGTTCAAATCCCTCCTTCTCCGCCAAAAAATAAAAGGACATCCAACCGGATGTCCTTTATTTTTTTGGGCGTGATTTTGGCCAAGTCTGCATTTTACCTACGGAAGATGTGGATATTGACTTGCAACATATTTTGGGTTATACTGCTGTAAGTTGAAACTTTTTAGGAGAGAAATATGAGTAGAATACAATTATCTGATCATTTTACCTATGGTCGCTTGCTTCAATTTACACTGCCTTCTATCGGTATGATGATCTTTACATCCATCTATGGCGTGGTGGATGGTTTCTTTATATCCAATTATGCGGGAAAAATACCGTTTTCCGCCATCAACCTCATTTATCCCTTTTTAATGATCCTGTCTACGGTGGGTTTTATGTTTGGTACCGGTGGATCGGCCATTGTTGCCAAATCCTTCGGAGAAGGTAAACGAGAGCAGGGCAACCGTTATTTTTCCCTTTTTGTATATGTGACCATGATCCTTGGCGTTTTCTTTGCAATATTGGGCATTATTTTTGTGCCCACGATTGCCAGGATCCTGGGCGGAAAAGGGGAGATACTGGATAATGCGGTGTTGTATGCCCGGATCATTCTGCTGGCATTGCCCTTTAACGTACTGCAAATGCTGTTCCAGTCTTTTTTCGTGACAGCGGAAAAGCCCCAGATGGGTCTGATCGTAACTTTATCCGCAGGCTTCACAAATATTATATTGGATGCGGTGCTGGTTTTGATGCTTCCGCAGCAGTATAAACTGGCAGGTGCGGCTGTGGCGACAGTTATGAGTCAGGTGGTAGGTGGTACGATTCCTCTGATTTACTTTAGCCGCAAAAATAGCAGTATTTTACGCCTGGGCAAAACGAAATTTGATGGAAGGGCTATTTCAAAAGCCTGCACCAATGGTTCTTCGGAATTTATGAGTAATATTGCCATGAATTTGGTGGGCATGCTTTATAATGTGCAACTGCTGAAATATGAGCAGGAGAATGGCTTAGCTGCTTATGGTGTGATGATGTACGTAAGCATGATATTTTCCGCTGCATTTATTGGCTATTCCATCGGTACTGCGCCCGTGATCGGATTCAATGATGGTGCCCAAAATCACACAGAATTAAAAGGTATTCTGAAAAAGAGCCTGAAGATCATTGGTATTGTGGGGATTGCCATGGTGGCAGCCGCAGAATGTTTGGCCATGCCCTTGGCTAGAATATTTGTTGGCTATGATGCGGAGCTCATGGAGCTGACGGTTTCCGGCTTCCGTATTTTTGCTTTATCATTTGTTTTTATGGGCTATGCCATTTTCTGCTCCAGTTTCTTTACCGCATTGAACGACGGATTGACATCTGCACTGATTTCTTTCCTCCGGACAGTTGTTTTCCAAGTGGCAGCGGTGCTGCTGTTGCCGCTGGTTTTGGGAGTCGATGGCGTTTGGTTCTCGATTGTGGTGGCAGAACTGATGGCTGTGATTTTTTCGGTGCTGTTTATGATCATCAAACGAAAAAAATATCACTATTAAAAGGACAGAGGACGTGTTGGCTTTTTCAACACGTCCTCTTTATGGTATCAGGAAAACATTTCGGAGAAACTCCCATTTATTAAATAGTAGAATTGATCCTCGTAACGGAAGATATTATCAGAATAAATATAGATCGTACTGATATGGCTGCGGACCAAATAAGAAAAATTACTGTCATCTGGGGGAGTGGATTCTTCAGGCAGTGCAATAAATTCCCAGCTGCTGATATTGTCCAATTGGCATATCAAGGATAGGAGTGATGCATCATAAACCGAAGCGGCACTGGAGTGGATGACGAAAGAGAAGGCCGTAGTGACGTGCTCATATTGATCCAGTCTGGGCAAAGATTCGACTTTTAAAGAGTTGGAACTCAGCCACGGGCATATATACACATTATTTGTAAAAGAAATGGATCTGTTTGTCCCGTCTGCCAGGAGAAAAGAGACGGTAAAATTGGTATCACCTTCTACCGGCGTGTTATCAATAGACGATTGTGTAATTTCCAGATTTCTAATAACCTTAAGAAAGCTGGAAATTACGGATCCATTGCTGGTGTAGGTGATTTGATTGAAACTGCCTGGACGGACTCCGGAATGTTCGGTAGTCGTTTTGATCTGCGTGATCTGTTCGGGGGTAATATCCGTCAACCATTGCTCGAAAACGGAAAGATTGTATGGCTGGGACGGTATGGGATCTGAGGGTGCCGGCTGCGAGGGATCCGGATTCAGGGGAATCATTTTATACGAGACCGTGATATTCTTAGCCGGCATAATAAATTGGTATTCCCAATAATCACTATCGGCATGGGTTTGTTTCATTTGGATATTATCGTAATAGAAGTACAACTCTGCTTCCATAACGGGCCCTGTTCGAATGGTCACTACATCCCCAGCATCGGCACTGGAAGGCCGGTGTGCGGAAGGAATCATTCTCTCCGTTTCCGGGGAATAGGAAATCTCATAGCTGCCTTTCTGGGAAATATCAGTGGGTGGGGGAGAAGGTGCCGTTTCAGAACCGGGAACGGTTATGCCTTCGGAAGACCTGTTGCACGAAATGATGCACATCGCAATGAAAATGATGGATAAAAGAACAGAGATTTTCTTCATGGAATGACCTCCTTTTT
>CAZHPO010000100.1:0-4285 GCA_964534615.1 uncultured Oscillospiraceae bacterium
CCGTTTTAACATGCTGGCCTTTTGTAAATCGTTGTTCAAAGGAATCGCCTCCAGGGGGTGTTACAATGCCACAGTTCTATGGCAGTATACTTGATTATAGCACATCGTTCAATAAAAATCTACCGCTTATTACAGGAACTTCAAAAGATTTTTTATTTTTGTACATTTTCCCTAATTTTCGATACCCAGAATGCTGGAACCGACAAAGTGCCTCTCCCCTGTCCCAGCTGGATATCCGGCTTGTTTTTGCCATGGAAATCACTGCCGCCGCTGTACAGCAGGCCAAATTCGTCGGCCATGGCAAAGGCAGATACCGTCGTTTCTTCGTCATAGGTAGAGTAGCGCACTTCCATGCCCTGTAAGCCCCAGGTTTTTGCCTTGGGCAAAAACTGGTATAATTGTGCCTCTTTTAAATTAAGGTATGGGTGCGCCAGCACAGACACCGCGCCCAGATCTCGGATGATTTTTAACATTTCTTCCGGCGTAAATCGCTGGGGGGGTGTATAATAGCCGCAACTTGGGCGCAGAAGCCGCTCGAAAGCTTCCTTATTGGAAGCTGTATACCCCAGAGCCGTCAACTCCGCAGCAATCAGCGCCCGATTGACCTGTCCTTCCGGTGTTGCGGATTTGATTTTTTCATAGCTGATCTTGTATCCGTCCCGGTTCAGATTTTCCACCAAATCGATGTTGCTCTGTTCTTTTCTGCGGTGATACTGCATCATCAGTTCCGTTACCTGATCAAAATATGCTTCTTTTAAATATAGGGCCAGTATGTGCAGTTCCGTTCCCTCATAGTCCGTAGAAAATTCCACGCCCGGCACAGCTTCCACCGTCTTTTCCCCGGCAGCTTTCAAAAAATCGGGCAGGCCCGCTACAGTGTTGTGGTCTGTCAACGCAATGGCGGAAAGTCCCCTTTTCTGAGCTTCTTCCAGCAATTGAGCAGGGGTATATGTGCCATCAGAAAAGACGGAATGAGTATGTAGATCGCAATAAAGTTCCATGTACGCACAGCACCTCCATTTTGTCATATTATAATTCATTCGACGAAAAAAATCAATCTTCATCTTTCCCTGCAGCAAAAAGGAGCGTCTTTCGACGCTCCTTTTGCTTATTCGCTTTCCTTACAGCCAGCACAGTTACCGCAACAGCCGCTGCAATGACCGCCGCAGGTTGCCCCGTCGGGGCAGCCGATACATTTGGCACCTTTTTTCTTGGCTCTGTGGATATAAAACACCACCAGACCAATTATCAGGGCGATCACGGCAAGAACGATCATATCCACAAGTTTCATATCTTACTTCTTTCCGCTGAGGGCATGCTCAGCCTTTACCTTTTTATCGGAATTGACACACAGGTACACCAGAATACCGGCCATAACCAGCACAGCGATACCGCCACCGATGGTAGCAGGAATGCTCAGCGTTGCAGGTGCAGTGATGAGCGTGCCGATGGTATAGACCAGATAGCCTACGGTGTAGCCGGTGCCCAACTGCAGCGCAATGCCACCCCACAGCCACTTCTTATTCTTGATCTCGGAGTTCATAGCACCCAGAGCTGCGAAGCAAGGAGGCGTAAACAGGTTGAACATCAGATAAGCCAGTGCGGCCACCTTAGTGATGCCGAAGATGGCAGCCACTTCTGCGCCTGCACCTTCCACCATTTCCAGTGCATCGGTATCGATCAGGTTGGAGATGCCGAAACAAACAGCCAGTGTGCCAACAACATTTTCCTTGGCGATGAAACCGGTAACGGCGGCGGCAGCCAGCTGCCATGCCTTCACGCCGATAATGGGAACCAAAATCACAGCGATGGGGCTGGCGATGGAAGCCAGAATGGAGGTGCCTTCAGCGCCCTCTTCCACCAGCTGGAAGCTCCAGTTGAAGGACTGCATAATGTAAACAACGGCGTTACACAGCAGGATGATGGTACCGGCCTTGACGATGTAAGCCCAACCACGGCTGAGCATATCCATGCAAGCACGCTTCAGAGAGGCCACCTTGTACTCAGGCAGCTCCATGATGAAGAAGGATTTGCGGTTCTTATAACCGGCGATCTTGTTGACCAGCAGTGCGCCCAGCAGGATTAGGGCAATGCCCACGAAGTACATCAAAGGACCCACCCATCTTGCTTCCGGGAAGAATGCACCGGCAAACAGGGTGATGACCGGCAGCTTTGCGCCGCAGGGCATGAAGGGAGTCAGCATGGCGGTGGCGTTGCGCTCACGCTCATTGCGGATGGTACGGGCAGCCATAACGCCGGGGATGGCGCAGCCGGTGCCGATGATGAAAGGAATAACGGACTTGCCGGACAGACCCACTTTCTTGAAGATGGGGTCAAGAACCACAGTAGCACGAGCCATGTAGCCGCAATCTTCCAACAGAGAGATCAGGAAGTACATGACCATAACCAGAGGCAGGAAACCAACCACAGCGCTGACACCGCCAATAATGCCTTCGGTCAACAAAGCGGTCAGGAATGCATTGGCATTAGCACCTTCCAACAGTCCGGTGACCCAATCTTTAAACATATCGATCAATGTGACCAGGCCGGGGATCGTCGTTCCATTTTCGAACTCGTAGCCCCCGGCGATCCAGGGGCCGACCCATGCCTGGGAGATCTGGAACACCAGGAACATGACCAGCGCAAAAATCGGCAATCCAGCAATGGGATGGGTGATGATGGCATCAATCTTATCCTGGAAATTCTTGTCTTTGGTGAACACCTTACGGCTCTCCACCTTGGAAACAATGCCATTGACAAACTCAAAACGCTTGCGGTCAGATGCTTCCACTGCCTTCTTGTCAGTCAGATCCACATACCCCTCATTATAGGGAGCCTTCTGCTCCTTGCCTGCTTGGGCAACCGCAGCCTGGACCACTTCGGACAAACCCTCGTGGGTGGTGGAAGTCGTATCCACCACAGGACAGCCCAGTTTTCTGGACAGCAGTTCTGTGTCGATCTTGGTCTGCTTCTTCTTGTTTACGTCTGCCTTATTCAGCGCAACCACCACGGGAACGCCCAATTCCAGCAGCTGGGTGGTAAAGAACAGGCTGCGGCTCAGGTTGGTGGCATCCACAATATTGATGATAACATCGGGGTTCTCGTTGCGCACATAAGAACTGGTAATGCTTTCCTCGGATGTAAACGGAGACATGGAGTAAGCACCCGGCAAGTCAACAGCGATCAGCTGCCGCTCACCTGCGTAGGCTTTCTTGATCAAAGCTTCTTTCTTGTCGATGGTAACACCCGCCCAGTTGCCGACCTTTTCATTGCGTCCGGTCAAGGCATTATACATGGTTGTCTTACCAGAGTTGGGATTGCCCGCAAAAGCAATTCTCATCTTTTAATTCCTCCTTCGATATGTATAAAATATACAGAACATTCTGTGGAAATATGATCCAAAACGGTTAGTCTTTGCTAACTATTATTCAAAAGGCAATCAGCCGACCACCTGAGAACAAATCAATGAACAATGATCGCCTCGGCCAGCTGATTGTCGATGCTGTAACGGCCATCCTTAACGGAAACCGTGCAGCTTCTCTTTCTGCGGGATACCACTGTGATGGGTTCGCCGCTGTAGCAGCCCAGAGAGAACAGGAAGGAATCCAGCTCCTCATCATCGGTTTCGATGCGAGAGATGATATATTCCTTGCCCTCTTGTGCAGTTGTCAAGTTCATAAAATCACCTTACTCTCATAATATCGGTTAGCCACCGCTAATCGCAAGGCTATCATACTCCTAATTACCCGGTTTGTCAATAGGTAATTCACAAATTTTCCATATTTTTTGATAAGTACGCCTTCCTGGAATATGGCATTTTTTTGCTGCTCATAGTCTTCCTGTCCCAGAATTTTGTTGTAATTCCAATTGCTTTTCTTTCTTTTCCCTGTTATACTATTCCAGAAAACAGGAGGAATTTCCATGGATTTACAGACTTTAAAAGCTAAAATGGACGAATGTCACTATATTTACGACGAAAATATGGCTACGACCCTGGCCGTCGCCTTGCAGCTGGGGCGGCCCCTGCTGGTAGAAGGTGCCGCTGGTGTGGGCAAGACCGAGATTGCCAAAGTCATGGCCACCGCTCTTGACCGGGAATTGGTCAGAATGCAGTGCTACGAAGGTCTGGACGAAAGCAAGGCGCTCTATGAGTGGAACTACCAAAAACAGCTATTGTCCATTCAAATCAACATGAACGAACAGGACAAGGACAAGCTGACCAAGGCTCTTTTCAGCGACGAGTATCTGCTGGAACGTCCCCTGCTCAAATCCATCCGTTCGGAAA
>CAZHPO010000101.1:0-4098 GCA_964534615.1 uncultured Oscillospiraceae bacterium
TCTGCAAGATCTGCGGCTGGATCTACGAGGGAGAGGAACTGCCTCAGGACATTGTTTGCCCCCTGTGCAAGCATGGCGCAGTGGATTTTGAACCCATTGGCTAATTAAAAAGTGAAACGGCGCTCCGTTTGGAGCGCCGTATTTGTTATAAAACTTTCCTGATGGTGCCGCCGCCGATGACCTGATCGCCGTCGTAGAGCACCACTGCCTGACCGGGGGTGATGGCTCTTTGGGCTTCCTCAAATTCCACCCGGGCATATCCATTTTCCTCCGGGTAGACGGTGGCAGGCTGCTCCATCATCCGGGAACGGGTCTTTGCCCATACCCGCAAAGGAGCAGTCAATTCGGCAAAGGGCATCCAGTTCCAGTCGTTGGCTCGCAGAGCTTTGTGGAACAGGCTTTCGTTGGGACCGACGGTGACGGTGTTGGCGGCCATATCTTTGCAGCAGACATATACAGGGGTGCCAAGGGCAACGCCCAAGCCCTTCCGTTGACCGAGGGTATAGCCTACAGCGCCGTGGTGCTTGCCCACCACCTGACCCTTTTCGTCCAGAAAATCGCCGGGGGCGTAGGATTTTTGGGTATAGCGCTCCAAGAAGGCGAAATAGTCTCCGTCGGGGACGAAACAAATGTCCTGAGAGTCGTGCTTTCGGGCGTTGATGAAGCCCTGTGCTTCGGCAATCTGACGAACCTGCGCCTTGGTCAGACCGCCCAGGGGGAATTGGGTGTGCGCCAATTGTTCCTGGGTCAGAGAATAGAGAAAATAGGTCTGATCTTTGGCGGCATCTGCCGCTTTGTACATACTGTATCGACCGTTTTCCCCTTGACGGATCTGGGCGTAGTGACCTGTGACGATATAATCGCAGCCCAAAGTGATGGCACGCCGCAACAGCAGGTCAAATTTCAGATACCGATTGCAGTCAATGCAGGGATTGGGGGTCAGGCCACACTCATAGCAGGCGACGAACTTATCCATGACCTGCTTTTCAAAATCTTCCGTGAAGTTAAACACATAGTAGGGCATTCCCAGCCGAAATGCGACGCTTCGGGCATCTTCCACATCGTCTAAGGAGCAGCAGGAACTTTCCTGATCGTTAAATTTTTGATTGTTGTACAGCCGCATGGTAGCTCCCATACATTCATAACCTGCATCTTTCATCAGCCATGCAGCAACGGAGCTGTCCACACCACCGCTCATGGCAATCAATGCTTTTTCCATGGAGATTCCTCCTGATTTTTGTTTTTTCTATGGTAGCATATCCGTAGAAAAAAAGCAACGGAATTTCTTGGTTGCATACTCTGCGGCAACCCTTTGCCTATATATGAAAGCCCTTTTAGGGAAAATATGCAGGAGGGATTTGTAATGACCAAGGAAAAGTGGATTCGGAAATTGACCAGTCGAAAGCTGTGGATGTCGGTGGCTTTGTTTATTTCTGGTCTGATCACCGCTTTTGGCGGAGAAGGGAAACTGGCAGAGACCATATCGGGCTGCATTATGCAGTTGGCTTCCGTGGTGGGATATCTGCTGGCAGAAGGACTGGTGGACAGCAGCCATCAGTGAAGCACGCCCGGAAACGATGCATTTTGGGCAAGCAAAATACCGGCCATACTGGGAATGTACTGGCGTTCTTTCAAAAGTGCCTGTACACGTTTTACAGTTTCGTCAGAAACTTTGGCTGTTTTGCCATGGATGACATTGGATACTGTAGCGGTGCTTACTCCAAGTTCATCGGCAATGTCGCGAATGCGTACCCGCTGCATAATGACCCCTCCTTTGTTTCCATTATAAATCAGAAAAAAGGTTTTGTGAAGACTTTTTAAAAGGATTGAAGAATTATAAGTGGTGTATTATAATAGGGAAAATGTTTTTACAAAGGAGGTATTGCTTTGGCGGATATTTTTGAATATTTACGCTGGCGAGGAGATTTGACGCTGGATAAAGCAGCGTTTAATGAAGTAGATGCTGTTATATTAGCCCGGTTTTCCTACATTCCCTTTGAACTTGCGGCGACGGGAACCATCAGTGATATCTGCAATGATCTGCTGTCGCTGCCGGATGTGGAGGAAAAGGTCCTGATGGCGGATGATTTCAGATTGATCCAAAATATAGGACAAAGCCAACGTTTTTGCCATATGGAAGTATTGGGATTTGCACAGAAGCTGGATCTTGCGTCTCAGACTCAGTTTGCAGCAGTAACCTTTCAATTACGCAAAGATCTGTTTTTTGCTGCCTACCGTGGAACAGATAATACCCTGGTGGGATGGAAAGAAGACTTTAACATGTGTTTTGGCTCTGTCCCATCTCAGCAGCTGGCGGTGGAGTACTTGAATAACATGGGGAAAATGTTGCCCGGAAAGATCATCGTTGGTGGCCACTCGAAAGGCGGCAATCTGGCGGTGTATGCGTCTTCTTTCTGCCGCAGAGAGATCCAGGAAAGAGTACCGCTGGTCTACAATTTTGATGGGCCGGGATTTCACGATGATATCCTGGAAAAGGAGGGATACCAAAGCATATGCAGCCGGATAAGATCTTTTGTACCCCAGTCCTCCGTTGTAGGTATGATGCTGTGGAATCAGGGGGCATTTGCCATTGTACACAGCCAACAAACCGGTTTGCTGCAACATGATGTATACTCCTGGGAAATGGAACGGGATGGATTTTCTTATGTACAGACAGTGACAAACAGCAGCCGCTTTGTGGATACAACGCTGAAACACTGGCTGGAGGAAGTGGATCCGCTGCAACGAGAAAAGTTTGTAGATGTGGTATATGCTGTGATACTGGAGACCAATGCAAAAACGGTCAAAGAGGTAGGGGAGAAGAAACTGGGCAACGGAAAAGTTGTGCTGCGTGCGCTGCGAAAACTGGATGAGCCGGATCGGAAGGCAGTCGTGCAGGCACTGCGTGCTTTGGCTCGGTGCGCCAAAATGAGTATGAACGTGATTTCCAAATCCGGTCGAAAATAAGAAATGGAGAGGGGGTGTTGCAGCGCAACACCCCATTGTGTTATTGAGAAACGGTGTATAGAGAGTAGAAATAGCCCTTTTTTTCCATCAATTCGTCAAAACTGCCGGATTCACAGATTTCTCCGTTTTTCAGGGTCAGTACACAATCATAACGGCGCAGAAGATTGCTGTCCAGAGCATGAGTGATCACAAGCTTGGTCAAATTCTGCAAATTCAAAATGGCGTCGGATACCTGAAAAGCGGTCTGGGCATCCAGCGCGGCGGTGGCTTCGTCCACCAGAAGCACTTGGGCATTTTTCAACAGACTGCGTGCGATGGAAATGCGTTGCTTTTCACCGCCGGAAAGACCACTGCCGTTTTCACCGCAGAGATAGTCAGCACCTTTTTGCGCCACCAGCGCAGACAGACCGGACAGCTTGATGGCTCGCTCTACTTCTGCATCGGGGAAATCAGAGAACATGGTGATGTTATCCCGGATGGAAGCGTTAAAAACAAATACATTTTGCTGTACCACGGAAACCATTTCGTACAGGCTTTCGCTGCTGATTTGGCGCAGTTCTGTGTCGTCATAGTGAATTGCGCCGTCATAGCTGGGGTGTGAAGCCATCAAAAGATTGAGTAAGGTGCTTTTTCCGCTGCCGGAAGCACCGACGATGGCATAGCTTTTTCCTTTTTGGAAGGTGAAGTCAATATGATGCAACACGGGCTTTTCTGCTTCATAACCAAAGGACAGGTTCTGGAGGGTAATGCCGCTTTCCAGCACGAGCCTGGTTTGCAGACCATCTTCCCGGACATTTTCTTCCAAGGCATCCGCTACCTTGTCAATGAGGGCACAGGCGGCTTTTCGCTGGGCCAGATACTGGGGGATCGTGCCAATGGGGTTGACTACGTAATTCATTAACTGTACAAATAAAATCAGCGTACCGCCGGAAATTGGCTGGCCGTTCAGAGCCATAGCGGCACCCACGAGAAAAACACCAAATTGAGCAATGCAGCCGGTGATCAGAGCCATGCTCTGCACGACGACCGCTGTTTTTTCCCGAAGGGTTTTTGCGCTGGTCACATCCCTGATCTTTTGGGCGAACAGGTGGCACATGGCTTTTTCTGCCTTAAAAGATTTTACCACAGAGA
>CAZHPO010000102.1:0-4057 GCA_964534615.1 uncultured Oscillospiraceae bacterium
CACCGCCCACTTCGTCGTTGGTGCCCATGGCGATATCGGCAGACTGGGTGTGGATACGGCACTGGATCTGAACAGTGTCGGCATCAAAACCATCGCCGGGGTACACATAACCGATTTTACGGATGGCTTCCCGTGCAACAGCAGGATAGTCCACCTTTGCAGTGGTGGTGATCTCGCCGCAGATCAGGCAGAAGTTGGTGGTAACCATGGTCTCGCAGGCCACACGGGAATTGGGATCCTGCGCCAGGCAAGCATCCAGGATCGCATCAGAGATGGAGTCAGCGACCTTGTCGGGGTGTCCGTTGGTGACACATTCAGATGTAAAGAGATTTTTTTCCATTTTGTTTTTCCTTTCGTATTACACGCATCTATCATTCCTACCATTCGACCAATTTGGCCAAAAAAACCGCACACCGAAGATCCGATGTGCGTTCTATCGAATCCTCATCTCTCGTTTTGCCGCCGGATTTGGCACCTTGAATTAACAGGTTGCCGGGTTTCATCGGGCCGTTCCCTCCACCGCTCTTGATAAGGCTTTATGCAGTTCGTATATATTTTACTCATATTTTGTAGAAAGTCAAGAACTTTTTTCGATTTTGTTTACAATTCCATAGTAGACATTTGAAACAAATGCTGGTATAATCATTTTTACCAAAGATATGGAGATGAACACTATGAAAAGTCTGCGAAGCCGCTTTGAGCGATTCTGTTTTCGTCACCGGGATAAGGGCATTCCCAACCTGATGCTGTATGTTTCTGTGGGTGCTGCGCTGGCCTATCTGTTTACCTTTGCCAGCGGAAACACCATTTTATATAACTATCTGTGTTTTGATCGGGATGCCATTCTGCACGGTCAACTCTGGCGTCTGCTGTCTTACCCCCTGACTTATGGCGCAGGAGATGGGAACCTGCTATTGGTTGCCATTTCCCTGTTGTGTTATTATTCTCTGGGCCGAGCCATGGAAAATGCCTGGGGCACCTGCCGTTTCACCCTGTTTTACCTTTGCGGCGTGATAATGATGGATATTTACTGTCTGATTTTCAATTGTCAGGCTGATGTATACTATCTCAATCTAAGCCTGTTCCTTGGCTATGCTACCCTGTATCCAAATGCCCATTTCCTGCTGTTTTTCATCATTCCGGTGAAGGCATGGATCTTTGCCCTGTTTGATCTGATTTTGGTCATATTCGGTTTGATTATGTACCCTTTCCCCTTCAATCTGTTCTCTGTTATTTCCATTGCCAACTATTTCCTGTTCTTTGGAAAAGATGTGCTGAACGTGATTCCCATGAGCTGGCGTGTCAATGCACGCGGATTGTTTAAAAAGAAAGGTAAAAACAATTCTAAGGCAAAAACTGCTCCCAAAACCGGCACCATTCCCTTTCCCAATGCAGGATCCTACGAGGCAACCACAGCCAGAGCCAAAGCTCCCTATACCCACCGCTGCACCGTCTGTGGACGAACAGATGTAAGCAACCCGGAGCTGGAGTTCCGCTACTGCTCCCGCTGCAATGGCTACCACTGCTATTGTGAAGACCACATCAGCAACCACACCCATATTGAATGATTCATCACTTCTATATCCAACGAGCCAAAACAGACGTTTTGGCTCGTTTTTTGTGGTTTGTACAGGTCAGTTGTTCTCTTTTCTGCAACTTTGAAAAAGTTTCTGTCTAGTTGTGCAAGGGCCTTGCACAATTTGAAAAAGGAGTGATCATATGACAAGCATTCAGCTGACATTGACCGGTGCTCAAGCGAAAGCAGATGTCGATGGTATTCTGACTGCCGGTATGGTCGGGATCCCGGTTGTCATAGACTGTGACAGTCAATGGGAGGATCTGGTCAAAACACTGGTATGCAGCAGCGGCGTAGCAACCGTTTCCATTGAAAATGTGGGAACAGAAGCCACCATCCCCTCTGGTGTAATCCAGTGGGACGATCTGGCTTGCAATCAGCTGTTTCTGGGCGTAGAGGGTCGTAATGCCAAGGGAGATCTGGTAATTCCTTCGACAATGGCCTACTGTGGCAAGATTCTGCCCAGTGCCCATTTTGAAAAAAATGATGCAATCATCGTAAATCCATCCACCCCCACTGCACAGGCTGCCCAAACAGTCACATGGCACCAGTGTCCGGAACCGGTGCGGCGATTTTTAGCACAGGTGTCTTACGATCCTGCCGATGGCAAAACCTCCAACATTGCAGAATATGCCCCGGTGAAACCGGATCCGGCCAACAGCAAACCCATTCAAAAGAAAATCGGTACGAAGACTTTTTGTAATGAAGTTCCCAAGGCACGTACCCCTTTTGTTGCAGGGACACACTATGGGGTGATAAAACCGTTGGATCAGGTTCGCTACATCGGAACCGTTGATGCTCCCAATGTTCGGGATCTGGGCGGTTGGGCTTGTGATGGCGGCAAAATAAAATATGGTCTGCTGTTTCGTGGCGGACAGCCTACGATCAACGACCGCAGCGTGCTGGTCGATCAACTTGGGATCCATCATGAGCTGGATCTGCGTGGTAGTGAAACAACCGCTACCACGTCCCCTCTGGGAGATGATGTATACTATACCCGCTCTGCACGCTACAACTGGTACTCTCTTGTAAACACAGAAAACTGGAAAGAGAACCTGGCCTGTATTTTCAATGCCGTTACCCATGGTTTGCCGGTGTTTTTCCACTGCACTGCTGGCGCAGATCGCACCGGAACACTGACTTGCCTGCTGGAAGGATTGCTGGGTGTCAGCCGTAGCGACATCGACAAAGATTACGAGCTGACCTGTTTCTACACCGGGACAGGAACCGACACACAGGCACGACGGCGCAACGAGGCTGAATGGCAGTCCCTGATCAGTGCGCTCAATGGCTACGCCGGGGATTCTTTCAGAGATAAATGCATCAGTTTCGTCACTGCATTGGGTTTTAACAAAGAACAGATCAACGCCTATCGAGCAGCTATGATCGACGGCACACCGGAGATCATAAATCCTAACGTTTCCCAGTTAGAGGTAACACAGATTTTAGATGAGGGTATTTTCTCCGATAATGATGTCCCCCACGTCACCCAATTCCAGCCATATACTGCAGCTATTACCTGCCAATCCGGTGTCATAATCCAGTCCGTTCGGGTAACCATGGATGGAAAAGATGTAACATCAACCAGCTGGCAGGGTTTTTTGACCAACCTGACCCACGAGGTTTCCCTTCAACTGGAAAATTGCAATGCTTCCAACGAACTGCGAAAAGTAATCGATGGACAAGGGTATGTCACATCCATCATTGCAAACGAAGGCTATACGCTCAAAGATGCACAAGTTACGATTTTAATGGGAGGAAAAAATGTGTCTAATTTTTATTCAGGTGGCGTAATCGCCATTCCACAGGTAACCGGAAAGTTGGAGATCACCATTCGTGCAGCATCTGCCGCTCCAACCGCAGTCAATCAGATGAACGTTCAGCAAGGCAATCTGAATAAACGAATCTCTGGCAGCAGTGCTGTGGCTTTTGCAGGGTGTTTTGTCAGTGATCCCATCGCTGTTGATCTGTCAGCTGCCTGTACGGTCACTTTGAAAGGCTTTGCCTCCAAGTTGAACGCTGTGTACGACCAGTCCGATGATATTTTTGGTCAGTCAAAAGTGGCATTCCTGGACAGCAATCAGGCAATTTTGGGATTTGCACGATTGGGCAAAGTGCTTCGTGACCGATGGATCCTCACTGCCGGCGGCGAGGATTATTCCGGCAATCTGAGTTTGGCACTGAGTATCGCCGGTCTTTCTGCGGATCAGGTGCAGTATGTACAGTTTGCCCCTCATATCAGTTCCAGCACGCTGAGCATGAGCGATCTTTCCGGGCTGGAGATTTTAATGCCAGTTTTATAATCCATTGCAGAACGGCCTTGCAGATGCAAGGCCGTTTTTCATTTAACCAACAGGAAAGTTTTGTTTCCAACCTCTCGATTGCCAAATTCGCTTTTTGCTGATACAATAAAGCCAACAAAGGCCTTTAAGGCAATACCGCACAGAAAAATAGTGCCAGATACCGCCAAGTGTGGTATAA
>CAZHPO010000103.1:0-3993 GCA_964534615.1 uncultured Oscillospiraceae bacterium
GTCTTACCATGGCTGAGTATTTCCGTGATGTAAAACATCAGGACGTGCTGCTTTTCATCGACAATATCTTCCGTTTTACCCAGGCAGGCTCTGAGGTCTCTGCTTTGTTGGGGCGTATGCCCTCTGCTGTTGGCTATCAGCCCACGCTGGCAACAGAGATGGGCGCTCTGCAAGAGCGTATCACCTCCACCAAGGATGGTTCCATCACTTCCGTCCAGGCCGTCTACGTCCCTGCTGACGACTTGACCGACCCGGCACCGGCCACCACCTTTGCCCACTTGGACGCCACCACCGTTTTGGATCGTGGCATTGCCTCCCTGGGCATTTACCCTGCCGTGGATCCGCTTGATTCCACTTCCCGTATTCTCTCTCCTGAGATTTTGGGTAAGGAACACTATGAAACGGCACGTGCTGTACAGCGGATCTTACAGCGGTATAAAGAATTGCAGGATATTATCGCCATCATGGGTATGGACGAATTGAGCGAAGAGGACAAGATCACCGTAAACCGTGCCCGTAAGGTGCAGCGTTTCCTTTCTCAGCCTTTCAGCGTTGCCGAGCAATTCACCGGCTACGAAGGCAAATATGTCCCTCTGAGCGAGACCATTCGCTCCTTCAAGGAGATCATCGAAGGCAAACACGACCATATTCCTGAGTCTTTCTTCCTGTTCAAAGGCAGTATCGATGATGTGGTCAACGCCTATAATGCCGCAAAGGAGGCCTGAATATGGCCACCTTCCCCTTAAAAATCGTTTGTCCCGACGGCAATAAATTTGAAGGCTTGGTATGTCAGTTAAATGTACGCACCACCACTGGGGAATTGGGCATTCTTGCACATCACATAAACTGTGTTGCCCCCTTGGGTATGGGACGAGCCACCATCGTCACGGAGGAGGGCTCACGACACGGCGCATGTATCGGTGGAATGCTCAGTGTTCTCAATGGTGCAGCTACCGTTGTCTGCACCACTTTTGAATGGGCCGATGAAATCGATCTGGCACGGGCACAACGCTCTGCAGATCGGGCTAAAACCGTTTTGGACTCCAAAGAGTCCAGCGATGCCGATCTCCGCCTTGCAGAAGCACGGCTTCGTCGTGCTTTGATCCGGAAAAGTGTAGCAAGCACCAAATAAAGGCAAAATTCCCGTGGTTTACACCACGGGAATTTCTATTTTAGAAAGTCGCTACATCCGGCTGGGCAGGCTCAGCAGGGGTCACGGAGATGGCCGTTAATACGGGACCCAACTCTCCATGGTAAATGCTGTGCTTCTGGGCAGCGATTTTTGCGGTCACCATGTACCAGGCTCTGGGTTCAATTGGTTCCGGATACAGGCACGGAACACCCAGGAATTGAATATCATCCACGCAACAAGTCATCACAAAACGACCTGGCGCAAAGATTCCCTTCTTTTCTCGCCGCAACAAAGCAGCCTGACACTTGAACGTCACAGTCTTACCGTCGTATTTTTCCGGTTCCTCAGTCACATCCCGATACCACAGGGCATAGTCCTCATCTTTGATTTCGACCACTGGCGCATTGATATCAAAGGGCAGTGGGTCTTCCACATCATCAAAAGCAGTGGTTCCATCGGTATAATCATACATAATATCCACACGACGGTTCGCAGCACGCACCAACTTGTGGAGCGGCATGGTATCTTCACCCTTTGTCAGACGATTGAAAACCACCATCTGGGCACCCATCAGCTTGTCCATTACCAGATTGCGCATATTGGCATTGTACTGCATAAATGTGGTAGAATCGGCAAACATCACTTCCTGCGCAATCACCCAATCCACCGGGAAACGGGTGTACAAATCGCCCACCAGTTCCATGCCATTCAGCTCTGCCACGATTCGCTCCGGTTTATATTTTTTTGCCAATGCCTGCAACTGCTTGGTGGTGACTGTACGTTGATCCAGTATCTCCAGATAGACATTCTTGTGTGGGTAGGTGGAAAAATCATACTCCTCCTCCCCTTCCTCAAAAACAAGCAAAAGGGTCTTCTCTCCGGCGTTAAAACGCTCATCTTCCAGGGTTTCCTGAATAAACTTCGTCTTGCCGGAGTCCAGAAACCCTGTAAAGGCATAAACAGGAATTTCAGCCATAGTCTTACACTCCAAACAGTTCGGCTACAGCCTGCTCGTTAAGCTGAGCGCCAATAACGCATAGCTTACCGATAACAGAAGCACTGCCCATGCGGACATTTTCTTCCTCAGGCACATAGTCAAAATGAATCCAGCCACCATCGGCGCAGGCAACGATTCCCTTGGCAC
Source organism: uncultured Oscillospiraceae bacterium (assembly GCA_964534615.1). Classification (GTDB taxonomy): domain Bacteria; phylum Bacillota; class Clostridia; order Oscillospirales; family Oscillospiraceae; genus Faecousia. The sequence continues at coordinate 2,277 of CAZHPO010000103.1, forward strand.
GCAGAATCATGCCATAGTCACCGGTATCCAGTGCCTTTAGTACATTTTCAATACCCTCGACAGTAAACTTGTGGGTCGTTTCTACACCCCAAGAAGTAAACACTTCGTCGGCATGATGGTGGTGATCGTGGTCATGGCAACCACAGCCACAATGCCCGTCATGCTCATGGTGATGATGCTCATGCTCCTCATGGTCATGGTGATGGCAGCAATGATGTTCTTCCTCGTCCTCATCATGGTGATGGCCGTGGCAGCAGTGATGTTCTTCCTCGTCCTCATCATGGTGATGGCCGTGGCAGCAGTGATGTTCATGGTCGTGTTCCAGCTCCTCCAAGTCATGTTGGACGGAAGTGGCACCTTCCATAGCCTCCAGCAACTGTTCTCCGGTCAGTTCGCTCCAAGGGGCGACCACCAGAGTTGCCTGGGCATTATGCTCCCGCAGCAACGCTACCGCTGCGTCCAGTTTTGCCTGAGGAATTGCATCCGTTCTGGACAGAATGATGGTGGACGCAGTTTCAATCTGATTATTGTAAAACTCGCCAAAGTTTTTCATATAAATTTTGACCTTGCCAGCATCGGCAACAGCCACCTTATAGCCCAGCACCACGTCCTGATCCAGAACCTTTTCAACAGCAGCTACTACATCGGAAAGCTTGCCCACGCCGGAAGGTTCGATCACAATACGATCAGGATGGTACTGTTCAATAACCTGTGTCAGCGCCTTACCGAAATCGCCCACCAGAGAGCAACAAATACAGCCGGAATTCATTTCCGTAATATTGATGCCGGCATCCTGTAAAAAGCCGCCGTCAATACCGATCTCGCCAAATTCATTCTCGATCAGCACTAGTTTTTCGCCTTGATAGGCTTCCTGAATCATCTTCTTAATCAGGGTTGTCTTACCGGCTCCAAGGAAACCGGAGTAAATGTCGATTTTCGTCATAAAAAACGCCTCCTGTGTTTTCGTATGTGGGTATATTATACCACCCTATTTTCGATATTTCTACCCCCTTTTTCAAAAAAGAACACCCCAATGCTTTTGCATTGGGGTGTATGTCATATAAAACTCAGGCAGCCTTCTTGACGCTGGTGATGTGGGTGTTAACACCATTATACCAGTACAGGAAGCCTTCAATGTCCACCTTGTCGCCAGCCTTCAGCTCAGCGAAAGCCTTATAAACATCGGTATCGGGGCCGGTCAGATAGCGCTCTACGCAGAAGCTGTAAGTTTTGTCGTTGATGGTAACATCTACATAAATGTCATCGCCGGGCTCGTCGTTCTTGTAGGAAATAGACGCAATGGTCAGACCCTTGAAACAAGCGAACTTATTCTGGTGCTTGATCAGATCATCAGTGCCCAGCAGTGCGGTTGCATCCATTGCCTCAGCAGTCCACTTTTCGCTCTCAACAAACTCGAATGTAGCATCCACGATCTCCACTTCGCCATCCCACTCAGCCTTATAACCGGTGACTTTGATCTTGGTGCCGGGAGTCAGATTTGCAGCATCAGCCTCGGAGCAAGCCATCTCATAGATAAAGTATGCGCCATCAGGATCCTGTGCGTAGACAGTAACCTTGTTGTTCCACCAGTCCTGATGAGCCTGAACATAAGCCTCGATGACAACCTCAGATTCCAGCTCAGCAGCCATATACTCGGCATAGCTCATGACCTCAGAAGGATTGGTCTGACCTGCGGTGGTATCATCATTCTTGCCTG
>CAZHPO010000104.1:0-3986 GCA_964534615.1 uncultured Oscillospiraceae bacterium
TACACCTTGTGAAAGGAAGTGTTACCATGGCAAAACCCTTAGTGGCCATTGTTGGTCGACCCAATGTGGGTAAGTCCATGCTCTTTAACAAACTGACGGGACACCGTACTTCCATCGTGGAGGATACCCCCGGTGTGACTCGTGACCGTATTTACGGTGACTGTGAATGGTGCGGTCATAATTTTTCTCTGGTGGACACCGGCGGTATCGAGCCCAATACAGAAAATGACATGCTGAAATTTATGCGCCGTCAGGCGGAGATCGGCATCGAATTGGCGGATTGCATCGTGATGGTGGTGGATGTCCACACTGGTGTCACTGCAGCGGATCAGGACGTGGCAACGATGCTGCGTAAGTCCGGCAAGCCGGTGGCTGTGGCGGTGAATAAATGCGATTCTATCGGCCCTGTGAATCTGGCGGTGTACGAGTTCTACGGCTTGGGAATTGGTGACCTGTTTGAAGTATCGGCGCTGCACGGTCACGGTACCGGCGATCTGCTCGATTGGTGCGTTGAGCAGTTCCCGGAAGATTATGACCGGGATGAAGATGATGATATTATCAAAGTGGCCATCGTAGGCAAGCCCAATGTGGGCAAATCCAGCCTGCTTAATCGTATTCTGGGCGAGGAACGGGTCATTGTGTCCAATGTGGCTGGTACTACCCGTGATGCCATTGACTCCTATTTCGAGAACGAAACAGGAAAGTATTGTCTGATTGATACGGCAGGTATGCGCCGCAAGAGCAAAGTGGACGATGCCATCGAACGTTACTCTAATATGCGCTCTATCAATGCGATTGAAAGAGCGGATGTTTGCTTAATCCTGGTGGATGCCAATGACGGCGTGACCGATCAGGATACGAAGATCGCTGGACTTGTCCATGAGGCGGGTAAGGCTGCTATTATCGTGGTCAATAAATGGGATGCAGTGGAGGATAAGGAAACCAATACCATGCGTGATAAGGAGCTGGCTGTCAAGGATGGCCTGAGTTATATGACTTATGCGCCTGTGGTTTTCCTGTCTGCATTGACCGGCCAGCGCGTGGATAAGCTGTTCCCGTTGATTCAGGAAGTTCATAAACAGAATACCAGCCGTATTACGACGGGTGCGCTGAACTCAATTCTGGCAGAGGCTACCGCCAGGGTGCAGCCTCCGTCTGATAAAGGTCGTCGACTGAAAATATACTATATGACCCAGGCTGGAACCAAGCCGCCTCATTTTGTTATTTTCTGCAATGATGCAAGATTGTTCCACTTCTCCTACCAACGCTATTTGGAAAATCAGATCCGGGAAGTGTTTGGCCTGAAGGGAACACCTGTGCGCATTACCATTCGACAGAAGGGCGACAAGGAGGACTAATTCCATGTGGTATCCTCTGTTGATCGGATTGCTGGCTGGATACCTGCTTGGTAATCTCAACGGCGCAGTCTGTATTTCCACCCTGAAAGCCAAAGAGGATGTCCGCAGCCACGGCAGCGGCAACGCAGGCTTGACCAACTTTGTACGAAGCTATGGCACGGGCAGTGCTGTGCTTGTGATCGCCATTGATGCGGCTAAAACGGCCCTTGCCTGTTTGCTGGGGGGCTTGCTGTTGGCACCTTATGGCTTGGCTGTAGAAGGGAAGATGTTGGGCGGTGTTGCAGTGACCTTGGGACATAATTTCCCGGCGACACTGGGCTTTCACGGCGGCAAGGGCATTATGTGCGGTGCGGTGATTGCCCTGTGCGTTGACTGGCGGATATTTTTAATTTTATTTTTGATTTTTGCCCTTGTGGTTGCGTTGACCCGGTTCGTATCCCTGGCTTCTGTTATGGTATCGGCTGGATTTGGCATTTGTTTTGCCCTGTTCTGTTGGGATAGACCTTGGGTGGTGGCTTGCGCTGCGTTTTTGTCGTTACTTGCCATTTTTATGCACCGCAAGAACATTTCCCGGTTGCTCAAAGGCACAGAATCAAAACTGAATTTAAAGGGGAGACCTGCATGAAAACAGCAGTTGTCGGAAGCGGTGCTTGGGGCACTGCACTGGCGATCAGCCTTTGTAAAAACGGACATGATGTCAGTTTGTGGGTGCGAAGCACTCAAAAGGCGGAGGAAATGTCTGCCAGCCGGATCAATCCTCGTCTGGTGGGAGTGAAGCTTCCGGAAAAATTGAAAATCACAGCAGATATATCCTGCGTAAGAGATACGGATATGGTCGTAATGGCCAGTCCATCCTTTGCTCTGCGAGAGGTCAGCCGGGCTGTTGCCCCCTATTTGGATGAAAAAACGGTGATCGTTTCTGTTACCAAAGGCATTGAGCAGGAGAGCCTTCTGCGAATGAGCCAGGTGGTGGAGCAGGAGACGGGGCACAGTGTGGTAGCGTTGACCGGCCCCAGTCACGCAGAAGAAGTGGCGTTGGGAATCCCTACTGGTTGTGTGGCGGCCAGTCCTGATCAGACGAAAGCGGAAATGGTGCAGGATGCCTTTATGTCGGATTATTTCAGGATTTACACCAGTCCCGATATTGTAGGTGCAGAACTGGGCGGTGCACTTAAAAATGTTATCGCTTTGTGTACGGGCGTTACGGATGGCCTGGGGCTTGGAGATAATACCAAAGCAATGCTTATGACCAGAGGCCTGACGGAAATGGCTCGATTGGGTGTTTCCCTGGGCGCCAACCGGGATACATTTGCAGGATTGGCTGGTGTGGGCGATCTGATAGTTACCTGTACCTCTGTCCACTCCAGAAATCGCAAGAGCGGTGTGTTTATTGGTCAGGGGAAAAGCCCTGCAGATGCCATGGATGCGGTAGGAGCAGTGGTGGAGGGCTATTATGCTACCAAATCCGCCTGGATGTTGAGCCAGCAACAGGGTGTGGATATGCCCATCGTAGATGCGGCCTATGCGGTGCTGTATGAAGGCGCAACAGCGGAAGAAGCTGTGCAAAAGCTTTTGTCACGACAGAAGAAAGCCGAACTGGAAGATGCCAGTTGGATATAAGAAACGAGCCTGTTGCAGATGCAATAGGCTCGTTTCATCGTTATTCGTATTTCTTTGCCACAAGAACAAGGGGGATGAATAAACCGAATAGTAATAAAACCAATAGAATGTAGCAGGCTTGAGGAATGAGCCAAACCAGCAAAAAGAAAATAACAGGTGAAATCACCAAGCCACTCATAGACCATAGCTGCCCAACACGGACAATATGGGGCCAGTTGCGGTTGTTATAGTAAATACCGGGAATGTTGATTCGGAGTGCACCATCCGATAGTGAAGAAATTCGGTTGTTATCGTAATATCTGGGTAAGCGTGCCCTGGCAAAAATGCAAAAATAAATGCCAAAGACAACCAAGAGGATCATAAGCGGAAGCAAAACCGGAGGCATAAGAGCCGATGGAAAGTCCAGAAAGGCAAAAATTCCGATTTCCAGGCAACCTGTAATTCCACTGACCAATAGCTGTAAGCTGCGTTTTAGCCGATCGGGACGATATTTTCGCTGGTCTTCTTCACTTAGGATGATTACTTTTTTCACTGCTTGCTCGGCCTGTTGTGTATCTATGGGCGCATTTGGTGAAAAACGCTGACATTCCAATAACTCTGTCACGGTAATTCCTAAAAGCTCAGATAGTGGAACCGGGAGAGAAACATCGGGAATGCTCAAACCACGCTCCCACTTGCTGACAGCTTTGTCAGACACATATAGCTTTTGGGCTAAGTCTTTTTGCATAAGCCCCTTTTCTTTGCGAAGCTGTGCAATAAATGCACCAAATTTTTCTTTGTCGATTTCAAACAATGGGATCGCCTCCTGGTGTTATTGTACCGTTTGATAGGCTTTTTGGCAACCGACCAGCAGTAGAATAGGGGAAATTATGGGCATTCGACCGCCTGTTGATGAAAAATGGGTAACAAAAAACGGCATTGAAAAATCAATGCCGTAATTTATTTTGCAGGGAAATCAGACAGCACGCTCAACCTTGTTGGAACGCAGACATCTGGTACAAGCGTACA
>CAZHPO010000105.1:0-3869 GCA_964534615.1 uncultured Oscillospiraceae bacterium
TTCCCGCCCGAGGCTGAAAATGGGCATAACAACAAAGCCCTTTTTTCACAGGTGAAGACATTCTATCACATATTTTCGCCATAGTCAACAATTATTTTGACAAATTTTCGTTATTTTTACAAGAAAAATCGGCGTTGGTACGATGATGAATAAGCAGCAGTGTGGTGGGCATATCCTATGCACAGGAGGGGAATGGATATGAAAAAATGGAAGCCTTATTTGATCAGTGTTGCAGTCGCACTTGCAGTGGGAGGAGTATCGGCTTTTTTATCTCGAAAGGGGATGAATGTATACAATAAAGTGGCAATAAAACCGGCCTTATCGCCTCCGATGTGGCTTTTTCCGGTGGCATGGACCATTCTTTATATTTTGATGGGACTTGGAGCTGCCGGTGTGTGGCTTCAGAAGCCAAGCAGAGAGCGGAGCAGAGGAATCAATTTATATGTGGCGCAGTTGGTAGTCAATTTCTTTTGGAGCCTGCTTTTTTTCAATGCCCAGGCTTATGGATTTGCGGTTCTGTGGTTGTTGCTGTTGTGGGCGCTGGTGCTTGCAATGATCCTTTCGTTCCGGAAGGTGGTACCCTTGAGCGGAAAATTGCAGATCCCGTACCTGATTTGGTTGAGCTTTGCCCTTTACCTGAATATATCGGTTTGGCAGCTAAATTAAAAAACCCTCTTTTCATTTGATTACTTTTGTATTATAATGTAGTCATTACAGAAAAGAGGGAATAAACGATGAAACGAATCATGGGAATTGATTATGGTGATGCACGCACAGGTGTTGCATTGTCGGATCTGCTTTGCTCGATCGTTGGTTCTACCACGGTTGTGCCCAGCCGAAATACAGAAAAAGCGATTGCAGATATTGTCAGAATTGCGAAAGAAAATGAAGTGGGACTAATTGTTGTTGGCCTGCCTCGAAACATGGATGGGACAGAGGGAAATCGTGCCCAACTGTGCCGAGAATTTGGAGAAAAGCTCCATCAGGCTACTGGCTTGGAAGTGATCATGTGGGATGAGCGTCGTACCACTGTGGAGGCACACAACATTCTGTCCCAGCACAATTACCACGGACAGAAGCGGAAAAATACGGTCGATGCTGTTGCCGCTTCGCTGATTCTGGAAGGGTATCTCAATTCCCAAAAGAGATAAGTGGTTACACTTATTTGGGTTTATAGAAGATTTCTCTTGCCCCTGTGAATAATAAAAGCATCCCGAATACCTTTTTCAAAACAGAAGTATCCAAATGATTGCCGATCAAAGAACATCCTGCTGCCATGACACATCCCAGTGCCATTGGCAACAGGATTTTTTTAATGGGGAGCGTGCCCTGTTTCAAGCGAAACAGGCTGGAACAGATTGCACTGGGAATAAAGAACATCAGATTGATGCACCGGGCTGTTTCCGGTTCCATTCCGGCAATCAGCGTCAGCCAAACCATCAGAAGGCTGCCACCGCCAATTCCAAGCCCGGCCAGAAATCCCAGCAGCGAACCAACAATCACAGCAAGTGGAAAGCCTATGGCCATAGGTATTGGATCCCTCCCCATAAAATAATCAATCCCAGAATCCGATGAAGCCATTTTGTGGGTATCTTTTTTCCCAGTGCGCCGGCCAGCAGTCCGCCGGGAATACTGCCGAGGAGATAAGGAAGTGCTTCTTTCCAGGGAAGGGGGATCTGCGTTGCTGTGACAACCAGGGAAACGACACAAAGGGGGAGAATAATGGCAACTGAGGACGGAAAAATCTGATTTTCAGCCAAAGTGCCGTCTGTACTGAGCATGGGGACCAGCACCATACCGCCACCGGCACCAAGCAGACCATTGACGGCTCCGGCTGTACCGCCCGAGAGTATGAGTTTCCAATTAAGCAAAAAAATCGCCTCCTGTGGAAATTGTTCCACAGGAGGCGGGTCTTATTCTTGAATTAGCTCAGAACCAGGTCGGTCTTGATGTGCTTGTCAGTCAGGACATTCAGCTTGATGGCCTCGACCAGTGCATCACGCCAAGAGGTAACGGTTTTGCTGCGCAGAGCGTTTGTGATCATGTAGTTACGGTAGGTGGTTTCACTGTTGCCTTCGAAGTACATGACGTGATAGCCGTACTCGGTTTCGATGATGCCGGTATCGCCAACCTGACGATTATCATCGTAGCACCACTCTTCGAATGCATCGACCATCCGGCCGGGGTAAACGTCTTTATACAGGCCGCCGTCGGTGACCTTGCCGTTCATGTCGTCGCTTTCCTTGTTGGCCAGCTCGCCAAAGCTCTTGGCGGTCTTGTCGCCCTTCTTCCACTGTGCAAGCAGCTGCTCGGCCTCTTTCTTAGCGGCCTTCTTCTCGTCGGCAGAGTAGGTGGTGTTGCCGTTGGAGTCTTTGGTGCCACCCTGGAACTTGACCAGAATGTGACGGACATTCTTCATTGCGAAGTCGTTTCTGGTGAAGTCCTCATAGCGCAGAACGTAGTAACCATTGATGACCTTGCTGTCGCCGGAACCGGAGGAATACTCGATCACAGTCAGGTCGCCTTCCTTACGCTCGACGTACTGAACATCATCATCGTCCTTGGAAGAATCCTTCTTGGTATCCTGATCCTCTACCTTGCCGATGATCCAGTCACGGAAGGAGGAGTTCACCTTGCTGTAGAGTACGTCTTCGTTCTTGGTGGAAGTAGCGGTGGACTTGTCGGAACCGGTGATCTCCTTATCCAGCTCCTTGATGGCTTCGTCGAACTTGGCCAGGGTTTCGTAGCTGCCCTCAGCCAGCTGATCGGCATACTTCTTAGCTTCTTCACGGGCAGCCTTCTTCTCTGCGTCGGAGTAGGTGATGTTGCCCTTATCATCCTTTGTACCGCCCTTCAGGAACTTGGTGTAGCTCAGGTAGTAGCTGGCGAAGGTGTAGGAGTTGTACTCGTAGGGAGCTTTGACCTGGAAATCCTCCAGATCCTTATCGCTGAACTCCAGAGACTTGGAATAAGCGCTGTAGTAAGAAGATGCCACTGCGGAAACTCTCAAATACTCACGATAGCTTTCCTCGTTGGAACCATTGCCGTAGACGGCACGCAGGTAGCTGTTCAGGTTGCTGTAACCGTAGATTTGAGCGTAGATCTTCATGGTGCTGATCTGGCTGTCCAGAGTCTTTTCCTCGTCCTCGGTCATTTTGTGGTTGGCTTTGACAGCCGCATCATATAGAGCGTAAGTCTGCTTGATGTTTTCCTTGGCGGAATCCATGAAATCATCAGCCCAGGTAGCACCGGTTTCCTTGTTGGTGATCTGCTCATCCAAAGGCTTGCTGGTGTTCAGACCGGTGTAATTAATGTAAGAGCTGTACTGATTGACAAAAGCGTTGACAGCATCAATAAAGAAGTAGTTTGCTTCAACAGAAGTAAGGGTGTGATCGCCGACAGTAATGGAGTCGGTGTTCTGATAGATCACATTTTTGATCGGATTGGCGGCAACTGCACCAACAAAAATGCTTGCGACCAAAGCGATAACGACCCAGAAGGTAACGGTATAACGCTTTAGTTTCTTGGCTTCCTGAGCAGAAGCGATCTGACGCTCGGTCATGTACTGCTCTTTACGAAGCTGCTTTTTCTTGGATGAACTCATAGTAACATTTCCTCTCGTTTGGTCTTTGTGGATTTGCATGCAAAGTGATTCCTCACGCATAGACCAATGGATTATAACTGATTTTTTTCGGAGTTTCAAGTACAAACTGTGAATTTATTGAAAAAAAGAATAAAGTTAACAATAATTTCATTATAATGTGTGCAGAATATAAAAACATGGGGAGCAAATGCTCCCCATGCACCCGCTTTAGCCGTATGCATCCGATTATGACCTGCACGAAAATGGCAGGTGGGTTGCCGTTCCC
>CAZHPO010000106.1:0-3767 GCA_964534615.1 uncultured Oscillospiraceae bacterium
CCAAGCGGCTGAAGGATGTGGAAGATACCACCATCGCCATTTCCGACGAGCTGGATGAAATCGAAGAAGATCTGGACGCCATTGAAGATTTCATCATGGACGAAGACGACGACTATGATGATGACGAAGATGACGACTATGACTTCGACGATGAGGATGACGATTACGAAGAAGAAGGATTTGACTTCGGTGATGAGGATACCACTGTCTACGAAGTAGAGTGCGCTTGTGGTAATATCATCGACTTCGATGAGGACACTCTGGAAAAGGGCAGCATTATCTGCGATAAGTGCGGCGAGGTGTTGGAGTTCTCTTTCGAAGATGAGGATGAAGATCTGGACGACGAGGAGTAATCCCCCAACAGACAATGCCGCAGCTTGGAGCTGCGGCATTTTTTGGAAGGTGTAATATGAAAAATAAGGAAATATTTCGTACACTGAAATTTGTGCTGTTCTCTGCCTCTGCCGGTATTATCCAAATGGGCAGTTTTGCAATTTTTAACGAACTGCTGTTGTGGAAGTATTGGCCGGCATACCTGGTTTCTCTGGTGCTTTCAGTGCTGTGGAACTTTACATTTAATCGCCGTTTCACATTCAAGTCCACCGCAAATGTACCAAGAGCCATGGTGCTGGTGGCACTGTATTATTGTGTGTTCACCCCGGTGACCACGGTGCTGGGTAACTTCCTGGTGGAAGATATGGTGTGGAATGAGTATCTGGTAACGGTGCTGAATATGGCACTGAATCTGGTGACTGAGTTCCTGTATCAGAGATTTGTGGTCTACCGCAACAGTGTAGATACCAATGAACTGGCGAAATAAAAGGCAAAAGGCTTCCCAAAAGGGAAGCCTTTTTATGTAGAAAACAATTTTGTTGTCAGGCTGGCCATAAAAAAACCGGTAAGATCCGCAATGAGAGCAGCTGGGATAGTGTACCGTGTTTTTTTGATTCCGGAAGCACCGAAATAAACACTGATCGTATAGAAAGTGGTCTCAGTTGAGCCTAGCATAACAGCCGCCGTGCGGCCAATTTGAGAATCCACACCATATGTGACCATCAGATCTGTGCCTACAGCTAAGGCGGCACTGCCGCTGATGGGACGGATCAGCACCAGAATGGCGGTTTCTGCCGGGATGCCTAAAAAATCAAAAATCGGAGCCAAAAATGAACTTAAAATCTCTACCGCTCCACTTTGACGCAGCATGGTCACGGCGGTCAACAGCAGTACTAGGGACGGAACGATGGAAAAAAGAATTTTGAGTCCTTCCCGGCCTCCGGAGAGCAGCAGATCATAAGCGTTCTGCTGTTTGTGTAAAGCCAGACAACAGACAACCAGAAGTAAAAGGGGAACAATGTAATCTGTCATTTGCGCCACAGCTTTCCGAAGAAAAAAGCGGCCAGCAGTCCCATCGAGGCGGAGCAAAGGCTTGTGATCCAGACCATAGGTAAGATGTCAAAGGGGGTAGCGCAGCCCAGACTTGTCCGGACGGCGGCCACATTGGTGGGGATCAACTGAATGGATGCGGTATTTAAAACCACCAGACGACACATTTCGTGGGATGCCCGGTCCGGGTGGTGGGGATCTTTTAAACGTTGCACCGCCCGAATACCCATAGGCGTAGCGGCGTTGCCCAGACCTAAAAAATTGGCGCAAATATTGCCGGAAAGGGCACCGGCCAGCGTTTCATCGCAGATGGTCGAGGGAAATATTCTGCGGAGCAGGGGATGTAGCAATCGTGATAACTTGGCAGTAATGCCTATTTTTTCCATCAGATTCCCAACCCCTGTCCACAGACAGATAGATCCGGCCAGAGAAATGGCCAAAGTAATGCCTGCCTGTGCCCCTTGGGTTACGGCGGCAGATAGAAAGCCGCCATTTCCGGAAAGTGCAGCAAAAAATGTTGAAATCAGTAGGATGCCTGTGAAAATCCAGCCCATGATCATGTCCATCCCTCCTGTGGACAGCCTATGCGGGAGAACCGAAAAAAATACGCACCAAAGACTTTCCCTAATGTATATACATATCACATAATAAATCTGTCAAAGTCCGAACATTTTACAATCCACTGCATCGACGGCGATATTTCTTGGTAAACAACAAGTCCTCCGGCGTTTTGCCGGAGGACTTTGTATTTGCCTTATTCATCAATACGCAATGCCGCATCATAGACCACGTTTTTAGGCAGATCCAATTCTTTGGCGGTTTGCTTAATGGCATCTTTTCGGGAAAGACCATCCGCCATCAACTGCTGTACACGTGCAGCAGCATCGGTGACCGTGGGCTTTTCTTCAACCACCGGTTCTGCACCGGCTACCACCAGCACGAACTCCCCCTTGGGAGGATTTTCGCTGTAATGAGTGATGGATTCACCAAGGGTGGTGCGGTATACTTCTTCGTGGAGTTTCGTCAGCTCCCGACACAGGCTGATGGGACGCTCGGCACCAAATATTTCCTGCATATCCTCCAAAGCTGCCACCAGTTTGTGGGGAGCTTCGTAGAAAATCATGGTGCGCTGTTCGTTTTTCAGACTTTCCAAATGCTCCCGACGGCTCTTTTTTGCGGTGGACAGAAAGCCTTCAAAGCAAAACCTACCGGTGGCCTGACCGGAAATGCTCAGTGCTGTGATGACAGCACAGGGGCCGGGAATGGCACAAACTGTAATGCCGTGCTGCGCACAAAGCTTCACAAGATCCTCGCCAGGATCAGAGATGGCAGGACTTCCTGCATCGGAAACCAGAGCGCAGGTCTCACCGGCTAAAATCCGCTGCAAAATCACATCACCTTTAAATGCCTTGTTATGCTCGTAGTAGCTGACAAGGCTCTTTTTAATGCCTAAATGGTTTAAAAGCTTCAAAGAGACCCGTGTATCTTCGGCGGCGATAAAATCCGCATTTTCCAGTGTCTCCCGGCAGCGGATGGAAATATCCCCCAGATTGCCAATGGGCGTGGGGACAAGATAAAGCATTCCGGCCATAGTTGTTCTCCTTACAAATGGTAAATAGATCGGTATTGCGCTGAAGGCATACCGTTACAGTCAAACAAAAATTGTTCGTCGATTTTCAATCCCGGCTTTCCGCCTTTGCGACATTGCAGCAGGATCAGACTGATGGGTCCATTCTCCCGATGCCGAACCAGGCGAAGATGTTTGGGTTCCAAACCGGTGTTTGTGCCGCAGGCGCATAGCTGAGCAAGCTTTTCAGGACGGTGAACCAGGAAAAAGTCTCCACCGTAGCGCAGTGCTTTGGCTGCGGCGCGGAACAATTCTTCTGTGGAACAAAAGTCTTCACGCCGAGCGGTGGGGTAGGCACGGCTGGCCGGTCCACCGGAAAAATATGGAGGATTGGAAATGCACACATGAAACTGGCCGGTGGCCAGTGCAACTGTACGCAAGTCGGCGCATATACTTGATAATCGGGAGTTTAGGTTGTTGCGGGCAATGTTGTCCAAAGCCACGGCGTGAGCCTTTTCGTCCAGTTCAACGCCGGTGACGGTGCAATTTTCATCTTTGGCGCAAAGCAGCAGTCCCAAAGTGCCGCAGCCGGAGCCCAGATCCAAAACACGGGCGTTTTTTGGCAGACGGGCAAAATCTCCCAGGAGCATCGAGTCGGTGCTGAGGGGGAAGGCATTCTCAGCGGTATCCAGGGTGAAGCCGTTGTGTAGTTGCTCCATGGAAAACCTCCTGGTATAAAATCGGCCTGTGCAGCCGAAGCGGATGCACAGGCCAATAGCGGATTCGACTAGAATCAGCCTTCTTCGATTGCTTCGAC
>CAZHPO010000107.1:0-3690 GCA_964534615.1 uncultured Oscillospiraceae bacterium
ATAGAAAAATCCCTCGGCCCATTCAATGCCGAGGGATTTCCATTTATTTTTTACGGAACACCAGCAACTTACTGCCAATGTAATTGATCACGACCACCAGTACGGCCACTGCCAATTTCATAATATTGCCATTCCAGTGCAAACAATCTACTGTTACAAAAATAAACGCTGTTTCCAACACAAGGGAACCCAATCGTGTACCAACAAATTTGGTCAATTCCAGCCAAACTGTCCTGGCTGACCAATCGTGACTTTTAAACACAAAGGGTTTATTGGTCAGAAAGGCAAATGCCACCGACACAGCCCAGGCAATTACGTTACTGACTGTGGCAGAAATGCCCCACCAGTTGTAACAGGGCAAATATACCATGTAATTGACAACTGTAGTCAATACGCCCCAAAAGAGATACGATATAATATCCCCATATTTTACAATCAGCTCTTTTATTTTACCCACGGTTCTCCTCCAAAATCAGCTTCAACGCTGCAAAAATCGCCTGTCGGCGTACCTGTTCCCGATCTCCCGCAAAAAGGAAATGGCGAGAAGCTACATGCCGCTCGTCAGCATAGCCAACAAAAACTGTTCCAACAGGATTGCCAAATTCATCCGCTGACGGACCAGCCAGTCCGGTGACGGATACGGCCACATCACTTTCCAGTGCATTTCTGGCTCCAATGGCCATAGCCTCTGCCACCGGAGCAGACACTGCTCCATATTTTTCAAGGATTTCTTCCTCAACGTGCAAAATATCCCGTTTTACTGCATTGCAATAACTGATGACGCCACCTTTATATACTTCAGATGCACCGGGCACCGCAGTGATCGCTTCACCGATTCCGCCGCCGGTACAGCTTTCGGCAGTTACAAGGGTCTTCCCTGCCAGAAATTCCAGAACTTCTTTACAAATTGTCATCATGGTATTTTACTGTGATTTTTTCCACATTCTCCAGCGCACGCTCGATCAGAGCCTCACGATCCAGTTTTGCTTCTGCATGAAGCAGCTGGCCGATGGTAGGCTTGGTTTTGGGATGTTTGGGTGTAAATACAGTGCAGCAGTCCTCATAGGGCAGAACAGACGTATCAAAGGTGCCGATTTTCCGGGAAATCGTAACAATTTCCTCCTTATCCATGCCGATCAGAGGCATAAATACAGGAATATCCACCACTGCTCCGGTCACAGTCATTGCTTCCATGGTCTGGCTGGCGACCTGACCCAGATTTTCACCGGTGATCAGCGCACCACAGCCATCGTGCTTTGCGATTCGTTGAGAGATCTCCATCATAAACCGACGCATAATGAGCGTGAAATATTCCTCCGGACAATTATCCCGAATTGCTTCCTGAATTTCCGTAAAAGAAACAATATTCACCGTCATACGGCCGGAATACTTGGTCACCAGACGGGCAAGTTCAATAACCTTATCCTTGGCCAGTTGAGAAGTATAGGGATAAGAGAAGAAATGAACAGACTCGATTTCCACTCCACGCTTGGCGATCATGTATGCTGCCACAGGAGAGTCGATACCGCCGGACAGAAGGCACATGGCTCGGCCACCCACACCCGTCGGAAGTCCACCGGCTCCGGGCATTGCAGGTCCATGGACATAAGCTGCCAGGTCACGAATTTCCACATAAACAGTGTACTCCGGTTTATGAACATCCACACGGCAATTGGGATGCGCCTCAGCCAATCGGCCACCAATTTCCTGAGAGATTGCAATGGAAGTCATGGGAAATGCCTTATCAGAGCGACGTGACTCCACCTTAAAGGAATAGGCAAATTCCAGATCATCCCCCAAATACTCCTCGATTGCATTGAAAATCGAATCCATATTCTTCTCGCAGGGACGGCAACGGCAAATGCTGACCACACCAAAAATGCAGCGGCAAGCTTCCCATGCGCCCTCCACATCTGCCATCTCATCCATTGGTTCCACATAAAGAGTGGACTGCATGATGTAAACATCAAAATTACCATAGGATTTCAGTCGACGACGAACATTTTGCCGCAATTTGTTTTCAAATTGGCGCTTGTTTGCACCTTTCAGGACAATCTCGCCCAATTTCATCAAAAAAATCTCGTTCATAAGTATGATCCTCTCAAATTATCGATTTCCTAAATTCACTGCCCGATATTGGATGGCTTCGGCTATGTGCTGGGGTTGGATATTTTCACTGCCGTCCAAATCCGCCACCGTTCTTGCTACACGCAAGATCCGATCATAACTGCGGGCAGTCAATCCCATGGCTTCAAATGCCTGTTTCATCATTGCTGCACAGGGATCATCCAACGAGCAGTAGTTACGCATTTCTTCCGGGCCCATGCGTGCATTACACATCCCGTTTTTCTTTTCAAAGCGTTTATTCTGAATCTGGCGTGCAGCATCTACCCTTTTCTTGATCTGGGCGGAAGGCTCAGCCTCTGCTCTGGCACGCAATTCATCAAAATGAACAGCCGGTACTTCAACAACAATATCAATCCTGTCCAACAATGGGCCGGAAATACGGCTGCGGTAGTCCTTAACCGACCGTTCCGAGCAGGTACAGCGCCCACCGGGATCACCGTACCATCCACATTTGCAGGGGTTCATCGCACAGACCATCATAAATTCCGCTGGGTAGGTCACTGCTCCGGATACACGGGAAATGGTCACTTTTCCATCTTCCAGCGGTTGCCGCATAAGATCCAGTGTATCTTTATGGAACTCTGGCAATTCATCCAAAAACAGCACACCTTTGTGGCTCAGGGAGATCTCGCCGGGTTTTGGATTTGTGCCGCCACCCACAAGTCCGGCATTGGAGATGGTATGGTGAGGACTGCGGAAAGGGCGCCTGGTCACCAACGGCTCTTTTGCTGACAACATTCCCATAACAGAACAGATCTGGGTAATTTCCAGGGATTCTTCCCACGTCATATCCGGCAGAATAGATGGCAACCGCTTGCTGAGCATACTTTTACCCGAACCAGGAGGTCCGATAAGCAGCACATTATGGCTGCCTGCGGCGGCAACCTCTAGGGCACGCTTCACATTTTCCTGTCCTAGCACATCCTTAAAATCCAAGCCTACCACATCCTGATGGGTCGGCAGCCAAAGCGGTTGTTCGATCAGCTGTGTTTCCCCGTTCAGTCCAGCAGCCAGCTCCCGAATGTTTCGCACCGGATATACCGCAGGCCCTCTGGCCAAGGTTGCCTCCGCAGCGTTCTCCGCCGGGACAAAAAGCGCCTGTATCCCTGCTTTTTTTGCAGCGATTGCCATTGGAAGCACACCGGAAACCGGTCGCAAAGTGCCATCCAGTCCCAACTCACCAATAAAAGCGCTAGTAGATTTGGGGCGGCGAACAGAACCAGATGCACACAGAATACTCAGCAAAATGGGCAGGTCATAGTGGGTACCTGCTTTTTTCAGATTGGCCGGAGCCAGGTTCACCGTGATTCGGCTGACAGGGAAAGTCAGTCCACTGTTTTTCGCCGCAGCACGGACACGCTCTCTTGCTTCTTTTACGGCTGCATCGGGCAGACCTACAATGTCAAATCCCGGCAATCCATTAGAAATATAGCATTCAGCCACCACACCGCTTCCTTGGATGCCGATGATTCCCAGGGTATGTACGCTGCAAATCATAAAAAGCGCCCCTTTCGCCATTTTATTTGATTATAGCGCATTTGGACGAAAAACACAAGTATTTTT
>CAZHPO010000108.1:0-3665 GCA_964534615.1 uncultured Oscillospiraceae bacterium
ACAGCCGCATGATCTCCCGTTTGTGCATGAGAAGTCTTCGTGGACGGCGTGCATCCACATTGAAACGGTTTCCGTGGTCATAGGGCGAGATGTGCATTTGATTGATGAGTAGTTGACCGTTTTTAATGCCGCACCAGGAATCCTTCAAATTCAGAGTACCAGCTCGAACAGATTTTACTTCCGTTCCCACCAGTTCGATACCGGCTTCCATTTCTTCTTCAATAAAATATTCATGTCGGGCTTCCCGATTGGTGGCCACTACTTTGATCTTATCTTTTTCCAAACGCACACCTCCTCTCATTGACTATTATAGCATCCCTGTCAAGTCATTAAACCATCAATGGCGTGTTCTGTTCAATGGCTTTTCGAATGGTTTTCGAAACAACGATTGCAATGGGAATACCCAATATCAGTGTCAAAGCATCTGCTATCGCCTGTACAGAAACAACACCATAGGCGCCAAAGAAATATACCAATGGATACAAAATTGGAATGAAACAAGTTCCCTGCCGGGATGTAGATAGTACGAAAGCCTCCTTCGCTCTCCCCAAACCGGCACACAGCATATTTACAACCGTCAACCAGGCCTGGATCGGCAGCGCCAAACACTGTAGCTGAATACATAAGGTACCATAGCGCTGCATTTCTCCCCCGCCCTCTCCAAAGAGTCCTGCAATAGGCTGGGCAAAGATTGCAAGTATCACGCCCATGATCACAGCACCCACGATCGCCACAGCGGAACTGAACCGATAGCTTTCTTGGACACGTCCATAGAGTTTTGCGCCCCAGTTAAATCCGGCTACAGGCTGAAATCCGCTACTGAAACCAAGAATAACACTAAAGGGGAACATCATCACCTTCGTGCTGACGCCAATACTTGCCAGCAAAGCATCGCCGCCAATGTTCTTCGCTTCATTATTCAGCAAGATGGCAGCAACCACAGCCAAGCCGCTGCGGAACATAGACGAAGATCCAACCGCCATGATCTCAGAAATAATATTCTTCTGAATACGGATGTTTTTAAAGGACAGATGCAGCATGCTCCGTCGGGTAATATAAGGAAATACCAGAATCATGAAGCTGATCAGTTTGGAAATGGCAGTTGCCAACGAAGCGCCCAAAACACCCATATCCATGCCGATGATAAATATAGGATCAAGCACACAGTTGATAACGCCACCGGCACCCATACCGATCATACTCAGAGTAGCACTACCCTCTGAGCGCAGGCATTGATTCATAACAAAAGAGGAAGCCATCAACGGTGCTGCCAGCAGCACATAAGTCGCATAATCAATAGCATAGCTCTCGCAGGTTTCAGTTGCACCTAAAAGCCGAACCATAGGTGTCATAAAAGTCAGACCTAACACCGTTAGCAATGCGCCAATTCCAAAAGCCAGGAAAAATGATGTTGAAAGAACATTGCTGGCTTTTTCCCGCTTTTCTTCTCCCAAAAGGCGGGCAATATAGCTATTCGCGCCAACCGCTAACATGGAACCGCACATCATAATCAGTTGATCCAGGGAAGCATTTACGGAAACCGCTGCGGTAGCCGCCTGAGAGATAACAGGATCACTGCTCCATTGACTGACAAAATAGGTGTCAGCCAACGAATAGATGGAGTTGATCAAAAATGCCACGATCGTCGGGATCGCCATTTTAAAAACCAAACGTGGGATCGGCTCGTTTGCCATCAGCAAGCTGCGCTGTTGGTGGCGATCCGTGTGATTTTTGCTCATAGTAATTCTCTTTTTCTCCTTTTATTATTTGTTCAAAGTGCGCCATCAGCAAATGATGTATCGGCATTTGCTATTATAACTGATATCGTGCATTTATGCAACGGAATTTCCGATATATTTGCCTATTCTTCTACCATATTGACGGATGGTGATTTTTGTGTTATAATATATTCGTTCACAGTGTGAACAAGTGGAGGTTTCTATGAATCCGAATAATCAAACCATCGCCCTGCTGCAAGCATGGGTGCAACTTTCGGCTATCCTAAAAAAATCCCGATTTACCAAGGGGCTTTCTTATAATGAAGCCATCATCATGTTACATCTCTATGAGCAGTGGCAACACGACGGCATTGGCCGCCTCTCCATAAAAGAAATCATTGCACGAACCGGGATGTTAAAATCCCTAGTAAATCGTACCATCAATGCACTGGAGCAAAAGGGTCTTTTAGAGCGATGCCACCCGGAGGGAGACAAACGGATCCTCTATATTCGCTGCTGCCATGACAATATGGAAGCATTTTTAAAGGTTCACAACAATTCCATAGAAATTGCCCATTCTATCGAAGAAATTATCGGGCCGAAAGACACCGCTGCGTTTATTCGGATCGTGGAAAAAATCAGCGCATCCGGTTATCATTTGAAATAAAAGAGGTATGATATGACAAAAATCATGGTGGACTCATCCTGCGATTGTCAGGATGAAAAATTACACGACTATTTTCAGCCCATTGCCGTCACTCTGGATGGGAAAAACTATTTTGACGGAGTAGACCTTTCCCGAAATGAATTTTATGAGCTGTTAACCACTTCAGAAGACTTTCCAAAGACCGCACAACCTTCCCCTCAGAGTTTTCTCGATGTTTTTGAGCAGGTAAAAGAACGAGGAGAGGAACTGGTTTACTTAAGCCTTTCCTCTGCTCTCAGCGGTACTTACCAGACTGCCTGTATTGCAAAGGAAATGGTGGACTACGATGGCATCTACATCGTGGACAGTCACTTGGCTACACACTGTCTGCACATGATGGTACTCTATGCCCATCAATTGGCAACCAGCGGTTGCAGCGGAGCAGAAATAGCCGAAAAATGTTCCAGTTTTCGTAATCGGATCCATGTCTTTGCCGGATTGGACACTCTGGAATACTTACGTCGGGGTGGTCGCATCGGCCCAGCCGCTGCTCTGATCGGTGACATCGCCAACATCAAGCCTATCCTGACCATCACCGATGATGGCCGGGTGGACAGCATTGCAAAAGCAATTGGCTTGGCACGAGCCATCAGCACCATCGTCACAAAGGCTACATCCTATGAAATTGACCCCCACTTCCCTATCTGGTCAATGACCACCGTGGGACTTGAAAACAGCAAAAAACTGGAAGAAGCCCTTGCAAAGAAAGGTATTGCCATCACTCAGCGACAACAGGTCGGCCCTGCTGTCGGTGCCCACCTGGGTCCCGGCCTGTACGGTGTGATCTTCGTTTCCAAAGAATAAAGTTGCGCCCCGGAAGATATTCCGGGGCGCTGTGTTATTTCTTTGTAATGGGCAACCACAATTCACAATAACGGGAATTTCATAGCCATATTGGGCAGCTACATCGATGATTTTTCCTTTCTTTTGCACCAATTTCAATCCTGCCAGTGTCAACATCAATATATCATAACAGGAGCAGAAAATCCTATCCCCCTGTGCGATTGCCGGTCAGATTTTTAACCATACTTAATCCTCGATGTCCATATCCAGTCCCAACTCTCTGGGTTGGAAGCGTGGACAGACATTTTCCGAGGTAACAATAACAGATGCTGCCAGCCTAGAGCCGATCTGACAGGCTTCAGCCATAGTTTTTCCATGGGTCATTCCGATGGAAGCACCGGCGCAGAAAGCGTCTCCTGCGCCCGTGGTGTCGTTGACAGCCACTTTTCGAGCAGGCA
>CAZHPO010000109.1:0-3621 GCA_964534615.1 uncultured Oscillospiraceae bacterium
TTATTTCATACTGACGAGCTTACCGCAAGTCGCCGCTAGGTTTGACGCTTACTTTTCAACATCTTGGTGCTGGATTTTTTGTATTTATACGTAATTTCTGACCGCAGGGGACAAATTATTTCCCTAGCTGCTTTGCTTTGTGAGTCATTTGTTGATTAGTGGAAATTAAGTTATGAAAATTTTTAAATCGTCTTCTGATGATATTAAGAAGCACCGGCAGGTGTTTACAGGCAGGAAAGCCGCTGCTTTCAGAAATTATCTGAAAGCAGCGGCTTTTTCGTTGACGGTTATTGGAAAAAGGAGTATAGTATAGAAAAAGAGAGGGGGGAGTCGATGGGAAAGATTGGGACAAAACCGCTGCATTGGGTGCGGCTGGACAATGCGGCAAAAATTTATCCGGCGGCTCGGCGTAAAAACTGGAGCAATGTGTTTCGTCAGTCGGTCACCTTAAAGGAAAAGGTAGATGTGATACTGCTGCAAAACGCCCTGGATGTGACAGTGAAGCGTTTTCCATCCATTGCCGCCCGATTGCGAAAGGGAATTTTCTGGTACTATTTGCAGCAGGTGGAGTCGGCACCTCAGATCAAAGATGAGTATAGCTATCCGTTGACATTTATGAGCAAGGCCGAAATGCGCCGGTGTGCATTTCGGGTCATTACCTATGAAAATCGGATCGCCGTGGAGTTTTTTCATTCGTTGACCGATGGTAGTGGTGCGCTGATTTTCTTGAAAACTCTGACCGCTGAGTATTTGGAACAGAAATACGGAATTACAGTTCCCTGCGAAAAGGGCGTGCTGGACAGAAGGGAAGCACCAAAGCCGGAAGAATTGGAAGACTGTTTCCTTAAAAATGCAGGACCCATTGCGGCCAGTCGTAAGGATTCAAATGCATGGCATATGTATGGAGAACCGCAAAAAGATGGATTTTTGAATGTAACCTGCTTCCAAATCCCGGTACAGGAGGGGTTAGATCTGGCCCATCGCTATCAGGTTTCTTTGACCGTGCTGATGTGCGCTGTGATGATGCAGGCACTGTTAAACCTGCAAGGGGAGAAAGAACCCCATCGGCGGAAACGACCGATCAAGGTGCTGATCCCCGTTAATTTGCGGCAGCTGTTTCCATGCAATACCCTGCGTAATTTTGCCATGTATATCACCCCGGAAATCGATCCACGGCTGGGAGAATACAGTTTTGAGGAAATATGTGGGTTGATCCATCACAGAATGGGGCTGGAAGTGACGGCCAAACATATGGGCAGCATGATCGCAACCAATGTTAATGATGAGAAAAATCCCCTGTTGCGGTTGGTGCCGTTGCCCTTAAAGAATATGGTGATGAAAGCGGTTTTCGACAGTGTGGGTGAACGAAAATCCTGCCTGTCCATGTCTAATCTGGGTAGGGTGCAGGTGCCGACGGAAATGGAACCGTATATCGAACGGTTTGATTTTATTTTGGGAGTTCAGGCGGCGGCCCCTTATAATTGTGGCCTGTTATCCTATGGGGATAAGATTTATATAAACTTTATTCGGGATATCAAAACAGCTGAGTTGGAGCGACACTTTTTCCTGGTGTTGCAACAACTGGGGCTACCTGTTCTGGTAGAGAGCAACAGAAGGGAGGAAACGTAAATGTACTGTGTTTGTTGTGGTGTTCGCTTGGCAGATACGCAAACAAAATGCCCCCTGTGCGAAACGGTGGCGTATCACCCGGATATCAAGCGGGAAAAACAGATGCCGATGTATCCGGCCAATAGAATGCCTGAACGAAAATCCGGTGCAAAGGCACTCAACGGCGCAATTATTATCCTTTTTTTGATTCCGCTGGTACTGAGTTTGTTTGCGGATGTGCAGTTGGACGGAACCATTGATTGGTTTGGCTATGTGGCAGGCGGATTGGTGGTGGCCTACACCATTGTGGCGCTGCCTATGTGGTTTTATAGACCAAATCCTGTGATTTTTGTGCCCTGCGATTTTGTAGCCATTTTGCTGTATCTTTTGTATATTGATCTGGCTACGGATGGTGGCTGGTTTTTGACGTTTGCCTTTCCGGTCACTGGGACTTTGGCACTGATCGTCTGTACGGTGGTAACGTTACTGCGATACTTACGAAAGGGAAAGTTGTATGTCTTGGGCGGTGCGTTTATGGCAACAGGGGCACTGATGCTTCTCATGGAACTGCTGTTGGATGTTACATTTGACCTGGGGGTGATTGGTTGGTCTGTTTACCCGCTGGTGGGACTGGTGGGTATTGGAGGGTTGCTGATTTACCTTGCAGTCAACAGTGCCGCCCGTGAAATTATGGAGCGAAAGCTGTTTTTCTGAGAAATTGGAAGGGCATAGTTTGTTTACAATTTGCAGATTGACAGATCTGGGGAGAATGTGGTAAATTGTGTTACACAAATCCTGCGAAAGAATCGAGGATAAGGTTTCATTGCCCAGGAGAAAAATGATCAAGGAAAAATACGATAAAGCAAGTAAGTGGATATTGCTGTTTTGGCGATTTACATGCTGTTAGGGACCCCAAAAGAGGGTGGACTCCTATTGAAAAAGTGCAAAACCGGCGTTTGGCGGTGGGTGTCCTATTATTTTAGGGCAGCGTTGATCCCGACTGTAGCCGAGCTGATCACCGGTGCGTTTTTCGACCGTGTTTTGGGCGTAGAGCTGTGGAGCTATGCTGCTTATAAGTACAATCTGTGGGGCTATGTCAGTCTGGAGATCTCCGTTATGTGGGGGTTCATGGCAACGGCAATGATGGCGTGGGTATTTTTGCCGTTGAAAAAGACGGTGGACAGTGTCCCTGGTAAAGTGAGAATGGTAACGACAGTGATCTTATCCGTTGCGGTATGTGTGGACTGGATCATCTGCTTTGCATCCGTATAAATCAGCAGAAATAGAAAAGAGAGGTCATGCGTATGCGGTTTATAGCGAACATTATTTGGGCGGTATTGGGTGGTATCTGGATGGCACTGGCATGGGCATTTTTTGGCCTGCTGCTGTGCATCACGATCATTGGAATTCCTTTTGGCCTGCAATGCTTTAAGGCGGCCAAACTTTCCCTGTTTCCCTTTGGCAAAAAGGTGGATCTGAATTTTACAGAGCATCCCATTGCCAATATTTTGTGGGTCATCATCGGTGGCTGGGAAATGGCTCTGGGATATCTCATTTGTGGTGTTTTGAACTGCATTACGATTATTGGTATTCCCAACGGTATTCAAAGTTTTAAACTGATGAAGTTGGCCGTTTTCCCCTTTGGTGCAAAGGTGAAGTAAAAAGAAATCCGCCTGTTTTCAGGCGGATTTTTTTGCGGCATTCAGAGGAAATATTCAGAGACGTCGGCCTTGTCATTGTATTGCTTGCGAACCCGGACGATCAGTGTGCCGTCTTCCTGCTGGCATGTATCCACGATCTGATATCGGGTGTGGGTACGCTCCAGTGTGGCCTTGTAGTGGTCAAATTCTTCCTGATTGAGTTTCAGAGCTTGATTTTTGTCGAAGCCGATTTCCGGCTTTTGTGAAAAAGCCAATGTCTGAAGAATACAGGCTGCTTTTACACGCTTCATTGGAACACCTCCTTTTGGCACGGTTGAAAGAAAAACCTGGCCTTTGATAAGAAAAATAATAG
>CAZHPO010000110.1:0-3615 GCA_964534615.1 uncultured Oscillospiraceae bacterium
CTACGAATGCCAGAGTCAAAGTCTGGTGCCTTACCGCTTGGCGACATCCCAATGTATGCAGATCCGGCATCGGACACGCAAAACATTATAGCACGGTTTTTCCGGTTTTGTCAATGCTTTTTTATAATCATTTCCGAGAAATATTTAAAATAGTAGAAAAGAGCCTTTTTCAAGGCCCTTTTCTATCATACATCTTTTTTGTAGCCAATGTTTCTTTCCTTGGTAGGATCGAAAGTCAGGTTGCAGATGGATGCCACCAGCATATAAATGCCACAGGTAACCATCGACAGAAGAATGTAGCAGCCAGTACGAGAGGTGTATCCCTCCGGCTTCAGGCTGGTATGGTTGATGATCAGGCTACCGATCCAACCCAGGAAAAAGGTCAACAAGCGCTCAGTACCACCGTGTCAGTGCCGCCGGTGCCTGTATATAGCGCTCATGCTGCTTAGCCTCCGGTCTGGCATGAACGCCGGACACCAATCCCAACATGGCAAACAGGGACATGATCGAACTGCCGCCATAGCTGATAAAGGGCAGGGTCAGGCCAATAACGGGCAACACGCCCACATTCATGCCCACATTCATCAACGTTTGGAAAATCAAGGTGGCCGCCACACCAAAGCAAATCATACGCCGCAGGAAATCCGGACTTCTCATTCCCACCCGAATACAGCGGTAAATAATCAGGAAAATCAGCACCAGTGTCAGAATGCAACCCACAAAGCCCAATTCCTCGCCAATGGCAGAAAAGATAAAGTCCGTATGCTGGGCAGGCAAAGCTCCCACCTGGGTACGATGGCCCTGAAACAAGCCCTGCCCCGTCAATCCGCCACCATTCAGGGACAGCTGGGCACGAACGATCTGAAATCGCTCATTCAGTCCCTCCGGGTCAATGCTGGAGTCCCACAACATTTGAATACGGGTCTGCATATACGTGGGTAAGAACTGGAACACGATCGGCGCTGCCAGCGCAATAGCGCCGCCAGCAAAAGCAAACCAGCCCCAGTGGACGCCGCCGCACATGGCCATCATAATAAAAATGAACACAAAAATCAGCGACACACCGGCATCATCAGACACCACAAAATTCAGTCCCGCCACCAGTGCCAGCTGCAACACCATGTGCATGACCGAGGGGATGGTTGAGATCCGATTTTGGTGGGATGCCATAACAGAGGCCAATATCAGCACAAATGTGATCTTGCAAAATTCCGCCGGCTGAATTGCCATGGGAAAACCCGGAATCACCAGCCAGCTCCGGTTACCGGAAGAATAGTCCTCACCGAAAGGGGTGCGCAGCATCAGCAAAATCACACAGTTAAACGCAATCAGTGCCATTCGATGCTCGGAAATAAAATCCGCATCCACCGCCGACATCAGCACATACATCACAATGCCCAACAGCACGGCGATGACCTGAATAAACACATAGCGCATGGTATCATTATGTGCCGTAGTGCTGGCCACAATGATACAGCCGTAACCGGAGGTGAGCAGGCATAAAAACAGCAGAATCAGGTCGCCCTTCTTTAAAAAAGACAACACTTCAGAAACATATGGCGTATATCGCATTTTTTCCCAAAGTTGGCGCACAAGCCCACCCCCTTTCTTCCCCACATTGTACCATCCCGCAGGGAAATTGTAAATAACTTTTATGTGAACAATTTTTCCAAAGCACTTATTCCCGGAACAGCAGCAGACTGACCCAGGTGACCACATTTTCCCCATACAGGAAGGGCATTCCCATATTTTCCAGTACCGGGATCACATTGATTCCCTGGCTTTCCACGCAGGGATGCATTTTCTCCGGGAAACGGCAGGGTTGTCCGTCCAGAATTGCGCAGCGGGCACATACAGCGCAAGCTTCTGTCGAAAGAATATAGGGCTTTGTCCCCTGATCCTGCATCAATTGCGCCACCTGATCGGTCAGTGCTTCGTGATCCGTTCTGGTATCCAAGGTCGCCTGTAAATCCGAAATATCTGCCACTTCCGTAATGGTGGATATCATCAGGCAGCGGTTATAGCTCAGGCACTTTGCCTTGCAACAGTCCACACTGCCCACACCGGGAGGGCAAGCCCAACTTTTTCCGTACATACTGCACTCATGTTCGCAGATCCAGCGAACACGATCTGAAAATTCCAGTTCCTCCGGGTCAATAAATCCATAAATATACAGGGGCAACTGAGAAAGCTGCTCCTCCAACAGTTCTCTATTCAACATCGCAAATCCTCCATTTTTTCTATTGTAGCATATTGCTGATGGAATTTCCAGCACTTCCCCTTTTCTTTTTATAAAAGCTGCATAATTTTCCCACAAAAGCAAACAATATCTCCGAATTCCAAATTCAGGAGGTATTCTATGACACGCAAAAAAATCCTATCGATCCTTCTGGCCGCTGCCTGTGTGCTGAGCATCAGCATTGGCGCAGCGGCTCTTGAGGTAGACTGTGACAGCAATTACTGCTTCTCCGCCGGAGATTTTTCCAAAAAAGAATTGGAAGGTGTCTGCATCACCGGCTTGCCCGAAAGCTCTGCCGGAACCGTGATGCTGGGTCAGCGGGTCATCCGCTGCGGCGATATTCTGACCGCCGACCAGCTGAACCAGCTGACATTTCATCCCCTGCGCACAGAGACAGATACGGATGTGACCGTTTCCTATTTGCCCATCTATGAAAATCGGGTGGAAAAAGCCACCACCATGGCCATCTCCATCCGAGGCAAAGTGGATCGTGCGCCTGTGGCAGAAGACAGTGCTCTGGAAACTTACAAAAACCTGCCGAACACCGGCACCTTGAAAGTCCATGACCCGGAGGGCGAAGCACTGACCTACACCCTGACCCGTGCCCCCAAACGGGGAGAAGTGACCATCAACGAGGACGGCACCTTCACCTATACCCCCAAGAAGAACAAGGTTGGCACCGACTCTTTTACTTTCACCGCCACGGATCCAGCAGGCAATGTATCCCGTCAGGCCACCGTCACCATTCAGATCCTGAAGCCCAGTGATAAGGCCACCTATTCTGATACACTGGGAACCGATTGCCGTTTCAGCGCCGAATGGATGCGCAACAACGGCATTTTCACCGGCGAGGTTGTCAGCGGTCAGCTCTGCTTCCGGCCGGATCAGGCTGTGACCAGAGGCGAATTTGTTGCCATGCTGGTAGATCTTTTGGACATTCCCACCGACCAGGAGGCCGGCTATACCGGTTTTACCGATGACTGCCCCACTTGGTTAAAGCCCTATCTGGCCGCAGCACTTCGTTCCGGCCTTACCGCCGGCTGGAAAGGTGGCAGTGTTTTTGGCAGCAGCACCCCCATTACCGGTCAGGAAGCTGCCCTTTTGCTGCAAAACGCTCTGGCTCTGCCCACTTCCACCGGTTCCGGTGACAACAACGACGTGGATCTGATCGCTGTGATGGCAGAAAACGGTATTGAACTCAATGCCAACGGTACCATGACCCGTGGACAGGTAGCCAACGCACTGTATCAGGTCAGCAAGCTTTCCGCCACCGCCCCCGGCCTGTCTGTCATCGCCAAACAGTAAACAACAAAAACCGACCCAACCGGGTCGGTTTTTCGTTTTCAATTATACCTGCAAAATCAGCGCACACCACC
>CAZHPO010000111.1:0-3560 GCA_964534615.1 uncultured Oscillospiraceae bacterium
TGCTGGATCTGGAAATCAAGATCATTAAAAACGAAAACCCCAAGCAGAAGCCTGCTGATGAGTCCAAACTGGGCTTCGGTAAATATTTCACTGACCATATGTTCATCGTGGAATACGATGAAGGCCAGGGCTGGCACGATGCGCGTATTCAGCCTTATGGTCCCCTGATGATCGACCCCGCTTCTCCCGTGTTGCACTATAGCCAGGAGATTTTCGAGGGTCTGAAGGCATATCGCCGTGTAGATGGTCACATTCAGATGTTCCGCCCCATGGAGAATGCTATGCGCATGAACCGTAGTGCTGAGCGTATGGTTATGCCTCAGTTGGATGCAGAGTTCCAGGTGAAGGCCATGAAGCTGCTGGTAGAAACCGAGCAGGATTGGGTCCCTCATCGTGACGGTACTTCTCTGTACCTGCGTCCCACCATGATCTCTGATGGTGCAGAGCTGGGTGTTCACCCCGCAAAGCACTATCTGTACTACATCATCTGTTCTCCTGCCGGTTCTTACTACAAGAACGGCATGGCACCTGTCAATATCCACATTGAGGACAGCTATGTTCGTGCAGTCAAGGGTGGTACCGGCGCAGCAAAGACCGGCGGTAACTACTCTGCCTCTCTGCGTGCTGCTTATGAAGCTTCCAAGAACGGTTTCGATCAGGTTCTGTGGCTGGATGGCAAGCAGAATAAGTATGTGGAAGAAGTGGGCGCTATGAACATGATGTTTGTCATCGACCACAAGCTGTGTACTGCTCCTACCGGCGGTTCTATCCTGCCCGGCATCACTCGTAAGAGCGTACTGCGTCTGGCAGCAGATATGGGCATGGAGATCGAGGAGCGTCCGATCTCCGTGGCTGAACTGTATGAGGCGTACACGAGAGGCCATCTGACAGAGGCCTTCGGCACCGGCACCGCTGCTGTTATCTCTCCTGTTGGCCTGCTGGAGTACCGTGGGGATGTGATCCGCCTGTCTGACGGCAACATCGGCCCTGTGGCACAGGCTATTTACGACAAGCTGACCGGCATTCAGTGGGGCAAAGAGCCCGACCTGTACGGCTGGATCGAGCAGGTTCTGTAATCGAATGAACAAAACGCAGTCAGGGGTTTTCCTGACTGCGTTTTTATATGAAGGTAAGCTCCATGACTTCAGGAGATGCAATCAATAGTGGGGTGTTTGTGCGTTTCTTTTTGACACAGTTTCCGCTCATCAGTCCCATCGAGAAGATAATCTAACGGCACGTTAAAAATAAATACTGAAATGTTAGGGACAGGTGGCACATCGTGGCATCTGTCCCTGCTGTTTTTACAAAAAAACAATGCCCACCGTGAGGTGGGCATTGTTCATTATTTGTTGCAGAACTCCTTGGCGACTTCTACAATGTGGTCACTGCACAGGCCAAACTGCTTCAGCAGAGCGCCGGCTGGACCGGAGTGGCCATATTCATCGTTGACACCGATCCGGCGGACAGGGGTGGGAAGCTTCTCGCTCAGTAGAGAGCAGACGGCTTCACCCAGACCGCCGATGACGCTGTGTTCCTCACAGGTGATGATCTTGCCGCATTTCTGGGCAGCATCCAGTACCAACTGGTTGTCCAGCGGCTTGATCGTGGCCATATTGATGACCATAGCGCAGATGCCTTCGGCAGCCAAAGCTTCAGCTGCGACCAGTGCTTCATAGACCATCAGACCATTGGCGATGATGGCAACGTCGGATCCTTCCTTTAAAACCTCGCCCTTGCCGATCTCGAATTGATAGTTGTCTTCGTGGATGACGGGAACAGCACTACGACCAAAGCGCATATAAACAGGACCTTCGTGCAGGTAAGCAGCACGAACCATGGCTCTGGCCTCCACGTCGTCCGCAGGAGACATGACCACCATACCGGGGATGGTGCGCATCAGGCCGAAGTCTTCGCAGCACTGGTGGCTAGCACCGTCCTCGCCGACGGAAATACCGCCGTGGGTAGCACCGATTTTAACATTCAGATGGGGATAGCCGATGGAGTTGCGCACCTGCTCGAAAGCACGGCCTGCGGCAAACATGGCAAAGGTACTGGCAAAGGGAACCAGTCCCGTGGTGGACATGCCGGCAGCGGCACAGATCATGTTGGCCTCAGCAATGCCAAAGTCAAAATGACGTTCGGGGTAGGCTTTCTGGAAAATGGAGGTTTTGGTAGCACCGGCCAGGTCAGCATCCAGAACCACCAAATTGGGGTACTGTGCGCCCAGTTCCTTCAAAGCGTTGCCATAGCTTTCACGAGTGGCGATTTTTTTCATTTCTGCCATTTTACTTGCCCTCCAATTCTGCCAAAGCGGATTTCAGCTCGTTCATGCCCTGCTCAAATTCGGCGTCGTTGGGTGCCTTGCCATGCCAGCCGGCGTTATTTTCCATATAGGAAACGCCCTTGCCCTTGATGCTTTTCATCACGATGGCAGTGGGCTGCCCCTTAATGGAGCGGGCAATATTGAGCGCAGCTTCGATTTGATCAAAATCGTGGGCATCAATGGTTTCTACGTGGAAACCAAAAGCCTGCAATTTTTCCACAATGGGGTAAGGACTCATAACGTTGGCAACATTGCCGTCGATCTGCAAGCCGTTGTTATCCACAATGACACACAAATTGTCCAGCTGATAGTGGGCGGCAGACATACAGGCTTCCCAAACCTGGCCTTCCTGGATCTCACCGTCGCCCAGAAGGGTGTAAACACGGGCAGATTTGCCCTGATGCTTCAGACCAAGTGCCATACCCACGGCCACGGAAATACCCTGACCCAAGGAGCCGGTAGACATATCGACACCGGGAACAGTGTTCATATTGGGATGACCCTGGAGATAGGAATCAATGTGGCGCAGGGTCAACAAATCTTCCACAGGGAAGAAACCACGATGTGCCAGTGCCGAGTACAGACCGGGAGCGGTGTGGCCTTTACTCAAAACGAAACGATCACGGTCTTCCCAACGGGGATTTTTGGGATCAATATTCAGCTCTTTGAAGTACAGGTAAGTAAACAGATCTGCTGCGGACAGGCTTCCGCCGGGGTGACCGGCCTTTGCACTGTGAACGCCTTCCAGCACGCCCGTACGCACTTTACAGGCCAGAACTTGCAGCTCTTTTTTCTGTGTCTGGTTCATTATAG
Source organism: uncultured Oscillospiraceae bacterium (assembly GCA_964534615.1). Classification (GTDB taxonomy): domain Bacteria; phylum Bacillota; class Clostridia; order Oscillospirales; family Oscillospiraceae; genus Faecousia. Next base: position 3,137 of record CAZHPO010000111.1, read on the forward strand.
CCTCCTGTTTTAAAAAATAATTACAGCAGTGCAGCAGCGGCTTCGTCACAGATCACGGTCACATCCGGGTGCAGCTGCAGAATGGACGCAGGAACCTGAGGGGTAACGGGGCCAAAGAAAGACTGCTTCAAAATCTCTGCTTTATCAGCGCCGGTAACGACCATCAATACCTTCCGGGCGGACATCACAGTGCCGATGCCCATGGTGTAAGCGGCGGTGGGGACCTCATCAATAGAAGCAAAGAAACGCTTGTTGGCCTGACGGGTGATTTCTTCCAGTTCCACCTCGTGGGTCATGGTGGGGAAGTGGTCAGCCGGCTCGTTGAAGCCAATGTGACCGTCGTGACCCAGACCCAGCAACTGCATATCCACGCCGCCCCATACTTCGATTTGCTCCTCGTAAGCACGGCACATAGCCTCTACAT
>CAZHPO010000112.1:0-3529 GCA_964534615.1 uncultured Oscillospiraceae bacterium
ACCTTCTCCACCCACATTGATGCTGTTCATATTCAGGACCCGGTCGTACAGCAGGCTTATCAGCGCTATCTGAAGGCACGCATTGAAGTCTACGGAGAAGAAAAGGCTGCTGCTCGTCCCCAGACCCTGATGGACATTGCCACCATCGGCACCAAGGTGCTGAAAAAACGTGGACTGCTACCGGAATTGGACGAAAGCGAGGAGATCAACGCCTGCTCCATCCATGTAAATGCCGATGTGAACGGCGAAAATCAGGATTGGCTCCTCATGTTCAAAAACGAGACCCACAATCACCCCACAGAGATCGAGCCCTTCGGTGGCGCAGCCACCTGCATCGGCGGCTGTATTCGAGACCCCCTGTCCGGACGAGCCTATGTCCATCAGGCCATGCGTGTCACCGGTGCAGCCGATCCCCGGACACCGCTGGATCAGACGCTTCCCGGCAAACTGCCTCAACGGAAGATCTGTCAGGGTGCTGCTGCCGGATATTCTTCCTATGGCAACCAGATCGGTCTTGCCACCGGCCATGTGGCCGAGCTGTACCACCCCAATTATGTAGCCAAGCGTCTGGAATGTGGCGCAGTGGTCGCCGCAGCTCCGGCCAAAAATGTACGTCGGGAGCAGCCAGCCGCCGGTGACGTGGTTATTTTGCTGGGCGGTCGTACCGGTCGGGACGGTATTGGCGGCGCCACCGGCTCCTCCAAAAGCCACAACGCCGCTTCCCTTGCAACCATGGCCTCGGAAGTCCAAAAAGGAAATGCCCCCGAAGAACGAAAGATTCAGCGGTTGTTCCGTGACGGCAACGTGACAAAACTCATCAAACGATGCAACGACTTTGGTGCCGGTGGCGTATCGGTGGCCATCGGTGAATTGGCCGACGGTCTGCGGATCGATCTGGATGCCGTTCGTAAAAAATATGAGGGTCTGGACGGCACCGAGATTGCCATTTCCGAATCCCAGGAACGCATGGCCGTGGTGGTGGAAGAAAAGGACGTGGCTGCCTTTATCGCTGCGGCGGAAAAGGAAAATCTGGAAGCCTATCCGGTGGCCGTTGTCACAGAAGCCCCCCGGATGGTCATGGGCTGGAAAGGCCAGACCATTGCCGATCTTTCCCGCAAATTTCTCAATACCAACGGCGCAGTAAAACATACCACCGTGGAAGTCCCGGAAAAAGACAGAACCCATCTTTGCAAGGCACGCTTTGCAAGCTTGAAAGAAATGGCATCGAGTCTGGCCTGTGCCAGTCGCCGGGGTTTGGTGGAACGATTTGACTCCACCATCGGTTCCGGCACATTGCTGATGCCCTTCGGCGGAAAAAATCAATCCTCTCCCACCCAGGCCATGGCTGCATTGCTGCCCATGCTCCCCGGTCAGGAAACCAGTCAGGGCAGCCTGATGGCCTACGGCTGCGATCCGGAAATGCTCAGCAGCGACACCTACGAGGGCGGCTATGCCGCTGTGGTGACCGCTTTGACCAAGCTGGTGGCCGCCGGTGGTGACTATACCAAGGCATATCTATCCCTCCAGGAATTTTTTGAAAAGCTGAAAGACGAGCCGCTGCGCTGGGGCAAGCCCTTTGCCGCATTGCTGGGCGCATTGGATGCTCAGCTGGATTTCGGTGCCGCTGCCATCGGCGGCAAGGACTCCATGAGCGGCACCTTCCTGGATAAAGATGTGCCTCCCACGGTGATCGCTTTTGCCGTTGCCCCCGTCAAAGCGACCCAGATCCTGTCCACAGAGTTTAAGCAGGCCGGTCACCCGGTCTACCTCTTTGCACCCACCGGTGACAGTGCCGCTGAACAGCGCAAACCCTGGGATATTTTCTCCAATCTTCATGCCAAAGGCCAGATCAAATCCGCCTGGGCCGTGGAAAACGGCATTGCTCAGGGCATTATGAATATGTCCTTCGGCAATGGCATTGGATTCCGCTCTCAGGTCGATCTGGGCACAGATTGGTACATCCCCTTCTACGGTGCCATTGTTGCAGAACTGAGCGAGGAAGTATTTACCCCCTGCGCCCTGCGTCTGGGCGTGACCACTGATGATGGTCAGATCGCCCTGGGCAACGACTGTTGTTCCATTGCTGAGCTGGAAAAGTGGAACAGCCGTGTCCTGTCCGATGTCTATCCCGTCGTGCCCAAGCAGCAGCATGAAAAAGCGCCTGTGGTCACCTCTGAAAAAGCAAATATGCCCCGTCCGTCCCTGTCTGTTTCCAAGCCCAGAGTGCTGATTCCCGTCTTCCCCGGCACCAACTGCGAATACGACTCTGCAAGAGCCGTGGAAAAGGCCGGATTGGAGCCGGAAATACTGGTCATTGGCAATCAGAGTGCCTCCGCCATTGCCGCCTCTGCCCAGGAATTTGCCAAATCCTGTCAGAAAAGTCAGATCATCTTCATCCCCGGCGGTTTTTCCGGCGGCGATGAGCCGGATGGTTCCGGTAAATTCATCACCGCATTCTTCCGCAATCCCCAGGTAAAGGATGTTACCATGGAAATGCTGAAAAACCGGGACGGTCTGATGCTGGGTATCTGCAACGGGTTCCAGGCACTCATCAAACTGGGTCTGGTGCCCTTTGGTGAGATCATCGACACTGACGAAACCTGTCCCACCCTGACCTTTAACACCATCGGACGCCACCAGAGTCGGATCGTCCATACCAGAATTGCCAGCAACCGCTCCCCCTGGCTGCACAAAATGCAGGTGGGAGAACTGGTAAATGTTCCCATTTCCCACGGAGAGGGTCGATTCCTGTGCAGTGAGGATCTTTTGGCAAAACTCTCTGCCCATGGGCAAATTGCCACCCAATACGTTGATCTGGAAGGTCGCCCCTCCATGGATGTGGATTTCAACCCCAACGGCTCCGTCTGGGCCATTGAGGGCATCACCTCCCCGGATGGTCGGATTTTCGGCAAAATGGGTCATGCCGAGCGGATCGGTAACTCCCTCTATCAGAATGTGCCGGGCAATTATGAACTGCATCTGTTTGAAAGCGCAAAGGATTATTTCTCTTTATAGTGATTTGTCAAAAAAGAGAGTAGCAATTGTGATATGCACCCCAAAAGTTAGACACTTTTGGGGTGCATATCAATGCTACTGCCCCGGCTTTGTTATGGGGCTATCGCCCCATGGGACTCTCCCACGGTGGGAAAACATACCACCGGCATGTTTTCTGATCCGCCTTTCGAGTCCCATCACCAACCAAATTCCATATAAAAACAGGAGATATCCGAAGATATCTCCTGTTTTTATGGGGTGGGTGATGGGACTCGAACCCACAACGCCCGGAACCACAATCCGGTGCTCTGCCAATTGAACTACACCCACCATATTCTATTATGCTGAATTCTAAGAAGTGGCACGCCAGGAGGGACTCGTTTGCATTTTCGCTTTGCGAAAATAGCGGAGCGGCTTCGCCGAAACAGTCCACCGGACTGTTTTATTTGATGTTCGAGTCCTAAAAGCTACCAGCGTAAAAATGGCACGCCAGGAGGGACTCGAACCCCCGACCTACTGCTTAGAAGGCAGTTGC
>CAZHPO010000113.1:0-3452 GCA_964534615.1 uncultured Oscillospiraceae bacterium
CAGCGCAATCGATGTGATCTCATCCATCAGGTAATTTGTGATTCGCTGACGTTCTTCAGCAATGGGATTTTCGGGGCAAAAAGTGATCGCCTTACCAATATACATCTTTTTGAGCTTGGGCGCAATATACAAAGGAACAAAATTTAAACATTTTCCTGTTCGCTTATAATACAGCTTGGCCACATCAATATACTTATCCTGAAACTGGTAGACGATATTATTATGAGGCTCATAACATTCCGGAAAGATGATCACATTGGCGCCGTTATCCAAAGACTTGATGGTTTGCTTAAATGTAGTCAGAAGCCGTGCATCATGGTAGACAGGAATGGTTTTTGCCACGTTAAATACACAGGCGGAAAAAGGAGCAATGATGTAAGAGAGCAGTTTGAAGAAGGGGTGGGTCCATTTGGGCTTTTTGCTCCAGAAATCTTGAAATGCATAAGCAGGAACTTCCTTCAGTTCCATCATTTGGTGAGCGCACCAGGTGACATTATTGCCGGGAACAAAGAGTTCTGCACAGATCGGCCCATTCATCTGGCTGTGGTTGCCTACAATAATTGCACTTTCTTCTGGGAGATTTTCCATGCCTTCGATCTGAATTTTGGGATAAAAAATCAGTACCAATCGCCGCACAAAGCGATAAACACCTTTCGATAGCCAGTTATTTTTCATATAGAACCTCATCCTAATCGAAAAAATTACAGTTGATTAGCCGATTTGTTCAGCAGCATTTTGAAATTGCGGATGCCATAGCCCACGGCAGAAACGACCATCATACCGGTGCAAAGCAAAATCAAAATCATGGAAACGACAGAGGGAATGTTATACCAAAGCAGATGCAGTGCCATGGTGCCGTAGAGCAGGGCAGTGGTGACTTTTCCGTGCCAGACAGCGCCTTCTACCTGGCCTGTTTTGTGGATGGCCAGCAGACTGGTGATACCGGTAAAGACCTCTTTCACCACCAGAATGATCCAGGGCAGCAACATTAGTGGAAACCGAGCCACCAGACAAAACATCATGGCAATTTGAGTCAGCTTATCTGCTACCGGATCAAATGCCTTTCCAAAGTCGCTGATCATGTGATAGTGCCGGGCAATATAACCGTCTGCCAGATCGGTCAGTCCGGATAAAATCAGCACCAGGGTGGTCAGACCGTAGCTTTGCCTGTCGATATACAGCCAAACCATCAGGGGGATCATGCACAAGCGCAGCAGAGAAAGCATGTTGGGAATGGTAAATATTTTATCTTTGTATTTGGAGTCTTCCATATACCTATACACTCCTGATTATCATTATGCACATATTATAGCGGCTTTTTTTCAACTGTTGTTCAACCTAATCTCAACTTTTGTTGAGAATTGGCCAGTGGTGTTTCGGTGGCGGAACGATAACTCCCCAGACCGATGGCCTGGGGAGTTGTGATCAGGCGTTTTTGGAGCCTTTTCGGTCGTAGATTTTGGCGAGACCACCCTCACTGGTCTCACGGAAGCGATGGTTCATGTTGATGCCTGTTTCATACATGGCACGGCAAACCATATCGTAACTGATGTTTCGGGAACCGGTCAGGAAGAAACTCATATTGCAGGCGTTCATGGCGCGCATGGCTGCGACGGCGTTACGTTCGATGCAGGGAATCTGCACCAGACCGCAGATGGGATCGCAGGTCAGCCCCAGATGATGCTCCATAGCTACCTCGGCGGCGTATTCCACCTGGTCGATATTTTGCAAATAAAGCTCTGCCAAGGCAGCTGCTGCCATGGAGCAGGCTGTGCCGATTTCGGCTTGGCAGCCGCATTCTGCGCCGGAAATGGAGGCGTTGGTTTTGGTAAGATTGCCGATCAGACCGGCAGTGCCCAAAACACGGACGATCTGTTCATCACTGTAACCCCGTGTTTCCTGCGCGTAGCGCAGCACAGCTGGCAGAACGCCGCATGCGCCGCAGGTGGGGGCGGTGACGATGGTGCCGTTGTCTGCGTTTTGCTCTGCTACGGCAAAAGCATAGGCAGCGATTTTCTGGAACTCTTGCAGGGCAGGGCTGCGGTTTTCAATGCATTGGGCGTACAACTCTTTGGCTTTGCGCTTTACGTTCAAACCACCGGGGAGAACGCCTTCGGCATTCAAACCATCATCAATGGCTTTTTTCATCGTCAGCCATACATCCATCAGAAAGTCCCAAATCTCTGGGCCTTCATTCAATTCTACATAGTCAGAAAGACGGGTGATGTAGCGCCATTTGCAGAAGTTGGTGATCTCTGCAAAGGAATGTTCAATGTAAACTTCCTCGCTACCAATGATTTCCTGGCCGGGGATGCGAATGTCGCCACCGCCGATGGACTCCACCCGTAGAGAACCGATTTCACTGCCCTCTTTGAATGCGATGAAATCCATGGTATTGGGATGGGACTGGGGAATCACTTCTGTGGAAAAAATGATTTCCGTGGGGTGAGCGCAGAGAACTTCCCGAATGACCCGGTCGGTGCCGTGACCGACGCCGGTTTTGCTCAGGGAACCATAAAGGATCACCTGAAAGGCATCTGCCTGGGGGTAGCGATCAAGAAACAGCTTGGCTGCACGCTCAGGACCCATGGTGTGGGAAGAGGAGGGGCCTTTGCCGATTTTATAGATATCACGAATGGATTTCATGAAATGCACCTCTTTTTGAATAATCAAAATCATTATAGCAAAATTCTACAAGAAATACAATCATTTTGGGAAAATAATGTGGAAAGAAAAAATGTTTTTGTGCTTTAAAAGGCTTGACAGATATGATAAAATAGATTGTACTGAAAATTCTGCCGAGAGGATGAAAATTATGGCTAAAGATAAGAAGGTCGAGCAAATCACCGATATGGAGGTCGATTTTGCCCAGTGGTTTACCGATGTTTGCAAGAAGGCGCAACTGGTGGACTATACTTCCATGAAGGGCGTGTTTGTGTATCGCCCCTATGGTTATGCGATTTGGGAGAATATGCAGCACATTTTGGACAAGATGTTCAAAGAGCAGGGCGTTGAAAATGTGTATATGCCTATGCTGATCCCCGAAAGCCTGCTGCAAAAGGAAAAAGATCATGTGGAGGGTTTCGCCCCCGAATGTGCCTGGGTCACCATGGGTGGCGGCGAGCGGCTGGAGGAGCGCTATGCCATCCGTCCTACTTCTGAGACCTTATTCTGCGAGCATTTTGCAAATGTGTTGCAGTCTCACCGGGATCTGCCTATGAAATACAACCAGTGGTGTTCCGTTCTGCGTTGGGAGAAAACTTCCCGTCCGTTCCTGCGCCACAGAGAGTTTTTGTGGCAGGAAGGCCACACCATCCACGCCACCGCAGAAGAAGCTCGTGAATTCACCGAGACCATGCTCAATGTCTATGCAGACTTCTGTGAGAATGTACTGGCGATGCCTGTGACTCGTGGCCAGAAGACCGATAAGGAAAAATTCAATGGCGCAGAGG
>CAZHPO010000114.1:0-3320 GCA_964534615.1 uncultured Oscillospiraceae bacterium
TGATCTGCGCTTTCCATGAGCGTGGCACTTACTTCTTTGACTACGGCAACTCCTTCCTGAAGGCAGTTTACGACACCGGCGTTACTTCCATCTGTAAGAACGGTGAAAATGATCTGGATGGTTTCGTTTTCCCCTCCTATGTGGAAGACATTCTGGGCCCGTGCCTGTTTGACTTTGGCTATGGTCCCTTCCGTTGGTGCTGCCTGAGCCGTGATCCTGCGGATCTGGACAAGACAGATGCTGCCGCAGCAGAATATATTCTGGCCAACAACCGCCGCTATCAGGACTATGACAACTACGTCTGGGTCCGTGATGCAAAGAAGAACAAACTGGTGGTTGGCACCCAGTGCCGTATCCTCTATCAGGATGCCATGGGCCGTATGAAGATCGCGCTGAAGTTCAATGAAATGGTTCGTAACGGCGAGATCGGCCCCGTGATGCTGGGACGTGACCACCACGACACCGGCGGAACGGATTCTCCCTTCCGTGAAACTTCCAACATTAAAGATGGCTCTAATATCATGGCTGATATGGCCACCCAGTGCTTCGCTGGAAACGCCGCCCGTGGCATGAGTCTGATTGCTCTGCACAATGGTGGCGGCACCGGTATCGGCAAGGCCATCAACGGCGGCTTTGGTATGGTGTTGGATGGATCTGAGCGTGTGGATACCATCTTGAGGATGAGTATGCCCTGGGATACCATGGTGGGCGTGTCCCGTCGTGCCTGGGCAACCAATGAAAACGCTATGACCACCGCCGCTGAGTACAACAAAATGTACGCAGGTCAGGATCATATCACATTGCCTTATGTGGCTGACCGGGAAATGGTGGCACAGGCATTGCGCTCCGTGCAGGAGAAATAAAATGCTGGTAATTACGAATATTGGAACGTTGATGACCCCGGAAGGTACTGCTGCCCATGGCGGCAGTACCCAAGGGCAATTGCGTATACTCCATAATGCCTGGGTATCAATCGAAGATGATATCATTGTGGGCATTGGAACAGGAACACCGGAGATCCCTGAAAATGCCACGGTTTTGGATGCCCAGGGAAAACTGGTGACGCCTGGTTTGGTAGATGCACATACCCACCTGATTTTTGGGGGCTGGCGGCAGCATGAAATGGCTCTAAAATTACAGGGCGTGCCCTATCTGGATATTTTGGCACAAGGCGGCGGTATTCTTTCTACCGTCAATGCCACTCATGCATCCAGCGAACAGCTGTTGGCACAGAAAGCTTCTGCTGCGCTGGACGAAATGCTTTCTTTTGGCACGACCACCTGTGAGGCCAAAAGTGGATACGGCCTTTCTGTGGAGGAAGAATTAAAGCAGCTGCGTGCTATCCGACTGCTGAATGAAGGTCATCCGGTGGATCTGGTTTCCACATTTATGGGTGCCCACGCCGTACCTACGGCATACAGGGAAAACCGGGAAGAATATATCCGCGTGATCTGTGAGGAAATGATTCCCCAGGTGGCGCAGGAAAAACTGGCACAGTTTTGTGATGTTTTCTGCGAAAAAGGTGTATTTTCTGCGGATGAGTCCCGAAAAATTCTTGAAACAGGGAAAAAATACGGCTTGATTCCCAAAATCCATGCCGACGAAATCGAACCCATCGGCGGCTCGGTGTTAGCAGGGGAGATCGGCGCAATTTCTGCTGAGCACCTGATCGTCTGTCCGGCAGAAGGTATCGCTTCCATGGCAAAAGGCGGCACGGTGGCCTGCCTGCTGCCTTGTACCAGCCTGTATCTGGGCGCAACTTTCGCCCCTGCCCGTGACATGGTCGCAGCCGGTGTGCCGGTGGCTATGGCCACGGACTTCAACCCCGGCTCCTGCCCCTGCCTGAATATGCAGCTGGTGATGAATTTGGGTTGCCTGCGCTATAAGTTAACCCCGGAAGAAGTGCTGACCGCTGTGACGTTGAATGGCGCAGCCGCCATTGGTGTGGCGGATCAGGTCGGTTCCGTCGAGGTGGGCAAACTGGGCGATCTGGTGATCTGGGATGCCGAAGACCTGAATTATGTTTGCTACCGCATGGGTAGCAATCTGGCGAAAACCGTCATAAAAAAAGGTAAGATCTATACAAAGACCAAGATTTCTGAACAGTAAAGGAGAAAATCAACATGGCAAAGCTTGTGGAATGTGTCCCTAATTTTTCCTGTAGCAAAGAGCAGGATCCTGCAACCTTTCAGGCACTGGTAGATGTTTCTAACTCCGTCCCCGGCTGTACCGTGCTGGATGTCCAGACTGACGGCGATCACAATCGCTGCGTGTTCACTATGGTGGGCAATCCTGCTGCCATTGAGGAAGTCTGCTTCCAGTTGACCAAGAAGGCTACGGAGCTGATCGATATGAGAAAGCACAAGGGTCAGCATCCCCGTATGGGTGCTACCGATGTGATTCCCTTCATTCCCACCATGGACATGACCGTGGAGGAGTGCGTTGAAATGAGCAAGCGAGTGGCAGAGCGGATCTGGAAGGAGCTGGGCGTGCCCTCTTTCCTGTATGAAGACTCTGCAACTGCCCCTCACCGCACCAATCTGGCCAAGTGCCGCAGCGGTCAGTTCGAGGGAATGCCCGAAAAACTGTTGCAGCCTGAGTGGGCTCCTGACTACGGTGAGCGGAAGATTCACCCCACCGCAGGCATCATTGCCATCGGCGCCAGAATGCCTTTGATCGCTTACAACATCAATCTGGATACTTCCGATATTGAGGTGGCGAACAAGATCGCCCGTGCCATCCGTGCAGCCGGCGGCGGTTTTAAGTATTGCAAGGCCATCGGCGTGATGCTGGAGGACCGAAATATTGCACAGGTTTCCATGAACCTGGTCAACTACGAGGGAACACCCATCTATTATGTGTTTGAGATGGTGCGTGCTCTGGCCGACCGCTACGGCGCTCGGATCATTGGCTCTGAACTGGTGGGCCTGACCCCTGCCAAGGCACTGATCGACTGTGCCGAATACTACCTGAAGCTGGAGAACTTCGATGGCCGCAAACAGACCATGGAGTATCACCTGATCGGCATGGAATAAGGAGAAACCTATGAAATTGGCAGAAATGAAAGTGACCCAGTTTGCCGATGTTCTGGCATCCGACGCTCCTGCTCCCGGCGGCGGCTCTGTTGCCGCACTGGAAGGGGCACTGGGCGCAGCCCTGACCGCCATGGTCTGCACCCTGACCGAGGGCAAGAAACAGTACGCTGACCATCGGGACTTTGTGATGGAAGTGCGGGCAAAGGCCAGTGCATTGCAGGCAAAGTTCATTGATGTGATGGACAGGGATACAGAAGCATTCATGGTGGTTTCCAGAGCGTTTTC
>CAZHPO010000115.1:0-3273 GCA_964534615.1 uncultured Oscillospiraceae bacterium
CGAACTGGAAGCCGTCCTGTCCAAGAAACTGGGCAAAGATGTGGCACTAGTCGCTTTTGCACTGTAAAGAAAAAGAAGCCCTGTAATGGTCGACGATCATTACGGGGCTTCTTGCATATTCAACGGGGCGGCTGAAGCCGCCGCATAAATATTATAAGGAGTCTTTTGAGTGTTTGGCAAATCCATCGCCCAACACCTGGTGGGCTTCCTGCAAAATGACAAACGCATCGGGATCCACATCGACTACCAATTCCTTCAAGTCATTGATCTGCTGACGCTTGACCGCTACCAACACCACTTTACTATCGTTTCTGGTGTAGGTTCCCTGACTGTAAAGGTAGGTAGAACCTCTGCCCAGTTTGGCATCAATGATCGCAGGCAGTTTTTCGTATTCTTTGGAGATGATCAGTGCCACCTTGGAGTAATCAAATCCATAGGCCACTGCATCGATCATCTTATCGCACAAAAACACGGTGATGGCAGTATAAAGAGCATTGTTAAAATCGCCATAGGCAACAGCCGTCAGCACCACAACGATCATGTCGAAAACCAGGGCGATCTGTCCAATCGGCATATTTTTGGCTTTCAGTTTTACCAGTCGAACAACGATATCGCTGCCGCCGGTGGAAGTGCCACTGATGAAAACAAATCCAAGACCAATACCGGAAATAACGCCGCCAAAAATGGCACCCAGCAGTGGATCGGAAAGTGTCGGTATCCAGGCAACCGGGAAATAGTCCATCAGCATAGAGCTGATGCCCAGTCCCATCAGGGAACCAAAGAAAAATCGCTTACCAATTTTCAGTCCACCAATTGCAAACAGAGGCAGGTTAATCAGAATGGTCAGCAATCCAGTGTGTCTTTCTGCGATCTGCGGACCGCCAAATAGCATTAAAAGCGATTGAGAAAGGCCGGAAATACCGCCACCGTTCATTCCATTCGGTGCCAGGAAAACAGCAAACGCCAAACCAAATGCAGCGCTGCCCACCACGGTCAATACAAACCAGCTGAAGCGATCCCATAACTTTTTCATTGTAGATACTCCTTAAACCTCAAATTGAATTTGTTTATCCTGAGAATCTTCCTCTTTCAAAACTGCACCGGCGGATGGAAGTGTCCGAGTGCGATAACGGCTTTGATTTACTACGCCACTGTGCTGCGCCAGCATCGCTTCCGTTACCGCAGCTTTCTTTTTCAAGCTGACAATGCTGACACCTTGGGTATTGCGGGTTGTTTTCGGCAGCAGCTGTGCCGTGGAGAAAATCACGCAACGTCCATCAGACGTAAATACAGCCACCTGTTCATCCACATCCAGGGACATGGCCGTTTTCAGGGGACTCTTATCGCAATAGGCACCTGTCAGCTTTTTACGATTGGTTTTGGTTTCGTATGCCGACAGAGAAACCTTTGCAGCCTTGCCGTTTTCAAAGAAGAACATGACAAAGCCCTTATAATCCCCAGGGAACAGGACTTGCAGCACGGTCTCCCCTGCTTCCATACCCAATTTTTGAGGCAGATAATCACCCAAAAGGGATGCCTTTGAGTCATCGAAATCAGAAAGTCTTGTTTTATAGCACTGGAATTTATCCGTAAATACCAACAACTCAGCCCGATTGGTGGTTTCCACCGTCTGAGCCAGGCTATCCCCTTCTTTAAACTTCTGCTCGCCACTCATCCGCAAGGACTGGGCAGTGATTTTCTTCAGATAGCCTTCCTTGGAAATGAACACCGTTACCGGGTAGTCCGGAATTTCTTCTTCCTCAGATTCAGGTTGGATCTCATCAATATTGTAGATAATCTCTGTTTTTCTGGGTTGACCAAATTTTTCGGATACCGCTTTCAGCTCTTTCTTGATTACATTCTGGATCTTTCGATTGCTGCCCAGAATATCCCGCAGTTCTGCAATTTCCTTTTCCAGATCAGATGTCGCTCTTGTCTGTTTCAGAATGTATTCCTTATTGATATTACGGAGCTTGATTTCCGCCACATAATTGGCCTGTACTTCGTCAATTCCGAAACCGATCATCAAATTGGGGACCACTTCATTTTCCATTTCGGTTTCCCGAATAATGGCAATGGCCTTATCAATGTCCAGAAGGATCCGCTCCAGACCTTTCAAAAGATGCAGTCGATCTTCTTTTTTCTGGATCTGGAAGAAAATTCGACGGCGGACACATTCTATTCTCCAGGCAGTCCATTCCTCCAAGATCTCACCTACACCCATCACTCTGGGCATTCCTGCGATCAGAATATTGAAATTACAGGGGAAGCTGTCCTGCAAAGGGGTCAGCCGATACAGCTTCTGCATCAACTTTTCAGGATCAACTCCACGCTTGAGATCGATGGTCAGCTTCAAGCCGCCCAGATCAGTCTCATCACGCATATCGTTGATTTCCTTGATCTTGCCGCTTTTTATCAGCTCAGCCACCTTGTCCATAATGACTTCTGTGGCAGTAGAATAGGGAATCTCATAGATTTCAATCATATTCCCCTCTTTTACATACCGCCATTTTGCCCGAAGTTTAAAGCTGCCACGACCGGTGGAATAAATTTCCCGTGTAGTAGCATCATCATACAGAAGCTCTGCACCTGTGGAAAAATCCGGGCCAGGCAAGGTCTCCAGTATATCGTGGTCCGGGTTATCCATCAAGGCAATGGTCGTGTCGCAGACCTCTTTTAAGTTAAAAGAACAGATATTCGATGCCATACCAACGGCAATACCCTGGTTGGCCGATACCAATACATTGGGGAAAGTCGTAGGCAGCAATGCCGGTTCTTTCATGGTAGCGTCATAGTTGTCCACCATATCTACGGTATCACAGTCGATATCTTTAAATATTTCGGAAGCAAAGCTGTCGAGTTTTGCTTCCGTATAACGTGCAGCTGCATAGGCCATATCTCTGGAATAGACCTTACCAAAGTTACCTTTGGAGTCCACAAACGGATGCAGCAACGTCTCGTTGCCCTTGGCCAGCCGTACCATGGTTTCATAAATGGCCGCATCACCGTGGGGGTTCAAACGCATCGTCTGACCGACGATATTGGCGGATTTTGTACGGCCACCGGTCAGCAGTCCCATTTTATACATGGTATAGAGCAGCTTTCGGTGTGAAGGCTTAAATCCATCGATTTCCGGGATCGCACGGGAAACGATGACCGACATTGCATAGGGCATATAATTGATTTCCAATGTCTCGGAAATCGCCTGCTCTGTGGTAGATCCCACCAGTCCCATAATGCCGTCGGTATTTACTTTCTTTTTATCCTGTTCAG
>CAZHPO010000116.1:0-3262 GCA_964534615.1 uncultured Oscillospiraceae bacterium
AAAATGGTGTGGTATAATGGTTTAATCCAATAAACAAAAGGAGAGAAATTTGTGCTTGACATAGAGCAATTGACCAGGGAGTTTACTGCCTGTCAGAAAACACTGCTGGCTTTTGGAGACGAGAATCGGCAACATTTGATATTGGAAATGATGCAAATGGGAAAGTGTAGTGGTGTACGGGTAGGGGAAATCACAAAAAGAACCCATCTGTCCCGTCCGGCGGTGTCGCACCATTTGCAGATCCTTAAAGATGCTGGGATCATAAAAATGCGTCGGGAAGGAACCAGGAATTATTATTATTTTGACACCGATGCCCAGGCCATGAATGACCTGGTGCAAATGATTACGCATGTAAATGCAATTATGAAAGAATTGCCGGATAGATCCGGAGAACAGGAATGACAGGAGGAACAAACGATGGAAGTATTAGATGCCATGAAAAAAAGACACAGTGTGCGCCAATATCTGGAAAAAAACATGGAAGCAGAGATTTTGGAGGCACTTCGGACTGAAATTGAAGATTGCAACCGGGAAAGCGGTCTGCATATTCAACTGGTGGTCAATGAACCAAAAGCTTTTGACAGCTTTATGGCGCACTATGGAAAATTCAGCGGTGTAACCAACTATATTGCGTTGGTCGGAGAAAAAGGAAATAAATTGGAGGAACGGTGTGGCTACTATGGAGAACGCCTTGCTCTGAAAGCCCAGCAGCTTGGGTTGAACACCTGCTGGGTAGCGATGACATACAAGAAGATTCCCGGTGCATTTGAAGTAAAAAAAGGGGAAAAGCTCACAGTAGTATTGGCGATTGGATATGGAAAAACACAAGGAATTGACCATAAAGTCAAAGAAGCGACTGCAATCAGCAATGTAAGTGAAACGACGCCTGCGTGGTTTCGAGCAGGGGTGAATGCGGCGTTATTGGCGCCAACAGCAATGAACCAGCAGAAATTCACGTTGGAGTATCAAAATGGCAGAGTCCGAGCCAAGGCAGGCGTTGGTTTTTATTCAAAAGTCGATCTGGGAATTGTAAAACATCATTTCGAAATCGGTGCCGGGAAAGATCATTTCCAGTGGGAGAAATAACAGGAACCGCAACTGCTTTGGTTTGAGTAGTTGCGGTTCCTTTTCCTTGACAGCCAGCATCCCTTCCTCTATAATAATCGAGAGAGGTGTATTATGGAGATTTTAGAAAGTTTGCCGGGGGCACTGTTGCCTTGGTTTGATGAAAACAAACGGGACTTGCCCTGGAGAAAGGACACACAGCCGTATCACGTTTGGCTGTCGGAGATCATGCTCCAGCAGACCCGTGTAGAGGCGGTGAAAGGCTATTACAGCCGCTTTTTACAGGAATTGCCAACCATTGTAGCCCTGTCAAAATGTGATGACGAACGCCTACACAAGCTTTGGGAAGGACTGGGCTATTACAGCCGTGTTCGAAATTTGAAAAAGGCTGCTCAGATCATTGTCGATGAGTATGGTGATCGCTTCCCGGAAAACTATGAAAAGATTTTGGCTTTACCCGGTATCGGGGAATATACGGCCGGAGCAATTTGTTCCATCTCATTCCGCCAGAAAACGCCGGCAGTGGATGGGAATGTGATGCGTGTGTACGCAAGACTTATGAACGATGATACACCCATCGATCAGCCGAATTTTAAAGCAAAGGTGCGATTGGAGCTGGCGTCCATCTATCCGGATCGAGCAGGCGATTTTACGCAGGCACTTATGGAACTTGGCGCAACCCTCTGTGGACCCAATTGGGCACCTCGGTGCGAAGAATGTCCCTGCAAAGGTTTTTGCCAGGGATTCCGGATGAAAACAGCGGAAAAACTTCCGGTTAAGCTGCCTAAAAAGCAGAAGAAGCAGGAAAAACGAACGGTTTTTATTCTAGAGCATGAAGGAGAATATGCGCTGGTAAAACGTCCGGACAGCGGCCTGCTAGCATCATTGTGGCAGTTTCCAGATGTGGAGGGAACGTTGGAGGTAGCAGAGGCGGTTCTCAGAGTGGAAAGCTGGGGACTTCCGGTGCAGGATGTGCAGCGTCAATTGGAAAAAAGACATATTTTTACACATATTGTTTGGAATATGCGTGGATTTTATATGAAAGTTTCTCGAAAAAGTGATGAATTTTCCTGGTTTTCTGCGGAGGATATTACAAATAATACGGCATTGCCTACAGCTTTCCGTCAGTTTTGGGAGGAGGAATGATCTATGATCGATGTGGTTTATGCAGATGAATCCATCGTGGTTGGAGTGAAACCTCATCGGGTACTTTCTACTGATGAACCGGGAGGAATGCCGGATTTGGTGAGGCAGACCCTTGGCACGGAAGATGTTCGTACGGTTCATCGGCTGGATCGGGTGGTTAGCGGTTTGATGGTACTGGCAAGGTCTGCACAGGCAGCATCGGAACTGTCTCGCCAAATTCGGGAGGATCAATTTGAAAAGGAATACCAGGCGGTGATCCATGGCCAGCTGCCGGAAAAAGAGGGGCGCCTCACAGATCTGCTTCTACGGGATAAAGCAAGAAAGATGACGATGGTGGTGTCCCAGATGGACAAGGGCGTACAGCCGGCAGCTCTGCGGTATCAGACGATTGCTGTCAACCATGGGTTGACAAAGGTGCAAATCCAGCTGGAAACCGGTCGCACGCACCAAATTCGGGTGCAATTTGCATCCAGAGGATTTCCTTTGGTGGGGGAAAGAAAATACAGTACGCTGGATGATCCCTGTGAAATCGCACTATGGTCGTATCGGCTGGCTTTTTACCATCCGACCACCGGAAAATATATGGAATTCATAAAAGAACCGCCTCAGGTCTATCCCTGGACGGAAGTTTGAAAGATGGAGGAAAATAAGATGTATTACGACTTTTTTCAACACAAAGATTGCGAATTTTTTCCATGCCATGAAGGAGTTGACCCCGCAACTTTCAGTTGCCTGTTCTGCTATTGCCCTCTGTATGCGCTTGGAGAAAAGTGTGGCGGCAATTATACATATACACCCGATGGCATTAAGGACTGTTCCAAATGCCTGAAGCCCCATCGCCGGGAAAACTACAACGGTATTTGTTTACAGATGTGCGATGTTCTGGAATTGGTAAGGAAGAAAGAGGAACAGAAATAAGCAGATCAAATCCAATGCAAAAACAATCGCAGAAAAGATAAGACTTGATTTTTTACCCCGCTACTGATATAATACCGGGGTATATGGAGATGTACCCAAGTGGCTGAAGGGTGCGGATTCGAAATCCGCTAGG
>CAZHPO010000117.1:0-3258 GCA_964534615.1 uncultured Oscillospiraceae bacterium
CATAGTCCGATCGCCTCCAAAGAAGCCAGCAGCTTTTCGGGGGTCAAGTTCTCCAGCTCGAAGGCCTCAAACTCGGCAGCATCCCAAATTTCCGCCTGACCTGCCCGACCGACGATCACCACATCTTTGGTAATGCCGGCATAGGTCATCAAATTCTGCGTCAGGGAAAAGCGATTTTGCTTATCCGGATTACATTCGGTAGCATTGATAAAAATCAAGCTGGCAGGACCGGAGCGCTGTGCTAAGGGCAATTGATTGTATTTTTCATTCATTTCTGCCCAGCTGGAAGCTGGATAAATGGCGAGGCATCTGTGACCGCAGTTAACGCCCAAGGTGGCGTAAAACTCTCCACCCAGTTCTTCACGAAGCTTTGCAGGAACGAACAGACGGTTTTTGTCGTCCATTTTTGCAGGGTATTTGCCGATCATCTTACCTCACCTCCTCCATTTCGCTCCACTTTACATCCATTTTGCTCCACGTAACAACAGTATAACAACACTTTCTAAAAAAATCAATCTTTTTTATCAAAAAAATTTAAAAAAATCTCAAAAGTCGGAGAATTCCGCATTTTTGAACAGATGTTCAAAAATGCAATTCTATTTTATCCTCTCGAATTTCCGCACTCACCTGTTCCGGCAAACCATCCGATCGCAGCAACAGTTCGGCCAAAGGTGCCTCCAGCCGCTCCTGCACCAGGTGGCGCAATTGTCTTGCCCCCCCCTGCTGTTTGCATGCCGCTGCCAAACTGGTCGCCAGTTCCGGTGCCAATTTCAGATCCACACCAACAGCCGCTGTTCGCTGATGGAGATACGACAGCTCCTTTTCCGCTATTTTCTCCATCATCTGCTTATCCAGTGAGCGAAAATGAACGATTTTATCCAACCGACCCAAGAATTCCGGGGAAAACGCCTGTTTCAGTTCTCCATCCGTCATTCCTTCCCGACCAGCCGGACAAAAACCAAATCCATCGTTTTGGTGATGGCCTCCGATATTGGATGTCATCACTACGATCACATTTTTAAAACTGACCCGGCGGCCCGTAGAATCCGTAAGCACCCCCTCCTCCATAATTTGCAGCAAAATACCGATCACATCCCGATGTGCCTTCTCCAATTCATCGAACAACACCAGGCAATAAGGTCTGCGGCGCACCGCCTCCGTCAGCTTTCCGCCTTCCTCATAGCCCACATATCCGGGAGGTGCGCCGATCAGCCGGGAAACTGCCTGTTTTTCAACATATTCTGTCATATCCAGTCGAATAAGTGCCTGCTTGCTCCCATACATTTCCTCAGCCAACACACGACATAATTCCGTTTTCCCCACCCCCGTCGGGCCGGCAAACAGCAAACAGGACACCGGGCGATTTTCATCCCGGATACCGCTGAAGCCTCGGCGTACCGTTTCCGCCACCGTGGATACAGCCTGTTCCTGTCCAACAATCCGCCTGTTGAGAATTTCCTCCAATGTCAGCAGGTGCTGACGTTCATTGGCAGTCAGTCTCCCTACCGGAATGCCTGTTCGGTCAGAAACAGCCCAGGCAATATCCTCTGCTGTCACGCAGTTGTGCCGACTGCTGCCCACCCAGGAAATGGTCTGCATTTTGTCTCTCAGCTGGGCCGCTTTTTCATACTCTTTTTCCCGTATTGCCTCGTGTAAGGCCAGCTCCAATTCTTTACGGGGCGCTGCCCCATTGCGGTTTTGCTCTACCAGCCTTGCTCTGGCAGAGCCTTCATCCAGCAAATCAATGGCCTTATCCGGTAAATAAAGATCCGGCAAATACCGAACAGATAGTCTTACTGCTTCCTGTAGTGCTTCTTCATCAATAGCGATATGATGATGCAGCTCCAGTCCCGGCTTTAACGCCCGTAGAATTGCCAGTGTGTTTTCCCGGCTGGGTTCTTCCACCATCACGGGTCGAAAACGCCGCTCCAGAGCGGCATCCTTTTCGATATATTTGCGGTATTCGGATAGGGTGGTCGCCCCCAAAATCTGCAATTCTCCCCGGCCCAGAGCTGGCTTAAAAATATTGGCCGCATCGATTGCGCCCTCGGCAGCCCCGGCACCTACAATGGTATGCATTTCATCCACAAACAAAATCACATCGCCACTGCGTTTGATTTCCGCCAGGACATCCCTTAACCGCTCCTCGAACTCTCCCCGATACTTTGTTCCAGCCACCAAATTGGCCATATTCAGACTGACCAGACGCTTCTCTTTTAGCTGGGGCGGCACATCCCCCAGTGCCATACGCTGGGCAAGTCCTTCTGCTATGGCAGTCTTGCCCACACCCGGTTCTCCTACCAGTGCAGGGTTGTTCTTATTCTTTCGGCTCAAAATGCCAATAACCGTGTTAATTTCCTTATCCCTGCCAATAACCGGCTCCATTCCAGCCGCTTTAGCAACCAGATCTTCGCTGAACTGCTCCAATAATTTCGTGCTAAACCCCTCCTTTTTTCGTTTAACAGGCTCCCGATAGCCCAACATTTTATATTCCACCGCTTTAGAAAACATCGCCTGCGGTTCTGCGCCACAAAATCGCAACAATCTGGCCGCCGTCGAATGATCTGTGCGTAGCAGCGCCAGCAAAATATGTTCCGGGAACACTTCCTTTTCACCGCTACCTGCTGCCTCTAATGCAGCATAGGACAGTACGCTTTTTGCTTCCTTAGAAAAGCCCTGCTGTAAAGGCAGATTTTTCTGCCCCTGCCCAAAATATAACACCGTCAGATCCTTCAGCAGCTCTTCCGATACTCCAAAAGAACGGATCAGCCGCCCTTCCCAACTTTCCAAGGCCGTTAATGCCAACAGCAGATGCGCTGTGCCAACATAACTATGCCCTAATTCCCTGGCTCTGGCTGCCGCATCTAATATCAAATTGGCTGCATCCTTTCGGTATCCCATGCTACCGCCTCCCATCGCCGGAAATTTTCCCCTGCTCCCATAAAAAATATACAAAAATCGAAAAATAGGAATTGCATTTTCCGAAATCCATGTTAGAATAGGGTTAGCCATCGCCTTATTGGGGATGAGAAACACATAATGGGAGGAACATAATCATGGCATACAAGATCACCGATGCTTGCGTCAAGTGCGGCTCCTGCGCTGACAACTGCCCTGTCGAGGCTATCTCCGAGGGCGACGACCAGTACGTCATCGATGCTGATGTCTGCGTCAGCTGCGGCTCCTGCGCCGACAACTGCCCCGTCGAAGCAATCGAAGAAGGCTGATTCTAGTCGAATCCGCTATTGGCCTGTGCAT
>CAZHPO010000118.1:0-3243 GCA_964534615.1 uncultured Oscillospiraceae bacterium
TCGACATATGAGCCTAAATCATACGTGTCTGCCATTCCACCACGCCCGCATATTCACTTTTCCCTCTGATTTTTACACGGAGAGGAATCCGAGGTGGAGCGTTTCACTTGATCCACGACTTATAAAACCAGGCAAGCCTGCTTTTATCTTTGCAAGCGGCATAGAGGAAAAACCTTCACTGAGGTGACAGCACCTAAATCATACGTGTCTGCCAATTCCACCACATCCGCATATTCGGTTTACCGCAGAGAATCTGGATTCTCTGCATCTAATCCTACCACAAACCAGCCTTATTGTCAATTCCCCATTCTCAATTAAAAAACCGGCCCGAAGGCCGGTTTTTTGATTCAGCGGACGTATTCAATGACAACACGGCGGTTAGGCTCGGTGCCAGTGGAGTGGGTGGTGATATTATCCATCTCCTGCAATGCAGCATGGATCACATGGCGCTCATAAGCATTCATGGGCTCCAGCGTGGTACGGCGGCGAGCCTTCAGCACCTGCTGTGCCTTCTTGCGAGCATATTTACGCAGGCTGTCCTCCCGCTTGGCACGATAGTCCTCTGCATCCACATTGATGCGGATATGACCCTCCACATTCCGATTGACGGAATAGTTGGCCAAATGCTGGATCGCATCCAGTGTATCGCCCCGGCGACCGATCAGATAGCCCAGATCCTCGCCAACCAGCTCTACATTATAAGTATTATCCTCGCCCTTGACACAGTGGGGCACAGCCTGAGAACCCATATTCTCCAGCAGTCCCTTGACGAACTGCTCGATCTTTTCCTCGGTGGAACCTGCTTCCGCAGGTGCATAAACCTTCTGCTCAGCCTTGGGCTCGACTTTAGGCTCCACCTTAGGTGCTTTCACCTGAGGCTCAGGGCGAACGGGATGTTCTTTTTTCTCCACCTTAGGTGCTTCCTGCTTGGGGGCCTCCTGTTTGGGCTGAGGCTTGGGTGCTTCCGTCTTTGCTGCCACCACAGGGGCATGGGTAGTCTTGGAGCGGGATGCACTGCCCAAAGCGCTCTTGGGTGCAGCAGGTTTCGGTGCATCGGGCACTTCATAGGTCACCTGCACCTTGGCAGGCTGGGCACCGAAGCCCAGAAAACCGGACTTTGCCTGCTGCAAAACCTGGACGGAAACGCTGCTGCGCTCCATACCCAGTTTTGCCAATGCTGCTTCAACCGCAGCATCAATGGTCTTACCGGTGCTTACAATGGTCTTTTCCATCTTTCCTTATTCCTCCGTATTGTAGCGATCGGGGTCATAAGCCCGACCCTTGCAGTAGGGACGCTCTGCAATACCAGACAGCGGCTTGTCCTCTTTGTCCTGGTCATTACGTGTGATTCCCTTCTTTGCCAAATACTCTGCTTCTGCGGCGGCACGGGCAGCAGCTTCTTCCTCTTTCTGCTTGTGCTGCAGCTTCTTCTTGCTGGTATTGGCAGTAATGCCGTCGGGGTTGGCAGCCCGACGCTCGGCACGAATGCGCTCTTTTTCTTCCTCAATGCGCTGCTCCTCCAGATACTTCTGCATCCGGACAGCATCTTCGGCATCATAGATCTTACGATAATGCTTGGTCAAAATCGTATCCTGAATGGTACGAACCACGCCGCCGACGAACCAGTACAAAGACAAACCGGCCGGAACGGTGAAACCGATCCACAGGCTCATCAGGGGCATCATCCACAGCATGATCTTCATAGACTGAGCAGACTGAGAGTTCTGAGCAGTCTCCTTATCCTGCATACCACGCTCATCGGTGACCACAGAGTTGTTCATCTTCTGAGAGATAAGCATCTGTACCACCTGGCTGGCAGCGGACAGGCAGGGCACCAGGAACAGACCGATGGTGGCCCAATCCCAAGCTTCCCACTTGAACACGTTGAACTGAGGGATCAGGCCCAGGTTCACGCCCAGAGATGTAAACTGAATGCCCTCCAGGGTGCTGGCGGAAATATCAGGAATGACTTCCTTAATGGCCTCCGCATACTGGGGGATATACTGTGCGGCAATGACCTGGGTATAATAACCGCTTCCGCTGAACAGATCTGGGTTGATATTTTTAATGGTATCAACGATCAACTGTGCATTTTCGGCACTTTCGCCCAGGATATAACGAATGGGTTCACGAATAACACTGTAAAGGGGGATCAAAATCAGCAGAGGCACCAAGCTCCACAGGCAGCCGCCACAACCCATGGTCGCGCCTTCTTCCTGCTGCAACTTTTGCATAGCCTCATTCTGTTTTTGCCTATCGTCGGCGTATTTACGCTGAATTTCCTGAATACGGGGCTGAAGACGAGACATCTTCATGGTGCTTTTTTTGCTTTTTGCTGTGATTGGCAGCAAAACCATCTGTACCAGAATGGCGAAGATGGTAACGGCCAAGCCATAGTTACCCAGCAGGTTGTAGATCAGGTGCAGCAACCAGCCAAAGGGAACCGTGACAAGGTCAGACAGACTAAATGCCAAAAACATGGACATACCTCCTATTGGTTGTCATGGTACGGGGTCAAAGTAGGGATGTTTGGAAAACGGATGGCAGCGCATCAATCGCTTGAATGTCAGCCAGCCGCCTTTGACGGCACCGTATTTTGTAATTGCTTCGACTGCATAAGCCGAGCAGGTTGGATAGTAGCGGCAGCGGGGTGGACACGCCGGAGAGATCCTACGCTGATAAAAGCGAATGGCTTTGAGCATCAACTTTTTCATGGCTGCACCTCGTGCGCCTTTTCCTCCGCCTGAATGCCCGCCTTCTTTGCCAGAGACAAAAAGGCATTTGTCAAGGCATCAAATTTGCAGGAAACGGCTCTTGTCCGTGCTACCACAACAATATCCCAGCCGGGCTGGAATTTTTCTTCATTCAGGCGGTAAACCTCCCGAATGCGACGGCGCACTCGATTGCGCACCACAGCGTGCCCCAACTTCTTGCTGACGGTGATCCCGATGCGGTTTGTCCCCGTGCGGTTACGGCGGGCATAGATCACCAGATAGGAGTTGGCATAGCCGGAGGTGGCATACAGGCGCCTGAAAATGTGGTTAAGCTTCAGCGGAGCAGAAAATTTCATAAGATCATCCTCATTCTACCCATGGGCGGCTAAAAATAGCCCAAAATAAAAAGGGGCGGGGCGAACATCGCCCCGCACATAAACCCCTTTTGCTGCTGCGCAGACCGCAGCGCTACGCTCAGGCGGACAGAACCTTGCGGCCCTTTGCACGGCGGCGAGCCAGAACCTTACGG
>CAZHPO010000119.1:0-3212 GCA_964534615.1 uncultured Oscillospiraceae bacterium
ATATACAAGAAGGGATGAACCCGTATGCGTTTTACCTGTGAAAAAAGTATGCTGGCTGCCGGACTGAATATTGCCAGCCGTACGGTGGCTACCAAAAGCAGCCTGTCCGTCATCGAAGGCATCCTGTGCCGTGCTGCTGCCGGTATCAGTCTGACCGGCTATAATATGGAAACGGCCATCACCCACCAGTTTGACGCTGATGTTTCCGACCCCGGCGAGTGTATTTTGCCTGCCAAACTCTTTGGTGACATTATTCGCCGTCTGCCGGAAGGCCCTGTTACCGTAGTCGTGGACGACAGCTATAAAGTTTCCATCCGTGCAGGTTATGCCAGCTTTACCATTTCCGCTGAAAATGCGGACGATTACCCCAATTTGCCCGATGTCAACGATGGCAAGCCCATCCGTATTCCCCAGACGGCCATGAAAGAGCTGATCTCCGGCACTATTTTTGCCGTTTCTGAAAATCAGGGTCGTCCCATTCACACCGGTGTCAAATTCGAAGTAGAAAATATGGCTGTTTCCGCCATTGCCGTGGACGGTTTCCGTCTTGCCCGGCGGACTTTCCATCCGGAGGAAAGCATTGGCAGACAATTAAGCTTTGTAGTTCCGGCTTCCGGCCTGAAAGAAGTTGAAAAACTGCTTTCAGACACCGGTGACGTGGCGCTTACCCTAGGTAACAAGCACATTTTGTTCCAAATGGGCGGTACTACCCTGGTTTGTCGTCTGCTGGAAGGAGATTTCCTGGATTGGCGGAAAGTTGTGCCCACCAACTGCCCCATCAAACTGGCTGCCCATGTTTCGGATCTGGCCAGTTCCATCGAACGTGTGGGTCTGATCGTTTCTGAAAAATATAAGAGCCCGGTTCGCTGCGTTTTTGGCCGCAATGAAGTGCAGATGAAAACCAGCACCACCATCGGTGCAGCAGAAGACCGGTGCAGCTTTGCCGGTGACGGCCAGGATCTGGAAATCGGATTTAATGTCCGCTATCTGGCAGAGGCTTTGAAGGTGGTTCCCAGTGAAGAAGTGACCATGGAATTGACCAATGGACTCAGTCCCATTGTTTTTACCCCTGCCGATGACAAGCATGATTTTGCCTATATGGTACTGCCGGTGAGAATCAAGAGCTAACCGGGCAGAGGCTTAGGGCATGTGCCCCATAATGAAGGAGAAAACTATGAAAGTTACCGTGAAAAAGAAAGAAAATGCCACTCCGCTGGCCATTTCCACCGAATATATCAAGCTGCAGGATGCCCTAAAATTTGCAAATATCGTCTATTCCGGCGGTGAGGCAAAAACGGTCATTCAGGAAGGGGCAGTTCTGGTCAACGGCGAAGTGTGTACCATGCGTGGCAAAAAGCTGCGTCCCGGCGATAAGGTAGAATTTGCCGGCCAGAGTTTTATCGTTTGCGAAAATGAACCTCAATAAGCTGGAACTGGGAAATTTCCGAAATTACAGGGAAATTTCTCTGGAATTTGATCCGGGTGTGAACCTGATCTTAGGTCGCAACGCCCAGGGCAAGACCAACTTGCTGGAAGCCATCGGCTATTTGGGCACCGGAAAAAGCTTCCGGGCCCAGAAAACCGCAGAATTGGTGCATTTTGGTGCTGATTTTGGACAAATGCAGGGCTTTATTACCAGTCAAAATCGCAATCAGTCCATTCGATGGGTGCTGTTTCCCAATGGCCGCCGACGTATGTTAGAATGTAATGGGGTCAAAAAGAAAACCGCTTCGGAAATTGCCGGGTTGCTGCCTTCCGTGCTATTTTGTCCGGAAGATCTGATGATATTGAAGGGGGGGAGTGCCCCCCGGCGTCGATTGGGAGATCAGGTTTTATGTCAACTACGACCCAATTATGATGCTGCTTTGACGGAATATACCCGCATTTTGGAGCAAAAGTCCCAGATTTTGAAAGATTGGCGGGATCATCCGGCGGTTTTGGAGATCTTGCCGGAATACAATCGCAGATTATGTCAGGTGGGTGCGTTGTTGATCTCCTACCGGGCACGGTTTTATCGGAGTCTGGGGGAAGCGGCAGCCGAATATCATCGGGAATTTTCTGGTGGTCTGGAGGATTTTTCTCTGGAATACAGAACCGTTTCCACTGTTTCTGATCCCTTTGCATCCCTTCATCATCTGGAAAATGACCTCAATGCCCATTTGGAAAGTCATTATCGGGCAGAGCTGGAAAGCAGCTCCTGCTTGACAGGTCCTCATAAGGATGATTTTGATGTGACACTTTCGGGCATCAATTTGAAACTTTACGGTTCTCAGGGACAAACCCGAACGGCGGTCATCAGCATCAAGCTGGCTCAGAGAGAATTGATGCGCCGGGAAAGTGGCGAGCAGCCCCTGCTGCTTTTGGATGATGTTCTTTCCGAGTTGGATCCTGGTCGGCAGGATTTTGTGCTGAACCAGATCGATAAAGGACAGGTTTTTATTACGGGCTGTGAACCCGGTCGGTTGACAAAACTTGGCAGGACCATTGAGATCTGCGCCGGAAAGTTGATATAAAAATCACTGTAGGGGGCATAGCCTCTACTCTATGATGTATTTTGAGAGCGATATTGAATAATAATGCAAATAATTGTGAATATTACATTTGCAATTTTAAGTATATTATACTGTATATACAAAGGAATACAAATCGAATTTTCATGCAAATTGTATTTGCAAGGAGGACACTATGTCTGAAGAAATGAAAGTCACAGAAGAATATGGTGGCAGTCAAATTCAGGTGTTGGAAGGCCTGGAAGCCGTCCGCAAGCGCCCTGGTATGTATATTGGCTCCACATCCAGCTCCGGCCTGCACCACCTGGTATATGAAATCGTGGATAACTCCATCGATGAGGCACTGGCTGGCTATTGTAAGCATATCCATGTCACCATCAACCCCGGTAATTCCATCACCGTTACCGATGATGGCCGTGGTATCCCCGTGGACATCCAGCCCCAGACCGGAAAGCCGGCACTGGAAGTGGTCTTCACGGTTCTGCATGCCGGCGGCAAATTTGGCGGCGGCGGTTATAAGGTTTCCGGTGGTCTGCACGGTGTGGGTGCATCGGTTGTCAATGCCCTTTCCCAGTGGCTGACTGTTCGGGTCCACAAAAACGGCAAGATCCATGAAATGAAATTTGCCCGTGGTGCCATCACCCAGGAAATGACCATTGTGGGCACCACGGAAAAGACCGGCACGGAAGTCACCTTCCAGCC
>CAZHPO010000120.1:0-3113 GCA_964534615.1 uncultured Oscillospiraceae bacterium
GCCTCTGCATCCTCGTCAAAGAAACGGGCCAGCTTCATCACTTTCTTCTCAGCATACTGGTGGACATTACCGGGCAATTTAACGCGCTTTTCACTGTACTGAAATTTCATATGCGACAGCTCCTTTCGTTTCACCAATCCTTTGGTGTGCAGACATTATACCACATATAGTGGACATATGCAAGAGCTGAATATAAATATTGTGTAAAATTAGATTATTTTCCTGCAGGCTTCAGCCAATAGCCAACACAAGCAATCATCCCAAACTCCGCCCAATAGAGCGCACCAGCATATTGCCAGATACATCCGGGCAAAGTCAACAGCAGCGGAACGAGCCACAGCTGTCTTCGCATTTTTGCCCCCTTCCCGACACAAGCTAAAAACAGCAGCACAAACAGAAGGGCAAATCCAGCCGCCGGAAAGGTTTTGCAAAGCAATACCTTTAATAATTCTTCGACTGATCCCATCGGCAGCGCTGTGAACATGCCCTGTGCTGTTAAAATCACCAGGGGCAGCATTCCCACCACGCAGAGCCAGTTTTTTCTTTTCGTCATCAAGCACAGGCCAAACAGCAACCATAAAGACGGAAGCAGCAAGCCTGAAAAGCTGAACGACGAAAGCAAGGCCAAGCAGCGCAAAAACACCACAAAAAAGCAAAACACACCGCCCACAACGGGCATCATATCTTTGGTAGTTCCTTTGGACATTTCTTATTCCTCCAGCATATCTTCATCGTCCAACAAAGCGGTCATCATTAAATTATATACCAGTTCTGCCTTTGCCTCAAACAAGCGAGCCAAACGATTGGCCTGCCGTTGATCTGGAGCCGTCAGTTCCAGTTTCATCAGTTCCCCTGCATCATCGCTCAAATTCATAACCACGGCAAAATCTCCGGTTTCCCGACTTATGACTTGGCTTTTTACCAGGCTGCTGCGTCGGATTTGACGATTGAAACGAGCCACAGCATTTTCTGCACGCTGACGAACGCTGAATGCAATAGAGTCAGCCGTCAGCTCTCCAGCTTCTCTGCCTTTCGGTGTGATTTCGTAGGTATCCCCTTCCTGCTTCAAGTGGCCAGATGTGACCATCTCTGGAATTGCCGTACAGACATCGAAATAGCTTAAACAGTCATCCTGAAAGCACAGCTCATATATCTGCTGACAATTCACCGGATACTGCACCCTGGAAGTGACATAAAGGATCAGCACTTTCACATCCATCATATCATGTATAAAACCTAATCGCTGCATATACAATCACCTCAGCTTCTATTATACAGAAAGCCCGAAAAAAATCAAGCACCCCGTTTTATATCCCTGCATATTCTGGCATGAAAGGGTGATGAAATGCAACAACCTATATTCTATACCGCCGGCGAAACCGCTGCGCTTCGCCATGCAAAAAATATCCTGCAACAATGGGGACATACGGTCTCTCCGATCCCAAGCTGCCACGTGACCCACCTGTTACTGCCGGTACCTAGTTTTGAAAATTCCGGGATACTCAAAGGTGGGCAATCTCTGTCTGATGTTTTGAAGCATCTTCCGGAAACCATTACGGTTTTAGGCGGAAATCTGCCCCAAATGCCCTATCGCTCCATTGATTTTCTGAAAGATGGATATTACCTATGGGAAAATGCCGGAATCACCGCCCAATGTGCCGTCAAGATCCTACAGCAAAGAGATTTGGAAGGAGCTTCCGTCCTCCTCATCGGCTGGGGACGGATTGGCAAACAGCTTTTGCCGTTATTAAAGCACCAAGGTGCCACCGTTACCGTTGCCGTTCGCAAAGATACTGTCTATCGTCAATTACAGGAGCTGGGTATATCTGCCATTCTGATTTCTCAATGGCAGCCCCGGCAATATGATATGATCGTCAATACTGCCCCTGCGCTGCTTTTGGATGAAAAAGAAACGCACCCGGATGCATTTTTAATGGATCTGGCCTCCGCTCAAGGCATTTCAGGAAACCGTGTTCTTTGGGAAAGAGGTCTTCCAAATCGCTATGCGCCGGAATCTTCCGGAACATTGATTGCAAAAACCGCTCTGCGCTATGCGCTTGGAAAGGAGTAAATATGAATATTGGTTTCGCCCTATGTGGTTCATTTTGTACATATCACGCCGTGTTCCCTGTAATTGAACAACTGGCGCAGCAACATAACATCATTCCCATTCTCTCCCCAGCTGCCGCCAATACCGATACCCGTTTTGGAGCCGCATCCGCTCATATTCAAACACTGACCCAACTCTGCCATCAGTCACCGCTGACAACACTCCCCCAGGTTGAACCCATCGGGCCTAAAAGATTACTGGACATTCTGGTGATTGCCCCCTGTACCGGCAACACCCTCGCCAAGCTGTCCCATGGCATTGCTGACACCCCTGTAACTATGGCAGCCAAAAGCCATTTGCGAAACGGCAAACCAATTTTGATTGGTATTTCTACCAACGACGGTCTTTCTGCTGCCGCAGAAAATATCGGAAAACTTCTAAATCGAAAGCATTTCTATTTTGTTCCTTTTGGTCAGGATGCCCCATATGAAAAGCCTTGTTCTCTGGTTGCCAAGTTTGAAAAACTACCACAAGCATTGAATGCCGCCTTGGAGGGATATCAATTGCAGCCCCTACTCCTCTAATCAGCACCCCTTCATAATCGGGTCGTCGTAAGTCAAAACGCATCCGTGCAGTGGTTTCTGCATGGATGCGTTTCTATTATATAGAAGAACCGCCCGAACATTTTCGTCCGGGCGGTCTCGGTGTCCATCATATATCCGTTCAAATTTCACGACCGCTTCGGCGCAACACCTTGCAACCCTTCATCTGCCGCAGTCATTCCATCTGGTTTTTGGCAACGCTGTTTGCGCCATCCGATCGAATATTTTTGATGCTATACTCTGCTATGGCTTCAACGATCGACCTGTGACTGAACGCAAGTATCGTTAGTGCCTCTGCCTGTCATGGCCATCGATGGAAGGTGCAGTTCCACCGCCGGAGAATTGCTCCTGTGGCTCGTCCCTTTCGGAACAGCAGAGGGAATGTAAAAGATGTGCAGATATTCAGTTTTCAAAGAACACGAGGAGGGAACAGAAATGACCCCCTCACTTTTCATGGCAAA
>CAZHPO010000121.1:0-2977 GCA_964534615.1 uncultured Oscillospiraceae bacterium
TGATTATTTCTGAAAAAAAGCCCATTGAAGAGCTGATGCTCATGCTGGGCGATGCAAAAAAAATCGCCATCATCGGCTGCGCCAGCTGTGCCACCGCCTGTAATGTAGGTGGCGAAAAGGAAATGGCGGAGCTGAAAGAATACTTAGAAGCCAACGGAAAAGAAGTGGTTGCCACGGCCTATCCCGGTGAGTGCTGCCACAAGCTGCTGGTAAAAAAGGAGCTGAAAGCCATCAAAGCTGCTGCTCCTGATGCCATCGTGGGTATGTCCTGCGGCGACGGTGTAGGCACCGTGGCAGAACAGATCGATATTCCGGTCTATCCTGCTAACAACACCATGTTCCTTGGACAGGTGGAGCGTGTTGGCATGTTCAACGAAGCCTGCCGGATGTGCGGCGACTGCGTGCTGGGTTATACCGGCGGCGTCTGCCCCATGACCAAGTGTGCCAAAAGCTTGACTTCCGGTCCCTGTGGTGGCCAAAAGAACGGCAAGTGCGAGGTCAATCCTGAAAATGACTGCGCTTGGATCATGATTTACAAGAAACTGGAGCAGTTGGGTCAGCTGGAAAAATTGGATCTGCTCATTGCGCCGAAAGGACATGCTGCCACATCTTATCCCCGTAAGATCAATACACGGGAGGTGCGCAAATGAGTATTTTACAGGAAAAACTGATGTCTGGCGAATTTGCCATCACTGCTGAAATGGCACCGCCCAAGGGCTATGACTTCACAGAGCAGCTGGAAGTTGCCCAGCTTCTGAAAGGCAAGGTGGATGCGGTCAACGTTACGGATATGCAGTCTGCTTGCCTGAAAGCTTCCTCCCTGGGCCTGTGCATCCATTTGCAGCAGGCAGGGATCGATGCAATCGTGCAGATCACAGGCCGTGACCGCAACCGTATGGCTGTCATGGGTGATGTACTGAGCGCAGCTTCCTTCGGTATCAATACCGTTCTGGCACTGACCGGTGACCACCCCACCGTGGGCGATTGTAAGGACGCCAAGCCCGTTTATGATCTGGACAGCGTGGGTATTCTGAGAATGCTCACTGCCATGGAGCAGACCGGCTGCGACTGCGGCGGCAATGCCCTGGCAACCACGCCCAAACTGTTTAAGGGCGCTGTGGTAACGCCTGTGTATGATCCGCTGCCTTTGCAGATCTCCAAGCTGAAAAAGAAGGTGGCAAACGGTGCTGCGTTTATTCAGACCCAGGGCGTTTTTGACCTGGAGAGCCTGAAAACCTTCATGGAGGCCGTTCGTGCTGCTGGGATTACCGTGCCTATCATGGCTGGTATCATACCGCTGAAGACTGCGGGCATGGCCAAGTTTATGAACGCCAATGTGCCCGGTATCCAGGTGCCGGATTGGATGATCGACCGTCTTAGCACCGCTGCCGAGGAAGGCAAGCAGAAGGGCGTTAAAGGTCTTCCCATGCGGGCAGGTATGGATATGGCTGCGGACCTGATTCGTCAGATCCGGGAAGAAAAAATCTGCGAAGGTGTGCATATTATGGCCATCGGTGCAGAGAAAAATGTTCCGGAGATCCTCCGCCGAGCAGGAATTTGATAAAAAACAGGGCGCTCACATTGGTGAGCGCCCTGTCTGCTTATAAGATCAGACAAACCAGACCCTGTGCCCCTTCGTTGACAATACGCTGTAGGGTCACACGGAATTTTCCCCGAACGTCTTCGGGCATTTGCAGTAATTTTGCGTTGAGACCCTCCTGAATCAGATCATACACGGATTTCCCAAAAATGTTGCTCTGCCAAAGTTTTTCCGGGTCTTCATCCCCTAAATAGCTGATGAGATCGGCACTTTGCTTCTCGCTGCCCACCATGGGACTGATCTCCGTGGCAATATCTACCCGGATCATGTGGATGGAGGGGGCACCAGCTTTTAATTTTACGCCATAGGCACCGCCTTTGCGCAGAATCTCCGGCGCTTGCAGCGTCATTTCTTCCGCTGTGGGCATCACGACACCATAGCCTGTGGCTTTGACAGCGGAAAGAGCATCGGCAACCTTGTCGTACTCCTGTTTGGTTTTGGACAGGTCGCTGAGCAGGGTCAGCAACTGACCGTCGTTTTCGATGGGCGTTCCGGCCTTTGCACTCAGAATCTCGTAAAACAGCCGGGATGGTAGCGTGATGATGCAGTCTACACTGCCGTTTCCCAAATCAATGCTGCGCACGGACACATCCTGTACATTTTCCAGAGCGCTCAGCCCTGAAAGCAGGCTTTCTGCCTGATTCAGACTGTGGATCTGTTCGGCACATTCCAAAATACCTGCATACAGGGCGTTTTTTGTAGGGTCGGTTTCCTCAAGCGCATCCAGCCATCGAGGAAAATATAGCCGCAGTTGTCCCAGTGGGAATGCGTAGAGAAGCTGCTGAAACAGATTCTGGATTCCATCGACTGACAGGGCCTGACAGTCAGCAATGGCGGCGTTGACGCCGAATTTTCGGCGTAGCTCTGCCTGCAATGATTTGGCGGCTTCCCCCTGGGGATTGCGGCTATTGATGATCACAAGGTATGGCTTTCTGGTAGCCTGCATATCTGAAATAGCACGGCTTTCTGCATTTTCGTAATCAGAGCGGGGGATGTCGGTGATGGTACCGTCGGTGGTGACGACCAGACCGATGGAAGCGTGCTCCTCCATCACTTTTTTTGTGCCCAGTTCCGCTGCTTCCGTCATGGGGATCTCGTGATCATACCAGGGGGTGGTGACCATTCGGGGAACACCGTCTTCGGTGGCACCTACTGCCCCTTCTACCATGTAGCCCACGGAGTCGATCATGCGGATGCGTAACTTCGTTGTACCGTCAGGGGAGATCTCAACTGCTTCCTCCGGCACGAATTTTGGCTCTGAGGTCATGATGGTGCGGCCGGAGCCGCTTTGGGGCAGTTCATCTCTGGCACGCTCCCGACGATAGGGGTCTTCCACGTTGGGAATGACCAGTTCTTCCATGATCCGCTTGACGAGGG
>CAZHPO010000122.1:0-2970 GCA_964534615.1 uncultured Oscillospiraceae bacterium
TATCTTACTTGAAGTAACGCTCCAGCAGACCCTTCAGAGCCTTGCCGTGGCGGGCCTCGTCACGAGCCATTTCGTGGACGGTGTCGTGGATGGCATCCAGGCCGTTCTGCTTGGCAACCTTTGCCAGATCCATCTTGCCGGCGGTTGCGCCGAACTCGCAGTCCACGCGCCATGCCAGATTCTTTTTGGTGGAGGCAGTCATGTTGGCTTCCAGTTCCTCGCCCAGCAGCTCTGCAAACTTGGCGGCGTGCTCAGCTTCTTCAAAAGCAGCCTTCTCCCAGTACAGGCCGATTTCGGGATAGCCTTCACGATGAGCAATACGAGCCATGCACAGGTACATACCCACTTCACTGCACTCGCCGGTGAAATTGGCCATCAGCTGCTCGAAGATGAACTTCTTGTCTTCCTCAGAGATGTCGGGGTTGTTCTTAACGGTCTTACCGTAGACACCATACTCGTGCTCGGCAGCCAGCTTGCCTTCTTCCATGACCTTGAACTTGTCAGCACCCACTTTACAGACAGGGCACTTGAAATCGGCAGGCAGAGCCTCACCCTCGTAGACGTAACCGCAGACACCGCAAACAAACTTCTTCATAATCAATTTCCTCCTAATGTTTTTAAAATTTCCCAATTTTAATGATTTTTATGCGTTTTCTGTGCCGGTTTTGGCTTGACAGCAGGCGTGACAGATCCCTGTGAAACTAAGCTGACACTGGGTAACTTCGCCGCCGATGGCGGCTTCTGCTGCGGATTTCATCTGCTCCGGCACGGCCATCTGGGGCAGATCAATGATTGCCTGACAGCAATTGCAGATGAAATGTACATGGGGTAGGGTGTTGTAGTCGAAGCGTTCTATGCCGCCGACAGTGCCAAGGCTCTGGATCAGCCCCTGCTGCTTGAACAGAGTCAAATTCCGGTAGACTGTTGCCAGAGAAATGTCCGACCGATCCGCTTGGAGCATTTTGTACACGGTCTCTGCGGATGGATGGGATTTGGTGCCTTTCAAGCACTGTAGAATCGCATTCCGCTTGTTGTATTTTCTGGGGGTCTGCTCCATAGGCACCTCCTAAATGAGAATGATTGTTATTTACATTTCGGAGTATAGCACAGAGTTTTTTAATTGTCAATAGAAAAATGAGAATTATTCTTATTTTTAAAAGCTACCGGCATGCCGGTGGCTTTTTGGTTTAAACTTCGGTAACAGCTTCCGGTGTTTCGGT
This sequence comes from uncultured Oscillospiraceae bacterium, assembly GCA_964534615.1. Classification (GTDB taxonomy): domain Bacteria; phylum Bacillota; class Clostridia; order Oscillospirales; family Oscillospiraceae; genus Faecousia. The sequence continues at coordinate 1,221 of CAZHPO010000122.1, forward strand.
TTCTTCGGACGGTTCTACGGGTTCTGCTTCCTGGGAAACTTCCAGAGGCTTAATTTCGGTGGGGACTTCTTCGGGCAGGATCTCGGCCACGACATCGTCAGAGCCGGCATCTTCGGTAACTTCTACATCGGCAGCGATATTCTCCAGCTCAATGGGGGGCAGGGAGGATGCTACGGGTTGCTCAGCTTCTTGCTTGCGAGCCTTCTTAGCTTTTCTCTTGGGCAGCACTCTGGCCAGAATACGCCACACGATGGAAAGAACGAACATCACCACACCGGCGATGGCGATACCATAGTGGATGGGGGCCAGAACATTGCCGAGGTTGCTGATCAAGCTGATGTAATTGGAAATTTCAGGGCCAAGCAGATCCTGCAACATAATTGTATTCTGCATCAGGTAGACCACAGCAGCCAAGGGGAAGCCGATGAACATAAAGGAGAAGGAAGCCCAGGTCAGACCCTTGCCCAGCTTGTAGAAGTTCGCCAGGAACAGCAACAGGATCAGCAGCAGACACAGACCGGCGGCAGCCAGAATCACCTTTGTCTGCGTGATCTGACCCAGCAGCTGCACGATATCTTCAATGGTCATGTCGGTGCCTTCAATGGGCTGTTGCATAACCTTATCGATCTCCTGACGGATGGTGCCGTTCAGGTCTTCTTCTTCGATGGCCTTGGTTACGTTGGTGCGGATGTTTTCCTTCATTTCATCGGTGATGGTGATTTGGAAGGTTTCTTCGATCAGAGTCTGGTTTTCGTTCAGCAGATTCATAATGTCGTCAGTGCTGATGACGGTGTTTGTGGTGCCGTTGAGGGCATCTTCCACATAACCGGAGACCAAATCGGAGGTATAGTCCATAACGGTGGAATTGTCGATGAAATTCTGCACCTGGTCATGGGTGATATCCAGATCTTCCTCAGTACTGTCCTGGATCACCTGAAGGATGAAGTCGGACAGGGCGCTGGAGTCGGTCAGAGCGTCGCTGGGCATTTCGAAGTCATCGGGTACTTCGAAATCGTCGGGGATCTGAAAATCACCGGTGGAACTGCTCAAGGAGACCAGATAGTCGCCATTTGCTTGAGGTGCGTTCCGGACGGGGGCATCAGCCGACGGACTGGTGGTAACAGAGCCGGAGGTGAAAGCATTCAGAATGGCCTGAATGCCGCCGGAGGAGGTGAGTGCCTTTAAGTCCAGAAGAACGGCTGTGAGCAGCAGGCTGGCTGTCAACACTACAAACAGGACAAACGATACCAGCTGCAACAGCATACGAATCAGAAAATGAGGTTTTTTGCGAGCCATATTTTTCTCTCCCTTCAATTTAGGCATGGTAATACCTACGACCATACTACCAAAACAGGCAGAAAATGTCAATGTTCTTCGGCTCTTTATTTTGCTTTTTTCGACAAAACCGGCTCTTATTTATGAAAATATCCAAATCCCCGGAGGGGGGATACAAAAAATATGCAGTTTTATGGTAAAAACTCCAATTGACTTTCTTGAAACGAACGAGTACAATATTATCGATACACTATGCGCCCGATGCGTGAAGGCGTATCGGAACAGTATTTTTGCATATAGGAGGAAATCAAATTGAAGGATTGGGCATTCACTACAACCGTCGAGGAGATGGAAGCCGCTACCAACGCTCTGCTGGAAACAGCGAATAAGGTCGGCGCTGACACCTGGCAGCAGCGTGTCAAGAACCAGACTCCTCACTGCGGCTTCGGCGAGGCTGGTACTTGCTGCCGCATCT
>CAZHPO010000123.1:0-2803 GCA_964534615.1 uncultured Oscillospiraceae bacterium
AGGAAGCCGTCATCGGTCACGCCGAAGTGCGCCTGACCTACAAGGTCTCCGCCGTTGGTACGGTCTGCGGCTGTATGGTCAAGGACGGCAAGATCACCAGAGATGCCCAGGTTCGTGTGCTGCGTGATAATATCGTCATCCACGAAGGTGAGGTTGGCTCTTTGCAGCGGTTTAAGGATGCTGTGAAGGAAGTTACCGCCGGTTACGAGTGCGGTATGAGCATCGTCAAGTTCAACGACCTGCGTGAAGGCGACGTTTTCGAATGTTTCGTCATGCAGGAAGTAAAGAGATAAGTTTTCCATTTCGCCGCACCGCTGCTGCGGTGCGGCGATTTTTCTCTCCCACCATTGAAAGGAGGATCCCTATGTCACAAAAACGTATTACCGCCATCAATCAGGAGATCCAGAAGGAACTGAGCAGCCTGCTGCGCACTGTGAAAGACCCCCGTGTGCAGGATTGTCTGATCTCCATTACCCGTGTTGAAACCACACCCGATCTGCGCTGGGCCAAAGTCTACGTCAGCTTCCTGCAGGAAAACAAGGCCAGTGATGCCATGAAGGGCTTAAAATCCGCTTCCGGCTACCTGCGCCGTGGTCTGGGTCAAGGTCTGAATCTGCGCTATACCCCCGAAATCCAGTGGGCACTGGACGACTCCATCACCTACGGTGCCCATATGCTGGAACTGATCAACAACCTGAACACCGGAAATTCCGACGAGGAAGCGGAATGAACGGCATCGTCATTGTAGACAAGCCCCAGGGCTGGACCAGTCAGGATGTAACCGCCCGTCTGCGCCGTGTTTTTAACACCCGGCGGATCGGACACGGCGGCACGCTGGATCCCATGGCCACCGGCGTTCTTCCCGTATTTGTGGGACGTGCCACCCGTGGTGTGGAATTTTTTGAACATGCTCAAAAGACTTATGAAACCATCCTGCGTCTGGGTCTGACCACCGACACGGAAGACATCACCGGAAAGGTTTTGACACAGCAGGATGCGCATTTCACCCAGGAAGAAATTGAGGCCGTTTTGGAGCAGTTCCGTGGGCAGATCCTGCAAGTTCCCCCCATGTATTCCGCCCTGAAGGTGGATGGTCAGAAGTTGTGCGATCTGGCACGGAAAGGCCAGGAAGTGGAGCGCAAGCCCCGTCCCATCACCATTCACCAGCTGACCTTTTTGGGTTTCTGCGATGATGGTATTCGCCTGCGTGTTCACTGTTCCAAGGGAACTTATATCCGCACACTGTGCAAGGATATCGGTGAAAAGCTGGGCTGCGGCGGTTGCATGGCTGCCCTGCGCCGCATTTCTGCCGGAGAGTATGCCATTGAGGAAGCGGTGCCATTGGAAACACTGCTGGAAACGGAAAACCCGGAGCAATATCTGCGGCCGGTGGATACCATGTTCCGCAATTACCCTGCCATCACCCTGACAGAAAATCAGGAAAAACGCTGCCGCAATGGTAATGGTTTTTCCATCAGGAAAGAGGACGGCACCTATCGTGTTTACAGTCAAAACGAGGAGTTTCTGGCTCTGAGCAAAGTGGAAAACGGTATGATGGCAACCGTCAAAAGTTTTTTTGAGGTCTAATCTGCTGCACCGCAGGGGGCGGATATGATCCGCCCGGAATGTTTTCGATATCATTTATGAAAAAAAAGATTTACGCTCTTGGTTTTTTTGATGGGGTACATCTGGGACATCAGGCGCTTTTGGCCGAATGTCGTCGGCTGGCATCCGTTCTTGCCTGCCAATGTGCTGCCATCACCTTTGACCGCCATCCCCGGTCCATCTTCGACCAATGCCCACCGCTGCTGATCAGCACGGTGGAAGATCGGGTTTACTGGCTTCGCCATTTTGGTATGGAACAAGTGAATATTCTGCCGGTCTGCGAAGAAGTGATGTCAACCAATTGGATAGCATTTCTGGAGGGATTGGTTCAAAACGGTGCTGTGGGCTTTGTCTGCGGCGATGATTTCCGTTTTGGTCATCACGGCGAAGGCAACAGCGAAAAGCTCCGTGCTTTCTGCCAGGAACGGGGATTTCCCTGCTCCGTCATCCCGGAACAGGATCGCAATGGCTGCCGTATTTCCTCCACCCGGATCCGTGCTACTCTGGAAAACGGAAATTTACAGGAAGCCAATCAGCTTTTGGGGCACCCCTATACCCTGACCGGAAATGTGGTTTCCGGCCAACACATTGGCCGCACCATCGGTGTACCTACCGCCAATCTGCACTTGCCGGAGGGGGTGCTGTGTCCCGTTTTTGGTGTCTATGCCTGCAAAACCACCGTAGAAGGTGCAACATACCCGGCTGTGACCAACATCGGTACCCGTCCCACCGTAGGCGGAAAGGGCGTGACCGTGGAGCCATGGCTTCTGGATTTTCAAGGCAATCTTTACGGGAAACCCCTGTGTTTGGAGTTTTACGCCTTTCTGCGGCCGGAGAAAAAATTCGCAGATTTGCAGGACTTGCAGCAGGAAATCCTTAAAAATGCGGCAGAAACCCGAAAAATATTTGAAAAAACCTGAAAATTTCCCTTTACTTTTGGGAAAACTTGTGATAAGATAACTCAGCTGGCTATGGCCAGACGATATTTCTATGCCCACAGCTCAGTTCCGGGACAACACCGACCCTCTACTTAGCGTGCGGTAAATTTTAAAAAAGGTGGATTTAACCATGATTCTGAAAGAGAAGAAGACCCAGGTTATCCTGGAGAACGCTACCCACGAAGGCGACACCGGCTCCCCCGAAGTTCAGGTCGCTATCCTGACTGCCCGTATCAACGAGCTGACCGATCACCTGCGTA
>CAZHPO010000124.1:0-2591 GCA_964534615.1 uncultured Oscillospiraceae bacterium
GCACATAGCCTCTACATCGTCGGTCAGACCGTCGGGAACGATGGTGTTTTCGGGCTTGATGGAGATGTGGTTGAACAGATTCTCCTGCATGAAATAGCGATAGCTTTGCTCGTGGGTTCCGGGCAGACCTTTGTACTCGTCCAGATTGGCGGAACGGACACGGGAGAAGTTGATTCGACCGGCCTTTTCCCGTGCGATCAACTCCCGGTACAGAGGGATGGGAGTGGAGCCGGTGGCCAGACCCAGCAGACAGGCAGGCTTTGCAGCAATCAGCGCTTCAAATTGATCGGCAGCCAGCTTGCCAACTTCGGCAGGATCTTTTGCTTTTAGAATACGAACATGTAACATACGAAAGTCCTCCTAATTATAGAACGTTTTTAAACCAATGGGGCTGAGAAATCCATACTGTCCCAACATATTTACATTATATCAAAAGGCTGCGGGTTTGTCTACCGGGAAATTTGCAATTAAACGAGAAAGGTAGTTTTTGGAAGATGTCTTCTTGTTGTTGACAAGGAAAGTCTGCTTATGTATAATAAATCAAAATTATGTTAATTTATAAAGAAAGAGGGAAATTATGAAGCATAACACCAAGAAAATAGTGATAATAATTGCTTTGATGCTGATGTGTCTGCTGGCTGCTTGCGGCGAGAATACCAGTTTACATACCCATGCTTTTGGCCAATGGGAAACGATTACAGAAGCCTCCTGCACTGTTGAGGGGGTGCAGGAGCGGAAATGTGACTGCGGTGAAAAGCAGACCCGACGGACTGGTTTTCAGGAACACGATTATCAGGAGATCACTACTGTGGAACCCACCTGCGTGACCACTGGCGAAAAGAGATTTGCTTGTGCTTGCGGCACCAGTTACACTGAAAAAATATCTGCATTGGGCCATGATTATCAGAATTATGTCTTCAATGACGATGCCATCTGTATTGCCGATGGCACGGAAACGGGCACATGCAGCCGTTGCCCCCAGTCCCATACCCGGACAGCCCTTGGAACGGTATTAGGCCATGATTATCAGAATTATGTTTTCAATGACGATGCCAGCTGTATTGCTGATGGCACGGAAACGGGTACATGCAGCCGTTGCCCCCGGTCCCATACCCGGACAGCCCTTGAAACGGTATTGGGCCATGATTTCCGGGATTATGCATCAAACGATGATGCCACTTGTATCGCTGATGGTACCCAAAGTGCCAAATGCGAGCGGTGTGATGTGATCAACACCTGCACGGAAGTTGGATCCGTAAAAAGTCATGTATATGAAGATGGAATTTGTAAAACTTGCAGTGCGGAGAAAATTGCAACCAGTCAGGGATTGGAATTTACAATCAATGAAGACGGCCATGGATATACGGTGACCGGTATTGGGAACTGCACAGATGTAAATATTATTATTCCCAGACGATATAATGGCCTGCCGGTGACGGCAATTGGAGCAAAGGCTTTTTATGAATGTGGCCATCTGGAGAGCGTGGTTATTCAAAAGGACATTATAACCATTGGTGAAGGTGCGTTCCAGATGTGCTATCTGATGAGCAGCATTACCATTGCAGATGGCGTGACCAGCATTGGAGCATCTGCCTTTGAAGGCTGTGGTTATCTGAAAAGTGTGCAGATCCCTGCCAGTGTGAAACAGATCGGATACGGTGCATTTTTCTTCTGTCACGAATTGGAACGGGTTTATGTAGAGGACATTGTCAGCTGGTGCAAGATCTCTTTTGACGGCGTTGGTGCAAATCCGCTGGCCAATTCGGATCTGTATTTGAATGGGGAACGTGTAACAGCGTTGACCATTCCTGCTGAGGTGGAGGCTATTGGAAATTATGCGTTTAGTAACTGCCTGAGTTTGACCAGTGTTACCATTGAAAACGGTGCTGCCTCTATCGGCGATTACGGATTTTCCTGGTGCTTTGGACTGACCACTGTTACCATGGGAGACAGTGTGACCCGGATCGGGGAAGCTGCATTCCAAGGGTGTAGTCAGTTGAAAACCGTGTCCATTTCCGGCGGTTTGACGGCCATCGATGAAGGTGCCTTTCAATGGTGTGATAAACTGAGCAAAATCCAGTTCCGGGGAACCCAGGAGCAGTGGCAGAGTGTGACAAAAGCCGCGAACTGGGATAGTGAAGCAGGGGAATATACGGTCGCTTTTGGTGGTGAAGAACCGGAATCCCCTGAATTGAAGCTGACTGTGTCCAGTATTACCTTCAGCGTTCAAAATGGATTCTCCTGGGATCTGTACAATCTGGTGGCCAATAAAGAGGCATTTGATCAAAGTGCGTTTGTCTGCACCAGTGGGGATGAGTCTGTGGTGCGCATGGACGGTACGGTGGCTACCGGTGTGGGAAACAGCGCCAGTGGTGGTGTTAAGATCACCATTGCTTATGGCGATCAGAGCGTTATCCTGACAATCTACGTGCGAGAGGTTGGCCAGGATAACACCGAACAGATACCTGTAGAGTAAACAAAAAGAGGATGCCTTTGGCATCCTCTTTTTGTTTAGCGCAGACCCTGCTCGTAAGCTTCGATCATCTTCTTGATCGTGTGTCCCACAGAACTCTCGTCCTCGGAAACCATTG
>CAZHPO010000125.1:0-2549 GCA_964534615.1 uncultured Oscillospiraceae bacterium
CATACTCCGCAGAAGTTACCGTCTTTCAACGCAATCTCCTGCATCATCGCAGTGCGCACGCAGAGTTTCCCTACACGCGCTCGACTATGATACCACCCTTTGCGTCATTTGTCAACTACTTTTTTAGAAAAAATCACAAATTTTTCATTTCATTTTCATTCAGAACAGAGAATTCTTTTTTGATGCTAAAAAAGCAGGGGAAAGACTGCGCCCTCCCCTGCTGCTATTAAATATTGTATATCAGTTGTTTACCCTGTGATGGCACGTAGGACTGGAGGGTGTCAATGCCTGGAAAGTATAGCCATTGGCCAGCCCCCACTGGATGATCCGCTCCACGGCCTCAACGCTGTATTCCTTTGTATCATGCTGAAGCACCACTGCTGTTTTCTTATTTCCAATGCCGTTGACGACATTTTGATAAACCTCATCTGCCGTTTTAGCACCGCCGGCATCATTGCTGTCCACATCCCAGTCAAAATACTGGAAGCCCAAAGCCGTCACCTTTTGGGTCAGTGTTGTCATAATGCCTTCGCAATACTTCCTACTGGCGGTATTGGAACTGCCGCCGGGGAAACGCATCAATGTCGTGGTCACGCCGGTCGCATTTTTAATAATCTCCTGCATTCCGTACAGATCATCCAGGAAACTTTCCTCGCTTTTGTAAATAGACCATTCATGGGTTACAGAGTGGATGCCTATTGCATGGCCTGCCGCAGCGATCTGTGCCAACCTGTCCATGTCGTTATTTTTCTTGACCACAAAGAAGGTGGCCTTTACATTATATTTATCCAACACCGCCAGCAGCTGCTGATAGTATTTTCCGGGACCGTCATCAAAAGTCAGGTAAATCACTTTTCCATCCGGATCAACCGCATCCGGTTGTTTGGGAACCTCCACCACCACTGTGCGCTTTACCTCAGCGGTACGTCCTTCATCGTCCGTCACAGTATAGGTCAGCTCGTAGGTTCCCTCCGACATGGGATCAATTTCCCCGGTAACCTTTACTCGATCCGTAATATCTGCACCATACTTGTCCACAGCAGTAAAGCCGGGATCTGTAAATTTCGGGCACATGGTAATGGTGATTTTCTTGCCATCCACCAGCTTGATTGTCGGCCCCTCTGCCTCCAACACTTCCACCGTCCGGTAGACCTTTTTGACACTGAGCAGGTACCTTGCCTTGTAGCATAGGGTATATGTACCCGGCTCTTTTGTATTGACTTCGCCCGATACTTTCACCGTCAGCTGTTTTCCATCCATGGTAGCCGTTGCACCCGGATCTTGAAAGCGTGACCCAGCTTCTATGGTAACGATCTCATCTCCGTTGAGTTTCATATCAATATCTACAGATACAGCAAACAGCACGCACAGTAGCCCAGCAATAACAAGCAATTCGATTGCGATGATTTTAAAAATATTTTTGGTTGCCCAAAATTCCTTTATTCTATTTAAAAACTGATCCATATGGTATCTCCGTTCCTTGGCATCTTACACCGATTATTCGACTTTGTTAACTATATCATTCTGTAACCAAAAAAGCAAGGCAGAAACCACAATTAACAGCAATCAATTTTGAACCTTGTGGCGGCAGGCTGGGCTCTGTTCCGTCAGGGGCTGAAATGTGTAACCATTGCGTTTTCCCCACAAAATGATTCGTTCAACAGTTTTAACGCTGCACCCATTTACATCATGCTGCAACACCACCGCCTGATCCTTCCCCCGGATCCCAGCGATCACCCTCTGAAATATCTGCTCCGGGTCAGGACAGCCATAAGCATCCCCACTGTCTACATTCCAATCAAAATACCGAAAGCCCTCCTGCAGGACTCTTTGAGTCAATCGAGACATGATTCCATCGCAATATCGACGGCTAATCGTATTCGAGCCACCACCAGGGAAACGCATTAAATTGGTTATGGTACCACATTTTTCAAAAATCGTACGTTGCATGGAATAAATATCATCCATAAACGCTTCATCATTTGCGTAAATGGTTTTAAAGTCGTGGCTATAAGAGTGAATGCCCACACTGTGTCCCTCTGATACCATCCTTTGCAGCAATTCTTCCATATTCGTTCCCGTGTTGACAAGAAAAAACGTCGCCTTTGTGTCATTCCGTTTCAGGATATCCAGCAATTGAGCTGTGTAGCACCCCGGACCATCATCAAATGTCAAATAGATCACTTTTTCCTGTTCAGGCATGTCATCGGCCATTACCGGCAATGTGCTAACCATTAATAGCATTGCCACGCAAAGAAGTTTTTTCACCATTTTCCGCCTCTTTCGCTTTGATTCACCTTAGTTTGACACACCCAGTAGCTTGTTATACAATTTGAAAACTGGACATTTTAGAAAGAGTAGCGATGTTTTGACATTTTTCAGTTGCTTTTTTAAAAACAATCGTGTATAATAGCTTTCGCTGACAAAGCTATCTTATCTTTTCCCAGCATTTGGTATAGTAAATATTTCCGGGTGTGGCCCAGTTGGTAGGGCGCCTGGTTTGGGAGCTGAAGCACCAAATCGGTCCGACCACTCTAAATATTAGATAT
>CAZHPO010000126.1:0-2549 GCA_964534615.1 uncultured Oscillospiraceae bacterium
AGCGTGGGCAATTTGGTGAAAACAAACTGCGTGAAAAGAAAAAGAAAACCAATTTCCAGCGGTTTATTGACCAGTTTAAGGACACCATGATCCTGATTTTGCTGGCTGCGGCAGGTGTATCTCTGGCAGTTACCATCGTAGAAAAAACAAATGAGTATTTTGAGCCGCTTTTGATCTTGCTCATCGTTGTGATGAATGCGATCATGGGCGTGATGCAGGAAAGCAAGGCGGAAAAAGCACTTGATGCCCTTAAAGGACTGTCTGCACCCCATGCGCGCGTGATCCGCAATGGGGTGGAAAAAATCATTGAAGCATCGGAACTGGTGCCCGGTGATATTATTCGATTGGAAGCCGGTGACTTTATCCCGGCAGATGCACGGCTGCTGCGCTCTGTCAGCCTCAAATGTGAAGAATCAGCGTTGACCGGTGAATCCGTTCCCAGCGAGAAGGATGCCTCTGCTGTCGTGGCAGAGAAAGCCCCCTTGGGCGATCGAACCAATATGGTGTTTTCCGGATGCTCCGTGACCTACGGCACTGCGACGGCAATCGTTACCGCTACCGGCATGGATACGGAAATGGGACGAATTGCCAACCTGCTGGAAGGCGAGGAAGATGGCCAGACACCGTTGCAGCAGAAGTTGGCTCAATTGGGCAAGTATCTTGGCGTTATGGCGCTGGCAGTTTGCGCTGTGATATTTGTGATCGGTATTGTAAACGATACACCTGCACTGGAGATCTTTATGATCGCCGTTTCCCTGGCTGTTTCCGCCATTCCGGAAGGCTTGCCGGCGATCGTTACCATTGTGTTGTCCATTGGCGTACAAAGAATGGTCAAGAAAAATGCGATCATTCGTCGTTTGCCCGCCGTGGAAACGCTGGGCAGTGCCTCTGTTATCTGCTCTGATAAGACCGGTACGCTGACCCAGAACCGAATGACACTGGTTCGTGCATATCTGGATGGAGCGGAAGATACGGAAAATATCTCCAATGGAAACAGCGAGGCTGTTTGTAAGCTGCTGCAATATGGTACGCTGTGCTGTGATGGTGCGGTGGTATTCAATGGTACAGAAGAACAGCACATTGGTGATCCTACAGAGACGGCAATTGTATTCGCCGCCCACAAAAACGGTATGCCTAAGGAGGATTTGACTAAAAAGTATCCTCGTCTGGCAGAAATCCCCTTCGACTCTGACCGGAAACTGATGACAACTGTTTGCCAGATCAATGGCAAATATGTTGTTATTGTAAAGGGCGCTTTTGATATGATGGCAAGTCGGTGCGTTAGTGGCGATTTGGAAAAGGCAAAGCGCTTTACCGAAAAAATGAGCAGTGATGCATTACGTGTGCTGGCCATTGCTTATAAGGAAATTGATTATATTCCTGAAAACCCCACGTCGGATGAACTGGAAAGTGGTCTTACATTCATGGGTCTGGTGGGAATGATCGATCCTCCTCGTCCCGAAGCAAAAGATGCAGTTGCGATTTGCCGGAAGGCAGGCATCAAGCCTGTTATGATCACAGGTGACCACGTAGTGACGGCTTCTGCCATTGCACGTGAGTTGGGAATTTTGCTGGAGGGAGATCGTGCCATCACCGGAGCAGAACTGGATGCAATGACAGACTATGAGTTGGATGAGCAGGTGGAAAATATCTCTGTCTATGCCCGTGTATCCCCGGAGAATAAGATCCGCATTGTCAAGGCTTGGCAGCGCAAAGGTCAGGTCGTGTCCATGACCGGTGACGGTGTGAACGATGCACCTGCATTGAAAGCAGCTGATATCGGCTGCGCTATGGGCATTACCGGCACCGATGTGGCCAAGGGTGCAGCTGATATGACTTTGACCGATGACAACTTTGCAACCATTGTTGATGCTGTCCGGGAGGGTCGTGGCATCTATGCCAATATTAAAAAAGTGGTCGGTTTCCTGCTGGGTACCAATATTGGCGAAGTAATCACGGTTTTTGTGGCCATGTTGCTGTGGCAAAAGAGCCCGTTGATCTCCATTCAACTGCTGTGGATCAATCTGGTTACTGATTCGCTGCCTGCGGTTGCGCTGGGTATGGAGCCTGTAGAAAAGGACATTATGGATCACAAACCCAAGCCCAAGAATGAGGGGCTCTTTGCCCATGGTTTTGGTGTTCGTACCGTGTTACAGGGTGTTATGTTTGGTACCTTGTCTCTGATCGCATTCTGGCTTGGTAATCAGGTGTTTGGATACGGTGAGACCGGCGGCCAGACAATGGCTTTTATGGTGCTGGCTCTGAGCCAGGTGGTTCAGGCATTCAATATGCGTTCAGAGCATTCTCTGTTTAAAATCGGACCTTTCACCAACAAGACACTGAATAAAGCAGCTCTGATCTCTGCGGCACTGGTGGCATTGGTGGCCTTTACTCCGGTTCGTACCATTTTTGGTCTGATCGCTTTGAAGCCTGTTCATTATCTGGTTTGTATGGGACTGATCCTGGTTCCTCTGGTCGTGATGGAATTTTCTAAGGCATTTGGCCTGATCCACAAAGAACACAAGTAAAAAATATGCCCTCGGCTCAGG